>DAIRFV010000168.1:0-12556 GCA_036794905.1 Pyrinomonadaceae bacterium | reverse complement strand
CGCCGATGTACTTGCGGTGGAAGATGCCGCGCGAGATGTAGCCTTCGGCGAGGATGGCGACCTCGTCCGTCAAATCCACCTGTTCGAGCGGCGCGACCAGCTTCAGGTAGCCCGTGCGGTGCGGCTCCGGCACGCGCTCCAGCTCGCGGACGACGAGCGGCGAGACGACGGGTCGGTACTCCGACATCTCGTGCTCCCACCACCGGATGGTCAGGTCGCGCCGGAACGGCTCGCCGTTGTCGAGGTAGGCGCCGACGACCGAGGTTTCCAAATAGATGCTCTGCTTCATGACTGCCCCGACACCGCGGCCGGCTTGCCCCGCTGGTCTTCCTGCGGCGTGACGCGCGGGTCGGGGTCGAGGCGGATGCGGCCGCGCCCGAAGTCGAAGACCACGCGGTAGCGGCGCAGGATGTTGCCGCCGATGATGCCCGTCTGCTCGAACCCGGCCGTCTCGTTGATGGCCTCCATGTCGAGCACCGCCGCGTGGATGTTCTGCCACGTGTAGGCGCCCAACCCGAGGCGCGGGAGCAGGATGGTCTGGATGTTGTCGGCGAGGCCCGCCGCGCCGTAGACCTTGATGTGCCCCGACTGCGCGAAGCGCTCGAAGCCCGCGCGCGCCGCCAGCGCCTTCGAGACGACCGAGATCGAGGCGCCCGTGTCGATGATGAAGTTGACCGGCTTCTCAAGTCCGTCGAAGACGACCTCGCCGCTCCAGAAGCCGCTCGAAGTCGTCCGGATGGGCACCTCGAAGGCCGCGGGCGGCGCGGGCACGGCCGCGGCGCGGCGCGCCTCTTCCTCGCGCAGCAGGAGCATCTCCCGGCCGCCGTAGTCGACCACGGTCGTGTACTTGCCGAGCACCGAGAGCCCGATGTAGCCGTCCACCGGCTCCTGCTCGTTGTAGAACTTGCGGATGTAGACGGGCACGCGCTCGACGCGCGCGTCGCCGACGTGGAGCGATTGCAGGAAGCCGTAGACGATCTCGAAGCGCCCCTCGCCGCCGACGGCGCGCGCCATGCCGCCGCGCGCCACCGACCGGATGCCCATCCGCTCGGCCGCCTCCTCGGAGATGACGCACATCCCCGCGCCCGTGTCCACGACGAAGCGCAGCGTCTTCTGCGAGCCGTTGACGCGCACCTGGACGACGGGGCGGCTGTTGACCAGCTCGAACGGGAGCGCGACCGAGTTGGGGCCGCCCACCGCGAGCAGGCTCCCCTGCTGGCCGAGGTAGCGCAGGAAGTCGATGAGGCCGCGGATGCGCGCGCGGCGGTCGGAGTCGGTCTTGGGCGCGACGCGCAGGAAGGTCTCGTAGGCGTCGGCCGCCTCCTTGTAACGCTCGTTGCGCGCGGCCACCTGCCCGAGGTTGAAGATGTAGTCGGGCTCACTCGAATCGATGAAGGCCGCGCGGCGCAGCCCCGCGAGGCTCTGCGCGATGCGGTTCTCGTAGAAGTCGACCATCGCGAGCCCGCCGATGGCGATGGCCTCGTCGTCCTTGAAGGTGAGCGCCGTGCGGAACTCCTCGACCGAGAGGCGGAAGTCGCCCGAGCCGAGGAGCGCCGCGCCCAGGAGCGCGTGCGCGCGGGCGGATTCGGGCTCCCGCGCGATGACGCGCGCCGCGTGGTCGTAGGCTTCGAGGTGCTTGCGCTGCTTGAGCAGCGCGCGGCTCAGCCCCAAACGCGCCGCGGAGTCACGCGGGTCTTTCGCCAGCAGCTCGCGGTAAATTTTCTCGGCCGCCTCGTACTCGCCCTCGCGCGTCGCGCGCTCGGCGCGCGCCCTCGCCTTCTCGTCCGACGCCGCCGCAACGGGCGCGAGCGCGACCGCGGCGGCAAACGCGAGGGCGGCCAATACGCCGGCCGCCGTGGGGGAAAGTCTTTTCATCTGTGCCTCCGCGTGACGAAAGTGCCGCGAGCCGTGACAAGAGGGAAGACGGTTTTTCTTGTCACGGTTGACGGTTCACGGTTCACGCCCTTCTCACTTCAAAATCTCGCCCGTCTTCATCGACCACAGAACGAGGTCGAGTTCGTCGAAGTCTATCGAGAGGTCGCGGGCGAAGTCGCGCAGGCGCTGCTCGGTGGCGAGGTAGCGCGCGCGGGTCGCGGGCGGCTGCGGCGATTCGAGGACGCCGACCTCGAACAGGCAGCGCAGGATGTGCTTGTCGAGGATGGCGTAGCCGCGCAGGCCGACGTTGCGCAGGAAGTGGCTCGACTCCTTGTAGCCGAGCCCCTTGATGCCCTTCTCGCGCGCGAGCCAGTCGCGCCGCTCGACGGGGTCGCCGAAAGACGAGAGCCGCTCGCGCAGGCGCATCCGGCAGTCGCCCTCAAGGTACTCGCGCGTGACGACGATGTAGCCCGAACGCGAGTTCGGGTAACGGTGCCGGCCCAGGAGCGCGAGCGTCAACTCCTCGTGCGTACCGCTGGCGAGCAGGTGGCGCACGGCCTCGATTGACCCGAGCCCCATCCGCGCCGACGCGCCCGCGGTGAAGATGCAGAAGACCATCTCCTCCCACAGCCGCGCGTCGTCGGCCGCCCGCCACACCTCCTCGAACTCCCGGAGGCGCGCGCGTATCTCTGCGCGGCGCGCGCGGTGCGCGGAGCGAATCTGCTCGACCGTGACGGGCTCTCTCTCTCTGCGCACTCTGTTCGACAAGTTCAAAGGCGAGGCTCGCTGGAACGTATCGAAATTCTATGGTCGCGGTTTCGGCCTTGTCAAAGGAAGTGCGCAGTAGGCAGTAGGCGGTTAAGAACCGTTAACTTGAGAATCTTCTTGTTTCGACTCCGGCGACTTGCCGCAGGATAAAGACAAACTCTCGCAACCGGCTAACTGCGTACCGCCATCTGCCTTCTGCCTACTTTTCGGAATGACGCTTGCTTTGCGTTTTTAAGTCACAGAGGCGGTGCATGCATCGCGTACGATGTCATTTCGCATCAAAGTGTTTGCCCGCCTGACTCTTCCCGCGAAATTTTGCGCGCGCCGTTCGGCTTGACGGCCTGTGCTATCATGGCGCGCCCTTTTGGTTCGCCTCGAACCGGCGGCAAGGAGCAATCGGGTTGAAGAGTTTACATCTCATACTGGCTCTCGTCATCATGCTGGGCCCCGCGGCGTCCGCGCGCGGGCAGCACGTCGTGTCCACTTCGGAGCAGCAGCCCGTCGCGACGCCGACGAGCGTGCCGCCGCTTCCTTCAATCGAAGACGACCTATTCGTCGTCGCCGAGGAGGAGCAGCCGCCCGCGTTCATTCATCGGGGCGTGCTCGTCGAGAAGCTCTCGGGCGAGGTCGTGCGCGCGGAGGCCGCCGACCAGCAGTACAACCCGGCCTCGGCCGTCAAGCTCGTCACCGCGCTCGCCGCGCTGCGCACCTTCGGCGCGAAGCACCGCTTCGCCACCACCATCTGGATCACGGGTAACTTCGACAAGACGACGGGCACGGTGGGCGGCGACCTCATCGTCTCGGGTCGCGACCCCTCCTTCCACGACGAGCACGCCGTCGCCGTCGCGCGCGAGCTGAACCAGCTCGGCGTGAAGACGGTCACGGGCGACCTCGTCGTCGCGCCGCGCTTCACGATGAACTTCAGCGCGTCGTCGCAGCGCTCGGGCGAGCGCTTCTACGACGCGCTCGACTCGGAGCGCCGGCCGGCCGCGGCCACGCGCGCCTGGTACGACTCCCGCGTGGCGCTGCGCGACGCCGAGGGTCTGAAGACGACGCCGAGCGTCGCCGTGCTGGGCGCCGTCTACGTGGACGCCGTGCCGAAGGGCGCGCGCGCCGTCTCGACGCACTACTCGCCGCCGCTCGCGGACGTGCTCAAGGTGCTGCTCTGCTACTCGAACAACTTCATGGCCGAGCGTTTGGGCGACCAGTTGGGCGGCGCGCAGGGGCTCGCGCGCCTGCTCACGACAGACCTCGGATTCAACCCGGGCGAGTTCCGCCTGGCGACGGCGAGCGGCCTCGGCACGAACCGCATGACGCCGCGCCAGATGATGAAGGTCTACCGCGCTCTCCTGGACGAGTTGCACGAGAATAACCTGAAGGCCGCCGACATCCTGCCGGTCGCGGGCGTTGACCCGGGCACGCTCCTGAAGCGCTACGCCGACAGCCCCGGCCGCGGCAGCGTCATCGCCAAGACCGGCACGCTCCCGCGCACCGACGGCGGCGCGAGCGCGCTCGTCGGACAGCTCCGCACGCGTAACCAGGACACGCTGCTCTTCGTCATCTTCGACCAGCGCGGCTCCGTCGTGCGCTTCCGCCAGTGGCAGGACGCGCTCGTCACCGAGCTACAGAACGAGCGCGGCGGCCCCGCGCCCTTCACCTACGCGCCCCAGACGATGGCCATCCGCCTCGCCTCCTCCGAGTTCGACAGCGGCCGCGCCGCCGCGCTCGACGAGTACGAGCCGACGAGTCCGAATCAGTAGGCAGTTAAAAGAAGAAGGCACCATGAACTAAACGGAGGCGGCGAGATTCATTACTCGCCGCCTCCGTTTATTTCACGCAGACGCATCGTCTTCAGGAAAGGATGCGTCAAGAAAAGCTTCTTGCCTTTAACTGCCGACTGCCATCTGATTACTGACTGCTGTTCTTAAAAATTGCGCGCCCCGGCGGCTCGGCGACCGCCGGGGCGCTCCTCGCCCGCGCGCGCGATGTGCGGACCGCACGCGCCGCGGCGATTCTCGCGGGTTTAGGGTTGGCGTTCGGAAGGGGCCTGAGATGCATGCGCCGCACCGCTCCTGCCGGACTGCCGCCGCGATTGACGCGCGCGTACGCGCGCCCACCCTCCCTTAAGTGCAATTCACAAGCCGCCGCCGCCGCCGCCGCGCCGCTTCGACCGTAACCCTGTATGTCCTTCGTGACTTGCGCCGCGGGCGCCTGCATGCGGCGCAAGTCACGCCCGGAGCCCGCCACCTGCCCTCCTGTTTCTGTCGGTAACAAGGCTATGTAACGCGCGTGCGTCCCGCGCCCTCCGGCGGAACCGGCGCGCGACGTTTCCCGGAACCGCCGCCCGCCGCTTCCACAAACCGCCGCCCGCGCGCGACTGTGAAGCCCGCTTCTCAACTTGTCACATAAGGTGACGCCGCGCGGGCGCGCGCGCGGCGTCCGCGTTCAAAGAGCGCGCCATTTCCGCCGCCCGGGCCAGTGGCACCACCTTTGCCCAAGTGTGTGCGCCGGCCCGCACGCTTTTTCGGGCCGGGCGTCGATGGGAATGGATGCGAGGAGGCTGGGGATGACTTTGACGACCAGTTCGAATTTGAGTGGCGGCCGGCGCTGCGAGCGCGGCTTCTCGATGGTGCAGATCGTCATCACGATGGCCGTCGTGGCGGTCGTGACGACCTTCGCCGTGATGCAGATCGCCGTCGCGCGCGACCAGATGAAGCTGACCAGCGCGTCGCGCGAGTTCGCGGGCTACGCCGAGAAGGCGCGCCTCGACTCGATCAGGCGACACGGCGACGGGACTGTCGCTAACCCCGCGTCGGTCAAGTTCGAGTCGGCCGCCGGCTACACCGCCAACTACGACCAGAACTACGACGGCGCGCTCGACGAGCGCGACTTCGACCTGCCCGACGGCGTGACCGTGACCAACGTCGCGGTGACCACCGAGAGCACCACGGTCAACAAGGTGCCCACGGCGGCCGACCCCGTCCAGATCAGCTTCGACTGGCGCGGCCGCACCGCGAGCGCCTACCGCATCACCTTCACCAACACGCGCGGCCACGAGTCGGTCATCGGTATCACGGCCGCGGGCGAAGTCTCCGTAGACCGCAGGGCCATCACGCTGAGCGCGGGCAGCTACACCGCCGGCGGGGGCGACGTGGGCTCGCTCGGCCCGAACGGCACCTCCTCCGGCGGCGGCACCACCACGACCGGCGGCGGCACTACCACCGGCGGGAGCACCACGGTCGGCGGAGGCACCGACGGCGGCACCTCAAGCGGCGGCGGCAGCACCGGCGGCGGCGGCACCTCAACCGGCGGCGGCACCAGCACGGGCGGCGGCACCTCAACCGGCGGCGGCACCAGCACGGGCGGCGGCACCTCAACCGGCGGCGGCACCACGCCCGGCGGGACGACCACACAGCAGTGTTCCATGACCATATCGCCCGCGACCACGGAGACTACGGCCGTCGTGATTCACAACGACAACGACGCCAGCGCGAGCTCAAAGACCACGACCTTCACCGTCACCTTCACCAACCCGCCGACCACCGGGGGCGCCTTCACGTTGTCGCAGGTTCCCAACAAGCTGGAGGTGAGCGTGTCGAGCACGAGCATCACCGTCACGTCCAAGACCGGCAACGGCAACAAGGGCAACTTCAGCTTCTGGGTCACCCCGTCCTCCGGCTGCGGCTTGGCACAGAAAGTCTACGTCAACGTCGTCAACTGACGGGGGATTCTCGCGATGAGACTACACAGCCCGAGACAGCCCCGCCGCCCGTCGCGCACGCCGCGCGCCGAGGCCGGCTTCACCATCCTTGAGACGGTCATCGCGCTCTTCGTCGCGCTGGTCGTCGGCTTCGGCGCCATCGCGCTCTTCCTCTTCTCGACCAACTTCAACGCCGGGGCGAGCGACCGCGCCCGCGCCCTCGCCGTCGCCCAGGAGACGATGGAGGAGCTGCGCTCCAGGGAGTTCTCCGACGCCGCGCTCGCGGCGGGCGACACCACCGTGACGGTCACGCGCGGCAGCACCGACACCGGCGAGGCCGACGAGCGCAGCTTCACCGTCAGGACGCAGATCGTGAACGACGGCACGACCACCCCTGCCAACCGGCAGAAGAGGGTCACCGTGACCGTGACGCCGGCCGTCTCGGGCAACCGCTTCAGCCCCGGGGGCGTGACCCTGTTGATGGTGCGCACCTCCGACACCGTCGGCAATAACTGAGGGCGGCGCACGCGCGGAGAGGACGAGAGTTATGCTGACACGAACCGGCAGGAAGGGCGGGCGGCGCGCGGGCGAGGCCGGCTTCTCGCTCATCGAGTTGATGGTCGCGCTCGGCGTGACGCTCGTCATCATGGTCATCGCCAGCCGGCTGCTGTCCATGTCGATGTTCGTCCGCCAGCGCGAGAACCAGCGCGCCGAGGCCGTGGCCGACGTGCAGCGGGCGCTCCAGGCCATGACGCGCGAGATATCGAACGCCGGCCTCGGGATGTCGAACAACGGGCTGGTGGCCGCCAACTCCGACGAGCTCGCGATCCGTGTCCGCTCGAACCTCAACGCCTTCTGCGGCGTCACCTCGACGTGCGACACGGACACGTCCGACGCGGGCGAGGACATCGTCTACACGCTCATCAACAACACCACGGGCGGGAGCGGCGACAACCAGCGCCTCATCACGCGGCAGGACGTGAACAACGGGAACGCCATCTCGGCGCTCGCCAACCGCATCGACTCGCTGTCGTTCGAGTACCTCGACGAGGACAGGGCGACGGCCGCCAGCGCCGCGGCCGCGCAGCGGGTCAAGATCACCGTCACCGTCACGCTGCCCGCCGTCGGCACGGCGGGGCAGGCCGGCTACCAGCCGGCCTCGCAGATGCAACTGGTCTCGGAGGCCGTGCTGCGCAACCTCCTGCTCAGCCTGTGAGGGCCGCGCGCGCGGCCGGACGTGGAGTCTATCGAAGATGAGAAGCAAGCCCAGTGAAATCACCAGCCGGCGCCGGGGCGAGCGCGGCGCCGCACTCGTCATGTCGCTGCTCGTGGCGATGCTGCTGCTGGCCGCGGGCGGCGCGCTCATCGCGACGGCCGGCATGACGGTCTCGAACGCCGTGGACGCCACCGCCGAGGTGCAGGCTTACTACGCCGCGGACGCCGGGCTCCAGTCGGCGCTGACGGTCATTCGCCGCAACCGCGACGGCGCCGGCACCCTCCAGGCGAACTTCCACACCTTCGCCTGCGGCACGGCCGCCGCCTGCACCAACGACGGCAACGACCTCTCGCAGTGGCTCGGCACCATGCCGGTCACGCTCTCGAACAGCCCGTCGCTCAGGTACGAGGTGACGGTGAGCGACCCGAGTCTGGCCTCGAACGCCACCATCGCGGCCAACTACACGCCGCGCTACCTCCTCGTCCGCTCCGTCGGGCGCGGGCCGCAGGGGGCCGTCAAGGTGATGGAGATGATGGTGGACGACTACGGCTTCGACTTCACGGCGCGCGCCGCCGTCGCCCTCCACAGCCACGACACCGACGCCACGGCGATGACCACCTTCGCCATCGGCAACAGCAACCCGCACCTCTGGAACGGCAACGACGGCGCGGCGCTCTCCGCGAACCTGCCCGCCTTCGCCGTCACTAACTCGGCCGACTACGACGGCGGCGACGGCCTCAACACCGGCGTGAAGGGCAAGGCCGAGGACGCCATCAACGGCGACGCCGACAACGTCATCGGCGCGGGGCAGATCGCGAAGCTCAGCACGGCGGAGCTCGACTGGTGGCTCAAGGACGCCAACAGCGCGCGCCTCTTCCTCACCCAGATGCGGGCCAAGGCAGTCAAGGAGGGGCGCTTGAACCCGTCGAACCACGGCACGGTGACGACCCCGCTGTTCAGCTTCGTGGAGGGCGACCTGGACCTCACCGGGAATAGCGACGACGGGGCCGGGCTGCTGATCGTGACCGGCAAGTACACGCAGAGCGGCTCCGCTGACTTCAAAGGGCTCGTCCTCGCGCTCGGGGACGGCGTCGTCGACCGCGGCGGCACCCCCGGCATCGACGGCGCGCTCGTCGTCGCGAAGTTCCAGCACACTTACGACTCGACCTCCAAGTCCTACACCGGCTCGGGCGGCTTCACCGCGCCGAGCCTGACGACCTCCGGCGGCGGCAACTCGCTCGTCGGCTACGACTCCGAGTGGGTGCGCAAGGCGATGGAGTCCACAGGCCCGCGCGCCGTCGGCATCGTCGAGAGGTAGGCAAAGCGGTGTAAGAGTTTCTGCGCGGCGGGCGGCGCGGGGTTCGACCCCCGCGCCGCCCGCCGCTTTCTGCCGCGCGCGGCCGAGCCGCCTTGACACCCTTCCGCGCCCGTCGTTACCATCCGCCACTAAGGAGCTGTTAGCTTTTGGCTATTGGCTGTTAGCTTTCGTCAACGAACACGCGGCGGAAGGGAGGCTAACAGCCAATAGCCAAAAGCTAACGGCCTTTTTTATGCCTGACATCCTGCTCGTCGAAGACAAGGAGAGTCTGCGGCGCGTGCTGCGCTTGACGCTGGAGAGCGCGGGCTACAGCGTGGCCGAGGCGGCGGACGCGCGCGCGGCCGCGCAATCGGTCACCCGCGAGCCGTTCCGGCTGGTGCTGACCGACCTGCGGATGCCGCACGGCTCGGGGATAGACGTGCTGCGCGCCTCGAAGGCGGCGGCCGCGGACGTGCCCGTCATCCTGATGACCGCCTACGGCTCCATCGACGAGGCCGTGCAGGCGATGAAGGAGGGCGCGCACGACTTCCTCCAGAAGCCCGTCGATTCGAACCACCTCCTGCTCCTCGTCGAGCGCGCGCTCGAACACATGCGGCTGCGCACCGAGAACGTCCTGCTGCGCGAGGAGTGGTCGCGCCGCTACGGCTTCCCGCGCATCGTCGGCGAATCCGACGCCATCAAGCGCGCCGTCGCCGAGACGCAGCGCGTCGCCGCGACCGACACGACCGTCCTCCTCCTAGGCGAGTCGGGGACGGGCAAGGAGCTGTTCGCGCGCGCCGTCCACCACCTCTCCCCGCGCCGCGACCGCGCCTTCGTCGCCATCAACTGCGCCGCCATCCCCGAGACGCTCATCGAGTCGGAGCTGTTCGGCCACGAGCGCGGCTCGTTCACGGGCGCGACCGAGCGCCGGCCGGGCAAGTTCGAGCTGGCCGCCGGCGGCACGATCTTTCTTGACGAGATAGGCGAGCTGCCCCTCGGCGTGCAGGGAAAGCTCCTGCGCGCGATTGAGGAGAAGGTCGTTGACCGCATCGGCGGGCGCGCGCCCGTCCCCGTGGACGTGCGCATCGTCGCCGCCACGAACCGCGACTTGCAGACGGCCGCGGAGGCCGGCGAGTTCCGCCGCGACCTCTACTTCCGCCTCGCGGTCTTCCCCGTCCGCGTGCCGCCGCTGCGCGAGCGCGGCGACGACGCCGTGATGCTCGCGCGCCACTTCGCCGCGCAGCTCGGGCGCGAGCTGCGCAAGCGCGGGGCGACGCTCACCGAAGAGGCGACCGCGCGCGTGCGCACGCACCCGTGGCCCGGCAACGTCCGCGAGCTTGAGAACGCCATCGAGCGCGCCTGCATCCTCGCCGACTCCGACGCGCTCACGCCCGCCGACCTCGGCCTCGTGCCGCGGGTCGCCGACGTTAAGGAAGTCGGCGCCGACTTCGACCTCTCCGGCACGCTCGCCGAGGCGGCGGAGCGCGCCGCCCGCGCCGTCGAGCGCCGCAAGATCGCCGGCGCGCTCCGCGCCCACGACGGCAACAAGACGCGCGCCGCGGAAGACCTCGGCGTCAGCTACAAGACGCTCCTAACGAAGATCAAGGAGTACGACCTTTAAAGAGGCCGGATGAGACGAGACGAAGAGGGCGGCGTCGAGAAGCCCCGCGGCGTGACCGACCCGTTCGAGGCACAGCACGGCGAGTCCGACCTGCTCGCGGGACAGAGGGACTTGACGGCCGGCGAGGTGACGGGCGAGTTCCCCGCCGAGGCGGTCGTCGCGCGGCAAGAGCGCAAGTCCCTGAGCACGGGCAAGGGCGCGTTCCTCGTCGGCGCCGGGATTCTGCTGAGCCGCATCGTCGGCGTCATCCGCCAGCGCGTCTTCGCCTACTTCCTCGGCAACTCCGACGCGATGGACGCCTTTAACGCGGCGTTCCGCATCCCGAACTTCCTCCAGAACGTCTTCGGCGAGGGCGCGCTCTCGGCCTCCTTCATCCCCGTCTATGCCAGGCTGCTCGCGCGTGACGACGAGGAGGAGGCCGACCGCGTCGCGTGGGCCATCTTCACGCTGCTCGCGCTCGTCGTCTCGGTGCTCGTGCTCGTCGGGGTGCTCGCCACGCCGCTGCTCATCAACGCCATCGCGATGGGCTTCGAGGGCGAGAAGCGCGCACTCACCGAGCGGCTCGTGCGCATCTTCTTCCCCGGCGCCGGGCTCCTCGTGCTCTCCGCCTGGTGCCTCGGCGTGCTCAACAGCCACCGGCGCTTCTTCCTCTCTTACACGGCCCCCGTCGTCTGGAACATCGCCCTCATCGCATCGCTCGCCTGGGCGGGCTGGCCCGCGCGCGGCGTCCCGCTCGCAGACCTCGGCGTGTGGGGCGACGTGACGGCCTTCGCGGCGTGGGGCTCTGTCCTCGGGAGCGCGCTCCAGTTCGCGGTGCAACTTCCCACGGTGCTGATGCTTCTGCGGAGGGCGCGGCTCGCGCTCGGGCTCGCGAACTCGCACGTCCGGACGGTGCTCAGAAACTTCGTGCCCGTCTTCGTCAGCCGCGGCGTCGTGCAGATCAGCGCGTTCGTGGACGCGTGGCTGGCGAGCTGGCTCGGCACGGGCGCGGTCGCCGCGCTCGGCTACGCGCAGAGCATCTACACGCTGCCCGTCAGCCTCTTCGGCATCTCGGTCTCGGCCGCCGAGCTGCCCGAGATGTCGAGCGCCGTCGGCGAGCAGGACGAGGTCGCCGAGAAGCTGCGCCTGCGACTCTCGGCGGGCTTAAGGCGGATAGCGTTCTTCGTCGTGCCTTCGGCCATGGCGATACTGACGCTCGGCGACGTGATGGTCGGCGCGCTCTACCAGAGCGGCAAGTTCGGGCGCGCAGACACCGTCTACGTCTGGGCCATCCTCGCGGGCTCGGCCATCGGACTCCTCCCCTCGACCTTCGGGCGGCTCTACGCCTCGACCTTCTACGCGCTGCACGACACGCGCACGCCGCTGCGCTTCGCCGCGCTCCACGTCGCGCTGGCGACCGTGCTCGGCTACCTCTTCGCGCTGTGGCTGCCGCCGCTGCTCGGGTTCGAACTGCGCTGGGGCGCGGTCGGGCTCACGCTCTCGGCGGGGCTCGCGGGGTGGGCCGAGTTGATCCTGCTCCGGCGCAGGCTGAACGCGCGCATCGGGCGGACTGGGCTCTCGACCTCCTTCGCGCTGAAGCTGTGGGTCGCGGCCGGGGCGAGCGCGGCCGCCGGGTGGGGCTTGAAGCTTCTGCTCGGAGGCATACACCCGATCTTCATGGCGGCACTGGTGCTGACTCCCTACGGCCTGCTCTACTTCGCGCTGACCTCGCTCTGGGGGCTGCCCGAGGCGCGCGCCGTCGTCGGCCGCTTCACGAGCATTCTCGGGCGGAAGAGTTGAGCCCCTTCCCCGGCCGCTTCAAAGATATAAATCCACGCCTCCCGTTTTCCGGTTAATCTCCCGGCCACTTCCGTTTATGGAACACTTTCCGTATTGCTCATCTTTTCCTCACAGGACAAAGGGTCAAGACCTGACGGGATAGGCCGTGAAGAGAGGTCTCCAGACTCGAATCCGCTCTTTTGCTCCAGTTCCTCGCGCTCACGCCGCGCAAAGGGACTTCAAAAAAAACTCTTAGACGGGGAGACCAAGGTAACCATGTTCAGAAAAGCTTTGCTCACGACCGCCGCCGCCATCGCGATG
>DAIRFV010000442.1:0-3412 GCA_036794905.1 Pyrinomonadaceae bacterium | reverse complement strand
CATCAAGCCGTGCCTCTGTGTCTCTGTGGTTTAATTCCGTCGCCGCACGCTTATTTCTTCTGCCCGACGGCGAAGAGGCTCTTCGCCGTGCGGACGTAGATGACGCCTTCGGAGAGGGCGGGCGTGGCCATCAGCAGCTCGCCCATCGAGTTCGTCGCGACGTGCTCGAACTTCCGGCCGGCCGCGACGACGAGCACCTCGCCGTCCTCGTTCGAGAGGTAGAGCTTGCCGTCCGCGGCCACGGGCGACGCGCTGAAGCCGCTCCCCACCGTCGGCAGGCGCTGGCGGTAGACCTCCTCGCCCGTCCGCAGGTCGTAGGCGTCCAGCACCCCGTTGTTCGCCAGCACGTAGAGCAGGCCGCGGTAGACGAGCGGCGTCGGCATGTAGGAGCCGCGCCCCGTGCGGCTCCACGCGACCGCCGCGCTGTCGGTCTGGCCCTCGGGCGGCGTGATGTCGCCCCTCGCGCCGCCGCGCACCACGAAGATGGGCCGCTCGGGCGCGCGCCCGCTGACGACGACGAAGAGGTCTTCGGCGAAGACGGGCGTCGGCGCCGTGATCTTCGAGCTGCGCCCGAGCCGCCACAGCTCCCTCCCCGTCCGCGGGTCGTAACCCCTGACGTAGTTCGAAGCGTTCGCCACCAGCTCCGGCCCCTTCGAGGTCACGGCGACGGTCGGCGTGCCCCACGACGGCAGCTCGTCGCGCTCGGTCTTCCACACGGTCTTCCCCGTCGCGGCGTCGAGCGCGAGGAGGAACGAATCGTCCTGCGTGTCGCACTGTAGGATGACGAGGCCGTCCCAGATGACGGGCGAGCTGGCCGGGCCCCACTCGTAGGTCGGGATGTCGTAGGCGCCGAGGTTGAGCCGCCCCAGGTCCACCTTCCAGAGCAGGCGCCCCTTCATGTCGTAAGCGTAGACGCCTTGCGACCCGAACCACGCGACGACGACGCGGCCGTCGGTCGCGGGGGTCGAGTTGGCGTAGGTGGACTTGACGTGTCGCTTGTCCACGGGCGCGCCCTGCCGCGCCGTGCGCTCCCACAGAATGTTGCCGGTGCGCTTGTCGATGGCGTAGAGCACCCAGCGTTGCTCGGAGGTGTCTTTCGACGCGTCGCCGTCGCCGTAGAGTCCGGGGCGGAAGGAAGCATGCGGGTCGCGGCTGACGGAGCTGGTGACGAAGATTTTGTCCCCCCAGACGACGGGGCTCGAATGCGCGAGGCCGGGGACGGGCGTGCGCCACAGCACGTTCTCGCCCTTCGCGCCGTCCCAGCGGTCCGGGAGGTTCTGCCCGTCGGCCACGCCCGCAGCCTGCCGGCCGCGGAACGAGGGCCAGTCCCCCGACGGGCTGCCCGGCTCCGCCCGCGCGGGCGCGCGCGCGACCGAAGTCCTCAGGATGCGCCGCGCGGGCTTAGGTGTGGCTTCACCGGCGGGCGCCCAGGTGCTGCGGTCCAGAATCATCCGCCGCGGCGTGCAGTCGTCCGCGACGAGGTCGAAGCCGACCCGGCCGCCGTCAGTGCGAACCTTGTACCGCCCCGGCCCTTCGCAGCCCTTGGGGGCGGCGGCGGTCAGGCGGAACTCGACCTCGTCGCCCTTCAACGTCCAGTTGCCCTCGAGCGTGGGCCAGCGGTCGCCCTCGACCTTGAACGTGCCGGCGGGCTCGAACCGCGCGGTGAAGACGCCGAACTTCAACGGCGTGGAGGGGAGGCGCGCGTCGGCCTGACGGCCCGCGGCTAAGACGTTCGAGGCGGCCGCCGCCCACGCGGTCAGCGCCAGCGCGAGGCGGACAATTCTGCGACCCGTTCTTTTCATGCGAAGCCCTCCACGGCACGGCATACAATCACAGAGGGGCGGGGGATGTCCACATTTATTCGCGCGACGGCCGCGGCGCCGAACGCACGCGGCCGCGCACGCCGCCCTACATCTTCCTGACGAAGCACCTGCCGGGGAGCTGCCTCAACAGCCCACGCATCTCAAGACCCAACAGCACGCCCGCCAGCTCCGAGACCGAAAGCCCCGTCGCCTCCGCCCAGAACACCGGGCAAACCTTTACCATCGAATTTCACTTTACGGACGGAGGGGAAAGTGGCCTGATACGAGAGAAGTGTTGAGGAAGAGGGTTGGCTTCAAATCAGTTGTCGCTCGGCCTTGCATGAGTAAGGCGGTAATACACCTGACCCATCAGGCATATTACCGCCAAACATGAGCTTCGACTCCGCCCGAATGAGTTCGGGCGGAGTCAGCGAAAGCACGGCGGCCGACCCGGCGGCTTCACTTGATGAGTGTGCCCTGTGAGGCGAGAACCAGCCAGCGCCCGTCACGCTTGACGTAGACGTCGGTGTAGCGAATCCGGCGATCCATCGGCTGCCCCTTCTCGTCGCGCCCCGTGAGGCGGTAGACGCCGGTGACTATCCCCGTATTGCCCTCCACCCGCACGTCCATGTCCGAGGCCACGGCGGACTCGAGGACCTCCTTCCTGTTCTTGAACTCCGCGACCTCCTCCGCCTTCGTGTTGAGCTTCCCCGTCATCGTGCTGATGGAGTAGAAGTCGTCCGCGAAATTCCGCTCGAACCAGGCCACGTCGCCCGCCTTGTCGGCGTCGCTCCACGCCATCTCCAGGTAGAGCAACTGCCCCTCGTCGCTGAGCGGGCCGCCCGCGTCGCTGACGACCTTCCACTCGCCGCCGCGCTTTTCGAGGAAGTGCGCGCTGCGCGTGTAGAAGTGCCGCTCGCGGCCGTCCACCTTCGCCGTGACGACGTTGCGGTGCGTGATGGTCGCGGTGTTCGGCGTGCAGGTGATGACGTAGAGGTCGTGGGCGATTTGGTCGGCCGCCTGCGGGTTGGCCCTGAGGCGTTCGGCGTCGCGGACGGCGGCGTCGATGGTCTGCGTCTTGTTCAGGGTGCCGGTCGGGGCGGGGTTCATGTAATCGTCGGCGTAAAGGTTCTGGAGGGCGGCGCGGTCGCCGCGCCGGCCGACCTCGCTCCAAGCCTTGTCTAAGGCGATCAGCTTCTGCTTGTCGGCTTCGCTGCACTGGCCGGAGGCATAGACGGACGCGGAGAGAATGAGCAGAGTGATGGGCAAGATGCGTTTCATAGTCAGACTCCTTCCCGTACGAGTGGCGCGCGGCTCAGAGGCGAGGTACGGGGAAACTCGCTCCTTGATGCCGAGATTCGGGACGTGACCGCTGGCGATTCTGTTCGAAACGAAATGTTACTTGCCCGCTGCGAAGACGCGGACGAGTTCGGGCGGTGCAGGTTCAATATGAGTTGAACGAAGACTTATATTCTCCGCTTGGGGACACCGTCTCCGTAGTTATCCCACACACAACTCCGAAGCTAGTGTTGAAACACTGCTCGAAGGTGCGGCGAAACGCCTGGGACGGGCGCCAGGAGCCTTCCGGCAGTTGCCCGTGATCCTGGTAC
>DAIRFV010000441.1:0-3419 GCA_036794905.1 Pyrinomonadaceae bacterium | reverse complement strand
TCGAGTCGCCCCCGCCGCTCCATTGAAAGCAGGAGGCAGCAGGCAGACGGCAGTAGGCAGTTAAGATGTGAAAGCCTCCTATACGAATCTGCTCTTACAAAACGGGGGCGGCGAGCTTGTTAGTCTCGCCGCCCCCGATTCGTTCAGGAGTATTAGTTAAAGAACTCTTCTTGCCTTTAACTGCCGTCTGCCGTCTGCCGTCTGCCTACTTCTCTTTACTCCCTCTCTCCTTCCACGCCGCCTCGGCCAGGCCGGCCAGCCAGCAGAGCGTGCCGCGCGCGCCGAAGTGCTCGCGCACGCGCGCGAAGATGCGCGGGTAGAGCCGCGCCATGCGCGCCAGCAGACGCCTCAGCGCCCCCGTCGTCATCCGCCCGCGGAACACCTCGCGCCGCTCGCCCTCGTCCAGACCGCCGAGCGCGGCCGCCAACGCGTTGAGCGTCTCGTTGACCGCGTGCGGCGCGCCCTTCGCCGCCGGGCGCATGAACTCCGCCAGGCCCAGCGCCGCCGCGACGCGCGCCGACCCGCCGTCGCAGACCGACGCGAGCGCCCCCGCGTCCAGCTCGCCCGACGCGAGCGCCGACGCCGTCCGCCGCGCCAGGAGCCGCAGCTCGCCCGCGTCCGCGCACGCGCCGCGCGCCCCGGGCGCGAAGGCGCCGGCCCCCAGCCCCGCGTCGCCCAGGAGCATCACGCGGTCGCACGCCACACGCCGCCGCGTGCGCCAGCCCTCGCGCGGCGCGTGCGCGTAGCCGAAGACGGGGCGCTCGACGCGCCAGCCCGCGCTCCTGCGCTTGTACGTGGGCAGCGACTCGAAGTAGCGCTCGAAGAGCGAGAGCAGAGACTTGTCGGCGGGTGAGTCGGTCGTGTCGTGGAAGAAGAGGCGCGTCGCGTAGTCGCCGCGCGCGGGCGCGCCCGCGAAGCCCTCCCACAGAAGCTGCCGGTGCGCGCTCGCGTCCTCGGTGCTGACGAGGATTTCGCCGGCCAGAAAGTCCGCCTCGTCGTGACCCTCGCCGCGCACGAAGCCGCGCGCGACCGTGCCGACCGAAGGCCGCACGCGCGCCGCCGCCCCGCGCCCGCCGTTCAACTGCCGCGCCACGGGCGAGTCCGCCCCCGACGCGTCCACGAACAGGCGCGCCGCGAAGAAACGGCGCGCGCCCTTCGGCCCTTCGGCCTCGACGGTCACGCGCGCGGGCTCGACGTACGCGCGCACGAAGCGCAGCTCCCTCATGACGGCCGAGCCCTTCGGCGCGAGCCGCGCCAGGCGCCCCGCCGCGAGCGCGGTCAGGCGCTCGCCGTCCACGGCCACGTCCAACGCGCCGGTCACCCACAGCGGCCCGGCCTTGACGCGCGACGCGGCGTCGTGGAACTTCACGAACCCGCCGCGGTAACGGTTCAGGACAGACCCCTCCACCTCCTCGCGCGTGAAGACGCCCGCGCCCTCCAACTCCTTCAGCTCGTCTTCCGAAAGGTTCCAGACGCCGCCGGCCTCGCCCTCTGCGCGCGCGGGGCCGACGACCAGCACGCGGCGCTCGTGCCCGCAGGCGAGCGCGGCCGCGTGCAGCAGCGCCGCGGCGCCGCCCGTGTAAACCGCGTCGAACTCCGCTTCGGCCTTCGGCGCCGCCGCGGGCGGGGGGCCGAAGACGACCGCCTCCGTGTCCGAGTGCGCGCCGCCGCGCGTCTCCCAGTCGGCGCGCCACGCCGTCTCCAGCTCCCAGATGCGGCGCAGCCACTCCTCGCGTTTGGGGAGCGCGCCGAAGTTGGCGACCGTCTCGGGGTAGAGCCGCCGGAAGTAGGCGAGGTCGGGCGCGAGCGCGTTGCGCGCGCTCGTAAACGTCGGGATGGATTTCGTCGGAGCCGTGGCGACCATCTTTGGAAAACTCCGCGGGCGCGCAATTCTTAAAGCGCGCGTGTGGCCCGGCGGTCTGCGCGCGCCGCGAGGTGTGAAACGTTGTCGGGGAGACTTGGGGTCGCGGGCGAGTGTAGCCGAACGCCGCGCGCGCGGTCTAGCCCCGTGCGGCGCCGGGGCATGTTGAGAGAAAAATGTTACCTCGCGGCCACACTTCCCGGCTCACCCGCGCGAGCGCGAGATGAGCCCGATGACCGCGACGAAGAGCGCCGACCCGATGATCGACCAGACGACGGGGAAGGTCTGGCCCCCGACTTCGACCGGCAGCAGCTCGGGCATCCCCGCCTGCCGCGCGAGCCACATCCCCAGCAGCGCGCCGACGAACCCGAGCGCGATCGAGACCAGACAGCCGCCGCGCGAAAACCCGCCGATGGCCTGCCCTATCGCCCCGCACACCCCCGCGACGAGCAGCAGCAAGAGCAGATCGATGAGAGTCATTCGTATCCTCCTGTCCGCTTTGACGTATCTGCCGCGAGCATAATTCAACCGGCGGCGTCGGGCAAAATAGACCGGCGCGCGTCACCGATTTTTCTGGAAGTTACTCTCCCAAGCTCCACAAAACTTTTGCTTCACAAGCGCGCCCGCGAGCCTCTATACTTTTGTTGTAGCCGGCGCGCCCCACGCGCCGCCGCCTGAAAAGCCACACCGACAAAGGCCATCCGGCGCGAAAGCCCCGGAGCGCAAAGCCGTTAGACCTAAACGCGCCGCGAAACACCCGGCGCGCACGGACGCAGCGGTCGCCGAAGTGATGCCGGAAAGAGACGAAAATTCGAGAGGCCGGAAGCGCGCGCTGACACCGTCGCGCCCCGGCCTCGCCGTCTTCCGCGCGCGGGAAAAGCGTTGTACCTGTACGACTTACGGGCACTATTCTGAAGCCCTCGAACGGTCGCGCCGGAGCAACCGGGGTCGTCACACGCACATCTTAGACTGGCACGTCGCGGCGATCATTTTCCCCTACAGGTCACGCGGTCCGGCCGACTGATACTCCGAACTTCAAACCGTTGACCCGGAACGAAATTTTAAGGAGATTTACCGCCAATGCGTAGACTGTTCATCGCCACGCTCCTCGTCCTCTCGGCCTTCGGCGCCGCCGCGGCGCAGACGAACGACAACGAAATCCCCAACATGGGTCGCGCGCCCAGGCAGGCCGACGGCATCGGCCGCCTCGACCTCCGCGTCGTGGACCAGGACGGCAACCCCGTGCAGGGCGTCCGCGCCGACCTCAAGTCGAAGCGCGGCGACGGCTTCCTCTGCGAGTCCTGGAACTGGACGGACGCGCGCGGCGTCTCCGTGCTTCCCCCGCTCCACATGGGCAAGCTCACGCTCAAGCTCTCGGCCAAAGGCTTCCAGACGCAGACGATCCAGGTAGACGCCAACTCGCTCAACGAACCCGTCCGCATCACCCTCGTCCGCAAGTCGTGAGGGATGAAGGCAAGTAGCCAGTAGACAGTAGGAAGACAATGCGGCGCGTCCGACCTGAAGGTTCCGGACGCGCCGCACTGTTTTCTTCTACTGA
>DAIRFV010000167.1:0-12706 GCA_036794905.1 Pyrinomonadaceae bacterium | reverse complement strand
TCTCGGCCACGTCGGCGATGCGGCCGTCGATGATGACGGAGGTGTCGAGGATCTTCACGTCGCGGCGCGTGGCCTTGTCGCTGAAGATGCCGCCGAGCGCGGTGAGGTCGAGGTAGTCGCCCTTCGCCGCGCCGACCATCAGCCCGATGTAGGCCATGATGAAGGCCAGCGCCAGGGTGAGAAAGACCTTGGTCGCGGGGTGGACGGCGCCCGCCTCCTGGTAGCTGATGAGGAACCCGATCAGCACGCCGCCGACGATGCCCAGCATCGACCCGATGGCGGCGCCGATCAAAGTCTTCAGAGACGCCTGCTGGATGCGCATCTCGAAGAGGATGATGACGGCCGCGATGAGGAGGGCGAGGACGGCGGAGACGCAGTGGGTGGGAATGCCGAACAGGAGCGGGCGGCCGGGCAGCGCGTGCCCGATCGGGTTCAGCAGGTACCCCGCTCCGATGAGGATTCCTATGAAAACGAGCCGTATGAGAACCGTGTTCGTCCGCATGACGCCGAGGATATTAACACCTTTTTACGCGTCTGTCTCTGACGAAATCGGGGGCTCCGCGGGCACTCCTCCGGCCCCGGAAACGGCCGCGGCCGCGCTCATCTCGACCGCGTACCGGCGGTCTTGGTACCTGTTCCGCCGCGACCACGAGAGGCACTCCGGGCACACGTCCCCGTCCGACTCCGGCGCGGCGACCTCGTGCGCCTCCCTCAACTCATGACCGCACACGGCCGCCACCGGGGCGTAAGGCTTGATTAAAGACTCCTGCCCGAGGTCGTGTATGAAATGAACCGACATGCTCATTAACTTCTCCACGAAAATAATGCTTCAACAGCCTTCTAAAGCAGTTTTAACTCGGATGAATATGCCGTGTGAATTAACCACAGAGACACAGAGGCACAGCTTGTACACAGCTAAAGCTTAAAGCTGTGCCTCTGTGTCTCTGTGGTTAATTCCTTTCAGTCACACCCAACTGCAAGCTCCTTTAAAACAACTCGTCCAGCGCCTCTTCGACCGAGCGGACGCCGACGACGCGGACGCCGAGGAGGCGTTCGAGGCCGGCGGTGTTCGAGGCCGGCAGAATTATCTTCTTGAAGCCGAGCGCCTGCGCCTCGCGCGCGCGCGCCTGCGCCTGCATCGCGCCGCGCACCTCGCCCGTCAGTCCCACCTCGCCGAAGACGGCCGTCTTCGGGTCAACCACCCTGTTGCGGTAACTCGACACGACGGCGGCCACGACGCCGAGGTCTGCGGCCGGCTCGTCCACCTCGAACCCGCCGACGACGTTAAGGAACACGTCGGACTTGAGCAGCCCCTCCACCCCGACCCGTTTCGCCAGCACGGCGAGCAGCAGCGTGAGGCGGTTCGTGTCGAAGCCCTGCGCCGTGCGCGCGGGGTAGTTGAACGTCGAGTCGGAGGCCAGCGCCTGAATCTCGACGAGCATCGGGCGCGTGCCCTCCATGCAGGCCGCGACCACCGAGCCCGAAACATTCTCCGGCCGGCCGTGCAGGAACATCTCCGAAGGGTTGGCGACCGGCACCAGCCCCTCGCCCGTCATCTCGAAGACGCCGAGTTCGTTGGCCGCGCCGAAGCGGTTCTTCGTCGCGCGCACGATGCGGTGGTTGTGGTGGCGCTCGCCCTCGAAGTAGAGCACCGTGTCCACGATGTGTTCGAGCGCCTTCGGCCCGGCAATCGAGCCCTCCTTCGTGACGTGGCCGATGAGGAAGACCGGGATGCCGCGGTTCTTCGCCAGCATCAGGAACTGTCCCGCCACCTCCCTCACCTGCGACACGGAGCCCGGCGCCGACTCTATCTTCGACGAGAAGACGGTCTGGATCGAGTCCACAATAATCGCGCCCGGCTCGTTCCGCTCGACCTCGTCGAGAATGTTTTCGAGGTTCGTCTCCGGCAGCAGGAACAGATTCTCGGCCTCGACGCCGAGCCGCTCGCCGCGCATCTTGATCTGCCGCTCCGACTCTTCGCCCGAGACGTAGAGCACGCGCGCGTTCTGCCGGCTCAACTGGTCTGCGACCTGTAGGAGCAGCGTGGACTTCCCGATGCCGGGGTCGCCGCCGATGAGGATGAGGCTGCCCGGCACGATGCCGCCGCCGAGCACGCGGTCGAACTCCGTCACGCCCGACGAGACGCGCGCGTCGTCCTGCGACTCGATCTCGCCGAAGCGGACGGGCTTCACCTCGCGCAGGCGGAAGCCGCCGCGCGCCGCCATCCCCTTCGCGGCCCCCGCCGCCGGGCGCGCGCGCTCCTCCACGAACGCGTTCCACTCGCCGCAGTCGGGGCACTTGCCCAGCCACTTGCTCGACTGCTTCGCGCAGTTCTGGCAGACGTATACGGTCGTCGTTGCTTTAGCCACTTCTCAAATCTTCCTCGTCTTAAATTCAGCCCCGGTCGGCCGACCATTCCTGTTAATCCCAAGCGCAAAGTTCGACACATTTTACCACCCCGCGGCGGCCGCTTCAGCCGTCCAAAGCGCGGCGGCCGCCGCCAGTTCGCTTGACACGAATTGACGGCGGCCGGCCGGGATTTCGGGCTATTTTTACAGCAAATCCTTGATTCTCTCCGTCGGCCGCCCGAGCACGGCGCGCTCGCCCCGCTCGACGATGGGGCGCTGGATGAGGTCCGGGTGCTCGGCCATCAGGCGGATGATTTCGTCGTCCGAAAATTCCCCTTTGCCGAGTCCGAGTTCCCTGTAGACGGCCTCGCCCGTGCGCAGAAGCTCGCGCGGCTCGATGCCCATCTTCGCGATCAGCTCGCGCAGCTTCGCCTCGCCAATCGGCTCAAGGTAGTAGTTGACCTTCCCGAAGTCCACGCCGCTCTCGCGCAGCAGCCGGTCGGCCTCGCGGCACTTCGTGCAGGTCGGCTTCTCGTAGACAGTGATTACGTCTGACATGTCACCTCACTCTTCGAGTTCTCGCCACCAGAAGAAATTCGCGGGGACGGACGGGATGAAAAAGTACAAGTTCGGTGTGCAAAGTTCAAGGTCTTTTTGGAACCGGCGCGGCGGCGCGGGTTCTAAGTGGAGGAGTCCCGTTCGACCCGTTGGCACCGGCGCGATGGAGGACATGAGACGATGTTCAGCAACCTGATCGAGTCGGGGTCGCACACGGCCGACCTCAAGCGCAAGGGGAAATACTTTCTCGCCACCACGGCCTTCTACGGGCTGCTGCTCGCGGTGAGCGGCGTCGGCAGCATCTACGCATACAACGTCCGCCTCGACTACAACCCCGACCTCGAAGTCATCTCGCTGATGCGCTTCCCGCCCGCCGAGGCCCGCAGCGAGCAGCCGCGCCGCGAGGAGCCGCGCGCCGCTTCGGCGTCAGCGCGCACCAATCAGGTCGCCACGCGCACGGAGATTTCCGTCAACACGCCCTACAACGGCCACCGCATCGCCCGCGCCGACACGCCCGAGGTCAACCCGAGACAGAACGTCGTCATCGCGGCTTTCAACAGCAACCCCCCAATCCCCGGCGGCCCCGTGGGGCTGCACAACGGCGGCCCGCCCTACGGCGCGGGCGGCAAGAACGCCGGGCCGGCCGTGACCGGGCCCGTCGAGCCGCCGCCGCCCGCCGCCGCCCCGACGCCCGCGCCGACTCCGAAGAAGCCGGAAGGCCCGATCCGGATGCCTTCGTCAATCATCTCGGGCAAGACGATTGAGAAGCCCGCGCCGCCCTACCCGCCCATCGCGAAGGCCGCCGGGATACAGGGGACGGTCGCCGTGCAGATCGTCATCGACGAGAAGGGGCGCGTCATCTCCGCCAAGGCGACGAGCGGCCCGCCGCTTCTCATGAACGCGGCCGTGCAGGCCGCCTACAGGGCGAGTTTCACCCCGACCGTCCTCAGCGGGCAGCCCGTCAAGGTCACGGGGAGCATCACGTACAACTTCCTCCTCCGCTGACGGCGGCGCGTAAAGACGACCGCCGGGACTCGCCTCACACCTCCGCCGCGAGTCACACCGCGCGGCACTCCCCTCCTACGGCGTGTGCGCCGAGAGAGATTCAACTCCCGGCGCACGCGCCTCACACACCCCGAATATTTTTTTCAAACAGCCGGAACTTAAACGCGCGGCCTCGCGTTAATGAACCCGATGACAGGTTCCGAGCGGTGGGGAGCCGACGGTTGAAGGGCACGCCCCGTGCGGGGCGACAAGCAATCATACATGGGCAGTCACGCGACGCGTGCGGCGCACGCGCAATCAAGGAGAGGTGTAATGAAGAGACTTCATAAGGCAATCATAAGCTTCGGCATCGTCGCAGTCCTCGTGGCCGGTTCGTCGAGCGTCTTCGCCAAGTCGGAGGGCTCGAAGGAGCGCGCCCTCAGCGGCTCCATAGTCCGCATCGACCGCAACACCCGCACCCTCACCGTCCGCGAGCACGGCACCGACCAGGAGTTTCAGGTCAAGGTTCCGGCCGGCAGCGTCCTCCGGACGAGCCAGGTCGGACTCCCCGCCACCAACTTCGAGCAACTGCTCGTCGGCATGTTCATCCGCGACGTGCGCGTGCAGTAGTCCCGGCCTTAAGTCGAACTCGTAAAGGCGAACGCCGAACCGAAGAGAAGGGCTCCGGTTCGGCGTTCGCCTTTTTCGCCTCCCGACCTGAGCCGCGCTTCAAGCGGCACGCGCGGGGCGGCGCGGGACGCGCGCGCTGACGCCGCAGGTGATCTCGTAGGAGAGCGTGCCGGCCGTCTGCGCGAGGTCTTCCGCGGGCAGGAGCAGTTCGCCGTCCGCGCCGAGCATCGTCACGCGCTCGCCGACGCGCACGCCCTCGATCCCGGTCACGTCCAGCAGCGTCAAGTCCATCGAGACGCGACCCACGACCGGCGCGTACACGCCTTTGATGATGACGCGGCCGCGGTTCGACAGCGCGCGCGCGTAGCCGTCGGCGTAGCCCGCGGGCACGGTCGCCACCGTCATCTCGCGCGCGGCCTCGTACGTGCAGCCGTAGCCCAGCGTCTCGCCCGCGTGCACCTGCTTCAGCAGCGTGACGCGCGTGCGCAGCGACATCACGGGCCGGAGTGTGAGGGCGGGCACTTCCGGGAGCGGCGGCAGCACGTCGCGCCAGAGCCCGTAGAGCACGCCGCCCGGCCTGACGAGGTTGCCGCGCGTCTCGGGGTGGGCGAAGGTCGCGGCGGAGTTGGCCATGTGCTCGAAGGTGGGCCGGTGCCCGCGCGCCTTGAAGGCGGCGACGGCCTCGCGGAAGCGGCCCAACTGGTCTGTCGTGTAGCAGTCGCGGCGCGGCTCGTCGGCGGCGGCGAAGTGCGTCATCAGTCCGTCCACGCGTATGTTCCCGAACGCGCGCAGCGCCTCGGCGAACTGCGCCGCCTCGTCGTAACGCACGCCGAGCCGCCCCATCCCCGTGTCTATCTTAACGTGCACGTCCGCGACGACCCCGGCCGCGCGCGCCGCCGCGTCGAGCGCCTCGGCCATGTCGAGCCGGTAGACGACCGGGACGATGCCTCCCGCGACGCAGGCCGCGGCCTGCCCCTCCCAGAACCCGCCGAAGCTGAGGATGAAGCGCGACACGCCCGCGCGCCGCAGCGCGAAGCCCTCCTCGGGCGTGGCGACGCCGAACCAGTCCGCGCCCTCGGCTTCGAGCCTGCGCGCGCATTCGGCGGCGCCGTGCCCGTAGGCGTCGGCCTTCACCACGCCCATCACCTTCACGCCCGGCCCGACGCGCTCGCGCACGGCGCGGAAGTTGTGCGCCAGCGCGTCAAAATCGATCTCGGCCCACGTCGGGCGGCCGCCCGCCAAAACGGAATCGTTCATGAAAGCCCCGCCGCCGAATTTGTCTTTGAGAAGAACGCTGCCCGGCAGTCTCGCATAAAACCGTGTGCGACGGCCAGAAGAGCAGCAGGCGGCAGGCAGTGAAGAGGGTGCTGGGTGCTGGGTGTTAGGTGTTGGGGAAGAGCCGCTTGTCTTCCCCAGCACCCGACACCCAGCACCCAGCACCTGCCTCCTGCCTCCTGCCTCTGAGATTGACGCGAATCATTCTCGTAACTTTATTGCAACCGGATGCTGATAACTTACTCATACTTTCATCCGGAATGTGCAGGACAGTACGGTGCGGGCGGCGTTCACTCGTAGAGGGTGTCGGCCCGCGTTGAATTTTCAAACAGGGGGGTTGGATATGGCGACTGGAACGAAGAGGCAGGAGCAGGTGCCGGGTCAATTGGGCGAGGCGGGCGAACAGGCTTCGCAGTCACCGCTCGCGGGCGGCATCAGGAACGGGCTGACGGGGCCGGGGGCGCCGGTGAACGGCCGCGAGTTCGGCGACGGGCGGCGGCAGGGCGCCTTGAAGTACGTGGACGAGGAGCAGTTGGCGCGCGGGCTCGGGTGGTTCAGCCTCGGCCTCGGGCTCGCAGAGTTGTTGGCGCCGCGCAGCGTCGCGAAAATCGCGGGCGTCCGCGGCAACACGGGGCTGATACGCCTCTTCGGGCTGCGCGAGATCGCGAGCGGCATCGCCATCTTCACGCAGGGCAAGAGGCCGGCCGGGGCCGTCTGGTCGAGGGTCGTGGGCGACGCACTCGACCTCGCCTGCCTGGGCGCGGCCTTCGCCTCGCCGGATTCGAACAAGGGTCGCGTCGCCTTCGCGACCGCCAACGTTCTGGCCGTGACGGCGCTCGACGTGCTCTGCGCGCAGCAACTCAGCGGCGACGGCGACGGCGCGAAGACGGAGAGGGGGAAGATTCCCGTGAACAAGAGCATCGTCATTAACGCCTCCGCCGAGGAGGTCTATCAGTTCTGGCGCGACTTCGAGAATTTGCCGCAGTTCATGCGCTACCTCGAATCGGTGACGGTGACGGGCGAGGGGCGCTCGCACTGGGTGGCGAAGGCGCCGGGCGGGAGCGTCGAGTGGGACGCCGAGATCACGGAAGACCGCCCCAACCAGTCCATCTCGTGGCGCTCGCTCGAAGGCTCGGAGGTCGAGACCTCGGGCACGGTGCGCTTCGAGCCGGCGGTCGGCGGGCGCGGCACGGTCGTCCACGTCCAGCTCGACTACAACCCGCCGGGCGGCGCCCTCGGCGCGCTCTTCGCGAAGCTCTTCGGCGAAGACCCCGACGGGCAGATGCAGACCGACCTGCGCCGCTTCAAGCAGGTCATCGAGCTGGGCGAGGTGGTCGTCTCCGACGGGACGCTCGCGGGCGAGGGCTACACCGAGCAGAGGCCCGCGCAGCCGCTCGGCGTCGGCGTCGGCCCCGGCGCGGGGCAGCTTCAGAAATAGTTTTCAGCAGAATAAGGGGGGACGTGATGAGAGCGAACTGTTGGTACGGCAAGAAGGACGTGCGGGTCGAGCAGGTGCCCGACCCGAAGATTCTCAACAAGCGGGACGCGATAGTTAAGATCACCTCGACGGCGATCTGCGGCTCCGACCTGCACCTCTACAACGGCTTCATCCCGACGATGCAGGCGGGCGACATCCTGGGGCACGAGTTCATGGGCGAGGTCGTCGAGGTCGGCCCCGAGGTGCGCGACCGGAAGGTCGGCGACCGCGTCGTCGTCTCCTTCCCCATCTCGTGCGGCAAGTGCTTCTTCTGCGAGAAGGAGATGTTCTCGCTCTGCGAGAACTCGAACCCGAACGCGTGGATGGCCGAGAAGATGTTCGGCCACTCGACCAGCGGCATCTACGGCTACTCGCACCTGACGGGCGGCTTCGCCGGCGGGCAGAGCGAGTACGCGCGCGTGCCCTTCGCCGACGTGGGTACGCTCAAGATCCCCGAGGGGCTCGACGACGAGCAGGTCTTGTTCCTCTCCGACATCTTCCCGACGGGCTTCATGGGCGCGGAGATGTGCAACATCCAGCCGGGCGACACCGTGGCCGTCTGGGGCTGCGGCCCCGTCGGCCAGTTCGCGATGGTGAGCGCGTACCTGCTCGGGGCCGAGCGCGTCGTCGGCATCGACCGCTTCCCCGAGCGCCTGCGCATGGCGCGCGAGGGCGCGAAGGCCGACACCATCAACTACGAGGAGGCGAACGTCTACGAGACGCTGATGGAGATGACGGGCGGGCGCGGCCCCGACGCGTGCATCGACGCCGTCGGCCTCGAAGCGCACGGCGTCGGGATGCACGGCATGGAGTACGCCTACGACCGCGCGAAGCAGGCTCTGATGCTGGAGACCGACCGCCCCATCGCGCTGCGCGAGGCCATCATGTCGTGCCGCAACGGCGGCACGGTCTCGGTCATCGGCGTCTACGGGGGCTTCATCGACAAGTTCCCCGTCGGCTCGTTCATGCAGCGCTCGCTGACGATGAGGACGGGCCAGTGCCACGTCCAGCGCTACTGGAAGAAGCTGCTCGGCTACATCCAGGACGGCGAGATCGACCCGTCGTTCGTCATCACGCACCGCATGAAGCTCGACGACGCGGCGCACGGCTTCGGCATCTTCAACGACAAGGAGGACGACTGCATCAAGGTCGTCTTGAAGCCCTAAGCGACGACTCAACCCCGTCGCAGAAAGACCCGCCCGGTTGAGCAGAACCGGGCGGGTCTTTCTGCGGCGAGACTTCCCCGACCGCGATGACAACCCCGTCCCCTTTCTTCACCCGCGCGTGTTTTTACCCGGCGGCTGGGGAAAGTTTCCGCCCGCCGACTCCACACCGCAGCTTTTCCACGGAATCGGCGGGGTTTGAGACCGGCACATTCTTTGCCATTTACCACCCGAAGTGGGCGGGGCATTTCGACTCCGTCTGAATAATCCCGACCGCACTCGAACGGAGGTGAGAGTATGAAAGCCATCGTCGTCGAACAGTTCAAGCAGAGACTCAAAGTTAAAGAGGTGGCCGAGCCACGCCTGCGCGGCCCCTTCGACGCCCTCGTCCGCATCCACGCCTCGGGCGTCTGCCACACAGACCTGCACGCCGCCGACGGCGACTGGCCGGTCAAGCCCACGCTCCCCTTCATCCCCGGCCACGAGGGCGTCGGGATCGTCGAGGAGGTCGGCTCCTTCGTCACCAACGTCAAGCCCGGCGACCGCGTGGGCCTGCCCTGGCTGCACACGGCCTGCGGCGAGTGCGGCTACTGCCTGACGGGGTGGGAGACGCTCTGCGAGTCGCAGCAGAACACGGGTTATTCGGTCGACGGCGGCTTCGCGGAACTGGCCGTGGCCGACGCGCGCTACGTCGGCCGGGTTCCCGACGGCCTCGAGTTCGAGTCGGTCGCGCCACACTTCTGCGCGGGCGTGACGACCTATAAGGCCGTCAAGGTCGCGGGCTCGGCGCCCGACAAGACCGTGCTCATCTCCGGGATCGGCGGGCTCGGGCACATGGCCTTGCAGTACGCGCGGGTGACGGGCGCGCGCACCATCGCCGTCGATGTGACCGAGGAGAAGTTGGAGCTGGCGAAGAGGCTCGGCGCCGACGAATGTATCAACGCGCGCTCGGTGGACGTGGCGGAGGCGGCGCAGAAGCTCGGCGGCGCGGACATCGTCATCGGCACGGCCGTCTCCGCGCGCGCCTTCGCCGGCGCGTTCGGGGCGCTGCGGCGCGGCGGCAAGATGGTGCTCGTCGGCCTCCCGCCGGAGGCGCTGCCCGTGCCGGTCTTCGACCTCGTGCTGAAGGGCGTGAGCGTCGTCGGCTCCATCGTCGGCACGCGCAAAGACTTGCAGGAGGCTCTGGAGCTGGCCGCGCGCGGGCTCGTCAGGTGCAACTACACGACGGCGAGCATGGAGGAGATCAACGACGTGTTCGGCGAGATGCGCGCCGGCAAGATCGACGGCCGCGTCGTCCTGAAGGTCAGGTGAGAGCGCGCGCCGCGCAAAGCCCTCCCGTCCCCGACGGGGTGGGAGTCAGCGTCGCCGCGGGGGCCCCGTCGCCGGCCCCCGCGGCGGCGTGTCGTTAGCGGCCCGATTTTTGTTGACGCCTTCCGCCCGCCATCATCTATACTGCCGCGGCCGTTCCTTCGTTCAGCAGGTCGTCATCCCCGTATGCCATTCAACAAAGTCTTAATCCTGTCCGCCTCGGCCGGCGCGGGCCACATGCGCGCGGCCGACGCCGTCGAGCGCGCGTTCCGGCTCACGAACGCCGCCTCCGAAGTGAAGCACGTTGACACGCTGCAATACACCAACAAGCTCTTCCGCCACCTCTACTCCAAAGCCTACATCGACCTCGTGAACAAGTCGCCCGAGCTGCTCGGCTGGTTCTACGACCACCTCGACAAGCCCTGGAAGAACGAGCGGCGCCGCCTCGCGCTCGACAAGCTCAACACGCGGCCGTTCGTCAAGATGTTGAGCGAGTATCAACCCGACATCACGGTCTGCACGCACTTCCTCCCCGCCGAGATCATCTCCTGGCTCAAGGCGAAGGGGCGCGTCCGCGCCCGGCAGGCCATCGTCGTCACCGACTTCGACGTGCACGCCATGTGGCTCTGCCACCACTACGAACAGTACTTCGTGGCGATGGACGAGACGCGCGAGCACCTCGTGCGGCTGGGCATTCCCGCGGCGAAGGTGACGACCTCGGGCATCCCCATCGACCCGGTCTTCGCCGAGCCCAGGGGCAAGCAGGAGATGCGCGCGAAGTTCGGGCTCAAGCCCGACGTGACGACTATCCTGGTCTCGGCCGGGGGCTTCGGCGTCGGCCCCGTCGAGCACATGCTGGAATCAATGACCGGGATGAAACACCCGGCGCAGATCGTGGCCCTCTGCGGGCGCAACGCCGAGCTGAAGTCGAGGCTGGAGTCGGCCGCCGCGCGCCTGCCCCGCGCGCATCACGTGTCCATCCACCCCGTCGGGTTCACGACCGAGATGGACGAGTACATGAGCGCCGCGGACATACTCCTCGGCAAGCCCGGGGGCTTAACGACCTCGGAGGCGCTGGCGAAAGGTCTGGTCTTCGTCATCGTCAACCCCATCCCCGGGCAGGAGGAGCGCAACTCCGACCACCTTTTGGAGAACGGCGTCGCCATCCGCTGCAACAACCTGCCGGTGCTCGCCTACAAGCTCGACCGCCTCCTCGACGACCCCGCGCGCTTCGCCTCCATGCAGGCCGGCGCGCGGCGCATGGCCCGCCCCGACGCCGCGCGCGCTATCGTAGAAAGATTACTTGAGCTGCAATAGGGCGGGTCAAGGTCGGACAAATCAACCACCAAGGCGCGGAGGCACGGCTTGTTGACTCAAGGTCTTCCAGCCGTGCCTCCGCGCCTTGGTGGTTGATTTTTCGGTGGGCGCCGTGGCTTACTCGCGCCACATGTTCTCGAAGCGCGTGAACTCTTTGAGGAAGGCGAGGTTGACGGTCCCGGTCGGGCCGTTGCGCTGCTTGGCGATGATGAGTTCGGCCGTGCCCGTGTTCTCCTCGGTGCGGTTGTACTGCTCCTCGCGGTAGATGAAGGCGACGAGGTCTGCGTCCTGCTCGATGGAGCCCGACTCGCGCAGGTCGGAGAGCTGCGGGCGGTGGTCGGCCCGGGCCTCGGGCGCGCGCGAGAGCTGCGAGAGCGCGACCAGCGGCACGTTCAACTCCTTCGCCAGCCCCTTCAGCTCGCGCGAAATCTGCGACACCTCCTGCTGTCGCGACTCGGAACGACGCGACGAGCCCGACATCAGTTGCAGGTAATCGACCACGATCAGGTCGAGCTTCTTCTGCTCGGCGGCGAGGCGTCGCGCCTTGGCCCGCATCTCGAGCACGGAGATGCCCGGCGTGTCGTCGATAAAAATTTTCGCCTCCGCCAGCGTCCCCAGCGCGCCGGCGAGGCGCGCCCACTCGTCGCGCGACAGGTAACCGCTCCGGAAACGGTGCGCGTCCACGCGCCCCTCCGAACAGAGCATGCGCATGACGAGCGACTCCTTCGACATCTCCAGAGAGAAGATCGCCACCACCGCGCCGGCCTGAATGGACGCGTTCTGCGCGAGGGTCAGACAGAGCGAGGTCTTGCCCATCGAGGGGCGGGCGGCGACGATGACGAGGTCGGAGGGCTGAAGCCCGGAGGTCATCGTGTCGAGTTCGGAGAAGCCGGTGGTGAGCCCCGTCAGCATGGCGGAGCGGCCGGCCATCTCCTGCACCTTTTCGAGGAGCTGGTCGGCGACCGGCTTGATGTGGGAGAAGCCCTGGCGCGTGCGCTCGTCGGCGAGCGCGAAGATCATCTGCTCGGCGTGGTCGAGGATGAGGGTGGCCTCGTCCTCGCCTTCCAGCGCCTCGCTCGTGATCTTGTTGGCGACCTTCACGAGCTGCCGCATCAGCGAGTGGTCTTTGACGACCTTGGCGTAGGCGGCGACGTTGGTGAAGTGCGGCAGCCCGTAGGTCAGCTCCGAGATGAAGGTCATCCCGCCGGCCTGCTCCAACACGCCCTCGCGGCGCAGCTCCTCGCTTAAGAGCAGCGGGTCGATCTCGCTGCCGCGCTCGCTCAGGCCGATCATCGAGCGGAAGACGAACTGGTGCGCGCGGACGTAGAAGTCCTCGGGGCGCAGCAGCTCGATGGCGTGGTTGACGAGCGAGTTGTCGAGCAGGACGGAGCCGAGGATGGCGCGCTCCGCCTCCGCGCTGTGCGGCAGCGGTCGCTCCAGGAGTTGTTCGCGTGACGGGTCGGCTATGTACTGAGCCATCGGGAGTTCTGGCCTGTGGAAAACTGAAGTGGTCTAGACAGGGAAACGGCGCGTCCCTTCCCGCCAGCGCCCAGACGGCTCGGGGCGCGGGAGCGCGGAGGGGTCGCGCCGCCGGCCTTTATACTACAAGCCGAGGGGCGCGACAACTATCATGTTGACGCGCCCCG
>DAIRFV010000166.1:0-12712 GCA_036794905.1 Pyrinomonadaceae bacterium | reverse complement strand
ACTCCTCGAACGCCGCCATGTCCCCGCCCGCCGCCGCCTGCGTCAGCTCGTAGTCTTCGGCGCTTTCGATCTCGAAGTCGGGTCTCGTCACGTCTCCGAACGCCCGGCCCAGTAGAAGGTCGCCCGTCCTCAATTCACAACTCTCCAGTTTGAAAGTCACGCCGACGCGCCCGCCTTTTGTCGAGTTCGAAAAGCTTCCCGGCCGGGGTGCGGCCCGCGTTCCCGAGGGGTTGTGGCCTGACGCCGGGTCTATACGCGACTGTGATGCGGGGGGCGCCGCGCGTCGTTGCCCTACCCCGCCTGAAATCAACGTTTTCCGCCGCCCGCGCCCGCCCCCGAACGGGGTCAGACGCGCGGCGCGTCCCGGTTCCGGGATTCTAACACAGGCGCCCACACACAAATCGGCGCGTTAAATGGTTTCGGCGCTGTAGCGCGCAAGTAGCCCCGTCCGCACGACGTGCCGGTGGACGCGCACGAAGAGCCAGCAGGCGAGCAGCACGTAGAGGACGGCGAGCAGGGCGCCCCACCCGAGCGCCGCCCACGAAGCCTCGCCGCCCGCGACGACCGCCCGCATCCCCTCGAAGACGTACGACGGCGGGAGCGCGTACGCCGCCCCGCGCATCCACACGGGCAGCGTCGAGAGCGGGTAGAAGACCCCCGCGAACGGCGAGACGAGCGCCGGCAGCGGCCACACGAACCACTCCGAGGCCGGCCCGAACCTCAACACCACGGCCGCCCCGACCACGCCCAGCGCGATGCCGAACAGGAAGAGCACGAGCAGGAACGGCACGAGCAGCAACCCGTACGACGCGAACGAGAGCCCGAACACGGCCGACGCCAGCACCAGCATGACGAGGAGCCCGACGGCGCTCGTCGCGATGCTTGAGACGACGAGCCCGGCGAGGTACTCGGAAATCTTCAGCGGCGAGGCGAAGAAGTTGAGGAAGTTGCGCGACCACACGTCTTCGAGGAAGGCCGTCGTCACCCCGTGCATCACGCGCGCGAAGAAGTCCCAGAGCAGCACCGCGCCGAGGAGCGCCGGGACGAAGTTGTAGCCGGGCGCGGCGACCGTGTTGAGGTAGCGCGTGATGAAGCCCCAGAGGATGATGTCCACCGTGATCCACGCGAACAGCGGCAGGAAGCGCGCCACGCTCCCGCGCAGCAGGTAGAGCTGCCGCAGGAAAACGGCCGCCGCGCGCCCCGCCCTCATACGGCCTCGCCCGGCACGAGCGCCAGCGGCTCGCGCGCCACCGAGATGAACAACTCTTCGAGCGACGAGCGCCCGTGCTCGCCCGGCAGAGACTTCGGGTCGCCTTCGAGCAGCACGCGCCCCTTCGAGACGAAGAGCACGCGGTCGCAGACCTCCTCGACCTCGTGCATGTTGTGCGAAGTCCACAGCACGCCGCCCTCGCCTTCCGCGGCGAAGCGGCGCATGCGCGTGCGCGTCTCGCGCGCCGACGACGGGTCGAGCGAGGCGGTCGGCTCGTCGAGCAGGAGCAGGTGCGGCCGGTTGAGCATCGCCTTCGCGAGCGCCACGCGCGTCTGCTCGCCCGAAGAGAGCACGCCGCACTTCGCGTCGCGAAAAGGTAGAAGGTCGAACTCTTCCAACAGCTCCTCGATCCTCTGCGACAGACGCGCGACGCCGTAGAGCATGCCGAAGATGCGCAGGTTCTGCGCGACCGTGAGGTTGCCGGGCAGCGGCGCGTAGACGGCCGCGAAGTTCGTCCGCGAGAGCGCGCGCGAGCGCTCGCGCCGCACGTCGAGGCCCTCGACGAGAATGGTGCCCGCGGTCGGCTCCAGCACGCCGAGGATCATGTTGATGGTCGTCGTCTTCCCCGCCCCGTTCGGCCCGAGCAGCCCCACGATCTCGCCCAGCGCCACCTCGAACGAGACGCCGTCCACCGCCACGGTCGCGCCGTAAGCCTTGCGCAGCCCGGACACCGACAGCACCTTCGGCGCGCCGCGCACACCGCCCTGTTGAGACTCCTGCATCGTTTGCCCGAGTGTACACGACGGCACGCCCCGACGCAGCAGTACTTCACTTCTTAGCGAGGCTCTTGCCCAGTCCTTCGGCGCCTTTGCGTATCCGCTCGCTGAGGCTGAGGATGCCGGCGAGGTCGCGGCTGGCCTTCGAGGACTGTTCGAGGTCAACCACGCCGGGCCTCTGGAAGACCGGGTTCCAGACGAAGCTTTTGACCAGCGCGTCGAGCTTGCCGACGGCGGAGCGCAGGGCCTCCGGCGTCTCTATCTCCGCGGCCTGCTCCCGCTTCGCGTCCGCCTCGACTTCCGGTAACGAGAGGTAGCCTTTCAGGCGCGCGGCGCGCTTCCTGACCTCCGCCGACTCCTTCCTGACGCGCGCGTAGTCGAGCGCGGCCTTCGGGTCGGCCACGCCCGCCAGCGAGTAGTTCACGATCTGCAACTGCTTGAACTCCTCGGCCACCTCGTTGTGGGCGGGGCGCATGTCGGGCGCCTTCGCCCGCCGCTTGTTGACCATCCGGTCCAGGTCGCGGAGCGCCCTCTGCCGCATCTCCATATCTACCCTCCGCGCCTCGCGCGCGTCGCGGGCGGCCTGGGTAGACTGCGCGCGGGCGGCGGCGGGCGCGAGGGCGACGGCGAAGAGGACGGCGAGCGCGGCGCGGGCCGCGAGGCCGAGTCGGCGTGCGTGGTCTGGCATATGCCCTCCCGCGAAGCGTTGACGAAAAAGTCGGGGGCGGCGCCGGGGTCGGCGCGCGTGCGAGGTGGAACCGCAAGGGATGCGGAAATGGTAAGGCCGGCGCCCGCGGCGAGTCAACATTCGCCGCGCGCTCCGTACGCTCCGGGCTCGATTGATACGAAGACTTGGACGGCCTGTTTGCTGAAACCTTTTACCGCGTCGAATCACTGACTATGCGTGAGGAAGGCGTGCGGTTGAGCGGAACTTTTCACCCGCCTCTTCGTCTTACACATTCATAAGCGGCCCATTCATCGGGCGGTCGAGGTAGGTGCCCTGAATCCCCCGCCCGCGGTGTTTTAAATTCACAGGGCGACTGCGATTCCCGCGCTCAGGAACTTTAAGGCCCCAAGGCCGGAAGTATAAAAGGGCGGTCGCTACTTGCGATAGCGACCGCCCCGCTCGACTAACACTCCGAGCAACGCCCGAGGGCGCGCTGAAGATGTATCGTCTCGACAACCTACATCTTAGCGCACCCCAAACGTTGCCACAACGACACGGTTAACGAAGACCTGCGGGGGTGCGTCTTCCCGCACAATCAAACTCGTCACGCGCCCTCCACCCCGGAGAGTGGCCGGACACGTGTGCCTTCAAGGGGAGGAGTAAGATGAAGTCAAAGCTGACAGCCGTCCTCTTTATCGTACTGACATCCGCGGGCGCGAACGCGCAGCCCGCGGGCTCGGCGAACGAGTTCCACGAGCGCGGGATCGAGCGCTACACGCGCGGCGACTTCGAAGGGGCCGTCGCGGACTTCACGGCCGTCATCGAGCTGAGCACGAGCCCCGTCAAGAAAGAGGCGCGGCGCGGCAACTGGTCGGCCGCCGCCGCCGAGCCGGACGAGGCGTTCGGCCGCGCGCGCGTGCTCGACCCGGGCACGGCCAACGCCTACCTCAACCGCGGGGTGGCGCGGCTGGCGACGGGCGACGCCGACGGCGCCATCGCCGACTTCGACCGGGCGATCTTCATCAACCCCACCAACGTCTGGGGCTACTACGACCGCGGGACGGCGTGGGTGGTGAAGGGCGAGGCGGAGCGCGCGCTGGCCGACTACGACAAGGCGCTGCGGCTCGACCCGCGCTTCGCCGTCGGGTACGCGGGGCGCGCCAACCTGCGGCTCGACAACGGGGACACGGCCGGCGCGTTCGCCGATTACGAGCGGGCGCTCCAGCTCGACCCGCGCGACGCGAGAATCTTTTACAGCCGCGGCGACGCGCGCCGGCTGACGGGCGACGACGCGGCGGCGCTGGCCGACTACGAGCAGGCGCTGCGGCTCGACCCGCGTTACGGCGAGCCTTACTACGGGCGCGGGATGTTGAAGCTCGCCGCGGGCGACGCGGCGGGCGCGGTCGCCGACTTCACGAAGGCTTTGAGCCTGAACGACCGGCTGGCGCTGGCCTACGCCAACCGCGGCGTGGCTCACTCGGTGCAGGGCCGGGAGGCGGCGGCCGAAGCCGACTTCCGCCGCGCGCTCGAACTCGACCCCGGCCTGCGCGCCAAGATCGAGTCCCGGGTCACTCTAATCGAGCGGCAGAAGCGCTGAGCGTTCGCCTTCGTCAAGGCGTCTGAACGGCGTTGGATAACAGACGGGGACGCGGAAGTCCGGCTTGGAGCACACCAGCCGGACTTCCGCGTCCCCGTCTTTACAGCGATGCACATACGGATGGACACCAGGGCGGCCCGACGCGCCCGTTGACAAACTCCGCGGACGTGAAATACTACCGGCCGAAGCACCTGTCATCATTCTTGAAGGGTAAGCAGAACTTGCCAGATCAATGCGTCGCCGGGATCGACATCGGCGGGACTAAAATCGCGCTCGCGCTCGCCGACGGCGAGGGCCGCATCATCGAGGGGGCGCGCTTCCCCGCGCGCACCGGCGAGCGGGGGCCGCACGCGATCATCGAAGAGGCGCTCGCGGAGATCGAGCGCCTGCTCGGGAAGACGGGCGCCCGCCTCACGGCCGTCGGCGTCGGCTGCGGCGGCCCGCTCGACCGGCGGCGCGGCCTCATCCTCTCGCCGCCGAACCTGCCCGGCTGGGACGAGTTCCCCGTCGTCCGCCTGGTCGAAGAGCGGCTCGGCGTGCCCGCGCTGCTCGACAACGACGCCAACGCCGCCGCGCTCGGCGAGCACCGTTACGGCGCGGGGCGCGGCTACCGTCACCTCATCTACATCACCATCTCGACCGGCATCGGCGGCGGCGTCATCGTGCGCGGGAAACTCGTCCACGGCGTCTGCGACGGCGCGGGCGAGGTGGGGCACATGACGGTGCTGCCCGACGGCCCCGAGTGCGGCTGCGGCGGGCGCGGCTGCCTCGAAGCGCTCTGCTCGGGGACGAGCATCGCGCGGCGCGCGCGCGCGCGGGTGGCCGCGGGCGCGGCGAGTTCGCTCTCGTCGCTGGGGGCGGACGCCGTCACGGGGCAGGCGGTCGCGGAGGCGGCGCGCGCGGGGGACGCGGTCGCGTCCGCGGTGTGGGACGAGACGGTTGAGTATCTGGCGGTCGGCGTCGGCAACCTCTTCAACGTGCTGGCGCCCGAGGCCGTCGTCATCGGCGGCGGCGTCTCGGCGGCCGGCGAGCAGCTCTTCGGGCCGCTGCGCGAGCGCGTGCGGGCGCGCATGCGGATGCTGCCGCCCGGGAAGATCAACATCCTGCAAGCCTCGCTCGGCGGCGACAGCGCGCTGCACGGCGCCGTCATCCTCGGCCAGGCCGCAGCACAAAGTAAGGGGACGGCAAACCGATGACACACCGGCCGCGCCGGAGGAATAATTCACCACGGAGGCACAGAGCCACGGCTTTGAAAACCATAGTCAACAAGCCGTGGCTCTGTGCCTCCGTGGTGAACCCTCTTTCACTCCGCCCTCAAGCGACGAGGGCTATCGTCGCCGCACTCATCCTCCTGTTTCTTATCCCTTCTGCCGCCGCCAACGCGCAGGGTCGGGCCAACGCGGCGGCGCGCGGCGACAAGACGCCGTGGTGGAAGCACGCGGTCTTTTACGAAATCTACCCGCGGAGTTTCAAGGACTCGGACGGCGACGGCGTGGGCGACTTGAACGGCATCACGTCGAAGCTCGACTACCTCGCGTCCCTGGGCGTGGACGCCGTCTGGATCACGCCCTTCTACCCGTCGCCGCAGGTGGACTTCGGCTACGACGTGAGCGACTACGAAGCGGTAGACCCGCAGTTCGGCACGCTCGCCGACTTCGACCGCCTGGTCAAAGAGGCGCACAGGCGCCGGCTCCGCGTCGTCATCGACTTCGTCCTCAACCACACCTCCGACCAGCACCCCTTCTTCAAGGAGGCGCGCTCGTCTAAAACGAACCCCAAACGCGACTGGTACATCTGGCACGACCCGCAGGCCGACGGCTCGCGCCCGAACAACTGGTCATCGTCGTTCGGCCCCGTCGCGTGGACGCTGGACGAGAAGACGGGTCAGTACTACTACCACTACTTCTACCCGCAGCAGCCCGAGCTGAACTGGCGCAACCCCGAGGTCGAGCGGCGCATGCTTGAGACCGTCCGCTTCTGGCTCAAGCGCGGCGCCGACGGCTTCCGCCTCGACGCCGTCAACTACCTCTACGAAGACCCTGACCTGCGCGACAACCCCGTGCTGCCCGAGCTGCGTTTCGGCAGCACGACCGAGCACGAGCAGGAGAAGAAGTACAACCGCGACCTGCCCGAGGTGCAGGACGCGATGGTGCGCCTGCGCGCCTTCAACGACAGCATTAACAAAGACAGTGTGCTCGTCGGCGAGGCTTACGTGCCGAAGTGGGAGGAGCTGATGCGCTACTACGGCCCCTCGGACAACGGCGTCCACCTCCCCTTCAACTTCTTCCTCGTGATGGAGCCGGCGCGCTCGCAGCTCAGGGCGCCGGTCTTCCGCGACGTGATCGCGCAGAGCGAGCGCGCGCTCGCCGGCCGCTGGACGACCTACGTCCTCTCGAACCACGACATCCCGCGCCACTACGACCGCCTCGGCGACGGCCACAACAACGACCTCATCGCCAAGCTCACCGCGACGATGCTCCTCACCTTGCGCGGCACGCCGTTCCTCTACTACGGCGAGGAGATCGGCATGGTGACGACCGAGCCGAAGACGGTCGAGGAGGTGCGCGACCCCGTCGGCAAGCGCTACTGGCCGCTGCGCAAGGGGCGCGACGGCGAGCGCACGCCGATGCAGTGGGACGCCACGACGCACGCCGGCTTCACGGACGGAAACCCCTGGCTCCCCGTCCCGCCGAGCTACAGGGAACGTAACGTCGCCGCGCAGGCGCGCGACGCTAATTCGATTCTCAGCTTCTACCGACAGCTCACGGCGTTGCGCCGACGGAGCCCCGCCATCCTCGACGGCAGCTACGCGGCTCTCGACGACGACCCGCACGTCTACTCCTACAGTCGCACCGCGCGCGGGCAGAAGGTCATCGTCGTGCTCAACATGTCGAACCAGCGCCGCACCTTCCGACTCCCGCCGCCGATGAGGACCGGCCCCTTCGTCTACAACGTCGCGCTCGGCAACCTGCCCCGCGCGGAGCGCCGCATCTCCGGCGAGATGAGCCTCGCGCCCTTCGAAGCCGTCATCCTAGAGGCGCGCACCCGGTAGGAGCTTCCCCTTGAAGCAAACGACTCGCCGACTCATGCTCTCGCTCTGCATCGCTGCCCTTCTCCCGGCGGGTCTGCCCGCCCGCGCGCAGTCAACGAACGCCGCGCCGCCCGACTACCTCAACCCGCGGCTCACCATCCAACGGAGGGTGGACGACCTCGTCTCGCGGATGACGCTCGAAGAGAAGATCGGGCAGATGATGAACAAGGCGCCGGCCGTCGAGCGGCTCGGCATCCCGGCCTACGACTGGTGGAACGAGGCGCTGCACGGCGTCGCCTACGCGGGCCACGCCACGGTCTTCCCGCAGGCGATAGGCTTGGGCGCGACGTGGAACGAGGAGTTGGTCAGGTCGGTCGCCACCGCCATCTCGGACGAGGCGCGCGCCAAGTACAACGACGCCGTCCGGCGCGACTTCCGCCGCCGCTTCTACGGGCTGACCTTCTGGTCGCCGAACATCAACATCTTCCGCGACCCGCGCTGGGGGCGCGGGCAGGAGACCTACGGCGAAGACCCTCACCTCACCTCGCGCCTCGGCGTGGCCTTCGTCCGGGGCATGCAGGGCGACGACCCCGTTTACTTAAAGACCATCGCCACGCCGAAGCACTACGCCGTCCACAGCGGCCCCGAACACTCGCGCCACACCTTCGACGCGCGGCCGCCCGAGCGCGACCTCGAAGAGACGTACCTGCCCGCCTTCCGCGCGGCGGTCGTCGAGGCCCGGGCCGGCTCCGTGATGTGCGCCTACAACCGCCTCAACGGCGAGCCGCTGTGCGCGAGCCCGCGGATGCTGAAGGAAGTCCTGCGCGAGCGCTGGGGCTTCGACGGCTACGTCGTCTCCGACTGCGACGCCGTCGCCGACATCTACAAGAAGCACATGTTCAGGCAGACCGAGGAGGAGGGCGTCGCCGTCGCCGTCAAGTCGGGCACCGACCTGACCTGCGGCTACGAGTACCGCGCGCTCCCCGCGGCCGTCAAAGCGGGGCTCGTCGCGGAGGCCGAGATCGACACGGCGGTCAAACGTCTCTTCGCGGCGCGCCTCCGCCTGGGGCTGTTCGACGCGCCCGGGTCGAACCCGTACGCGCGCATCCCCTTCGAGGTGAACGACTCGGCGGCCCACCGCGAGCTGGCCGCGCGCGCCGCCCGCGAATCAATCGTGCTCCTCAAGAACGAGCGCGGCGCGCTGCCGCTCCGGAAAGACTTAAAGACCATCGCCGTCATCGGCCCGAACGCCGACTCGCTCGAAGTGCTGTTGGGGAACTACCACGGCATCCCCTCGCGCTGGGTCACGCCGCTCGAAGGCATCCGCCGCAAGGTCTCGCCGCGGACGCGCGTCACGCACGCGCTCGGCACGACGCTCACCGGCGACGCCATCCTGCCCGTCCCCGCGTCGTCGCTCTACACTTCGGCCGACAAGGGCGCGCGCGGGCTCAAGGCCGAGTACTTCGACAACAAGGACTTGCAGGGCACGCCCGTCGCCACGCGCACGGAGGAACAGCTCAACTTCGACTGGTTCACGGACGCGCCCGCGCCGGGCATCAACACCGACAACTGGTCGGCGCGCTGGACGGGCTACTTCGTCCCGCCCGCGTCGGGCGCATACCGGTTCGGCGTGCGCGCAGACGACGGCGTGCGCGTCTTTCTGGATGAGCGGCCGATAGTCGATAACTGGCGCGACGGCAGCACGAAGACCTTGACGCAGGCGCTGGACTTCGAGGCGGGGCGCGCCTACAAACTCCGCGTCGAGTATTACGAGCGCTACGCGTCGGCGACCGCGAAACTCGTCTGGGGGCCGCCGGGGCTCAACGACTCTCTGCGCGAGGAGGCGCTCAGGACGGCGCGCGAGGCGGACGTGGTCGTGATGACTTTGGGTCTCTCGCCCTCGCTCGAAGGCGAGGAGATGGACGTGAAGGTCAAGGGCTTCAGCGGCGGCGACCGCACCGACCTGGAGCTGCCCGAGGCGCAGGACGCTCTGCTGAAGGCCGTCGTCGCCACGGGCAAGCCGGTCGTCCTCGTGCTCATGAACGGCGGCGCGCTCGCCGTCAACTGGGCGCAGGGGAACGTCGGGGCCATCGTCGAAGCCTGGTACCCCGGCGAGGAGGGCGGCACGGCCGTGGCGGACGTGCTCTTCGGCGACTACAACCCGGCGGGGCGTTTGCCCGTCACCTTCTACAAGTCGGTGGAGCAACTGCCCCCCTTCGACGACTACCGGATGGAGGGCAAGACCTACCGCTACTTCAAGGGCGACCCGCTCTACCCGTTCGGCCACGGGCTCTCCTACACGACCTTCAGGTACTTCGGCCTGAAGCCCGGCTCGAAGAGTTACACGGCGGGCCAGAACGTCGAGCTGAGCGTCGAGGTGCAGAACACGGGCGCGCGCGCGGGCGACGAGGTCGTGCAGCTCTACGTGACGGACGCGGAGGCTTCTTCGACGGTTCCCGTCCGCGCGCTGAGAGGCGCGCGCCGCGTCCACCTGAGACCGGGCGAGCGCAGGCGCGTCGGCTTCACTTTAACGCCGGCCGACCTCGCGCTCGTGGACGAGCGCGGGCGGCGCCTGCTTGAGCCCGGCGAGTTCCGCATCTCCGTCGGCGGCAAGCAGCCCGGCTTCAGAGGCGCGGCCGACGCGCACACGACCGGCGTCGTCGGCGGCAGTTTCGTCGTGACCGGGAAGACAATCGAGATTCACTAGACGGGCAGCACAGCCGGCGATAGCGGTCAGTCCCACCCGCGGCCGCGGGTGGGTCAGGCTCACGTTGAGAGGTCTCTCAGGGAGAGACGCACCCGCCCGCGGCCGCGGGTGGGACTGACCTGTCTTGCCCGCGGTGGTCGCATTCGTCTGCACCACTTTATAACTCGCCGCCGGAGTTGTCGGATGTTAAAGAAACTGCTTTCCGCCTTCTTAATCCTTCTCTTCCCGCTCGCGCCCGCCTTTGCGCAGGAGCGCGGGCCGCAAGCCGCCGCCGCGCCCCCGTTCGACGCCGCGCGGCTCGTCAACCCCTTTACGGGGACGGCGAACTCCCCGCTGCCCGACTACCTCGGCGGGAACGCCAGCGGCAACACCTTCCCCGGCGCGACGCTCCCCTTCGGCATGGTGCAGTTCAGCCCCGACACGGAGCGCGGCTTCGGCCCCGAAGACCGCGGCAGCTACGCACATCACGACACAAGCATCCGCGGCTTCAGCCTCACGCACATCAGCGGGCCGGGCTGCCCCGTCTTCGGCGACGTGCCCTTCATGCCCGTCGCGGGGCGCGTCGAGAAGTCGCCGGCCGCCGCGCCCGCCGACTACGTCTCAAAGTTCTCACACGACCGGGAGAGCGCCGCGCCCGGCTTCTACGAGGTCGCTCTGGACTCAGGCGTCAAGGTGAGTCTGACCGCCACGACGCGCACGGGCTTCGCCCTCTTCGACTTCCCCAAGGAATCGCCCGCGACGTTGCTTATCAACGTCGGGCGCAACGCGACGGGCGTGCAGGAGGCGGAGTGGCGCGCCGAGGGCGACCGGCGGATGAGCGGGATGGTGGCGAGCGGGGCCTTCTGCGGCACGCGCAACCGCTACGTGCTCTACTTCGCCGCGGAGTTCGACCGCCCCTTCAACTCTTTCGGCTCGTGGGACGGCGAACGCGTGCTGCACGGCGTGAGCCCCGCGCGGGGCGGGAGGCAGACCGGCGGGTTCGTCACGTTCGACACCTCCGACGGCGGCGCCGTCCGCATGAAGGTCGGCGTCTCCTACGTGAGCGTCGAGAAGGCGCGTGCGAACCTGCGCGCGGAGAACGGGGCCTGGGACTTCGAGGGCGTGCGGATGCGTGCGCGCGTGCGTTGGAACGGGGCGCTCGGGCGCGTGCGTGTGGGGGGCGGCACCGAGGCCGAGCGGCGGCTCTTCTACACGGCGCTCTACCACACGCTGCTCCACCCGAACGTCTTCGGCGACGCCGACGGCGAGTACGTGGGCTTCGACGACCGCGTGCACAAGTCGCCGGGGCACACGCAGTACACGAACTTCTCCGGCTGGGACATCTACCGCTCGCACTCGCCGCTCGTCGCGTGGCTCTTCCCCGAAGAGGCGAGCGACATGGCGCAGTCGCTCGTCAACATGGCCGAGCAGGGCGGCGGGGGCCTCCCCAAGTGGCCCGTGGCCAACGACGAGAGCGGCGCGATGTACGGCGACCCGGCGGTGCCCATCATCGCCAGCACCTGGGCCTTCGGCGCGCGCGACTTCGACGCGCGCGCGGCGTTGAAGGTGATGCTGAAAGGCGCGACCGACCCCGAGGCCAGGTCTAAAACCTACCTCGTGCGGCCGGGGCTCGCGGACTTCCTCAAGTACGGCTACATCCCGATGGAGCAGAAGGGTCTGCGCGGCTCGCCGTCCGTCGCGCTCGAATACGAGACCGCCGACTTCGCCCTCGCCCGCTTCGCGCGCGCGCACAATGACGAGAAGACCTACGCCGAGATGATGCGCCGCGCGCAGCTCTGGACGCGCCTGTTCGACCCGCAGACGCGCTACATCCGCGGGCGCTGGGCCGACGGCTCGTGGCTGCCGGGCTTCGACTTCAAGGCCATGCTCTACAAGCCCGAGCTGCCGTGGCGGCCCGAGAGCCACAAGTCTTACGTCGAGGGCAACGCGACGCAGTACACGTGGATGATCCCGCACAACCTGCGCGCCGTCATCGAGCGCATCGGCGGGAACGAGGCGGCCTCCAAACGTCTGGACGGCTTCTTCACCGAGCTCAACGCGGGCCCCGACCGCCCGTACTTCTTCATCGGCAACGAGCCGGTCTTCCCCGCGCCCTGGATTTACAACTACACCGGCGAGCCGTGGAAGACGCAGGCCGTCACGCGCCGCGTGCTGAACGAGCTGTTCACGCCCGAGCCCGGCGGGCTCCCCGGCAACGACGACCTCGGCGCGACCTCTTCGTGGGTCGTCTTCGCCTCGCTCGGGTTGTACCCCGTCATCCCGGGCGTCGGCGGCTTCTCGGTCAACAGCCCCCTCTTCCCCGAGGTTGACATCCGCGTGAAGGGCGGCCGGATGCTCCTGCTCAAGGGCCGCGGCGCGTCCGCCCGGAGCCCTTACGTGCAGGGGCTGCGCCTCAACGGGCGGCCGCACGAGAGCACCTGGGTACCCTACGAATCAATCGCGCGCGGCGGCGTGCTCGACTTCGCGCTCGGCCCCGAGCCGAACAAGCGCTGGGCGACCGCCCCCTCCGCCGCCCCGCCCTCCTTCAACGACGGCATGGAGCAGGGGGCGGGCACGTCGCGTTGAGAACCGGTCATGAGTCTACACATGAGAAAACGAATAGTTCTCCTTGCGCTCTTCTTAACGGCCGCGTGCGCTGCGGTCTGCGCTCAGACGGACTCGGGCTCGAACGTCGTGCTCAACCGCGGGCAGTTGCAGCTCCGGCGCGGGCCGGGGCTCGTGATG
>DAIRFV010000165.1:11062-12739 GCA_036794905.1 Pyrinomonadaceae bacterium | reverse complement strand
GCGCGCGGGATTCGGTTCACGCCCGAGACGGTCAACGGGATGCCCGTCACGGTCGAGCGCGAGGTCGAGATACGCTTCCTGCCCGAGTGAGCGGGCGGCGTAAAGAGACTCTGATGGACGAGCAGACAGCCCGGCGCGAGATCGTGCGCGTCGGCCAGTTGTTGTACGAGCGCTCCTACGTCGTCTCCTCGGACGGCAACGTCAGCGTGCGCCTCGACGACGGCCGCGTCCTCGCCACGCCGACGCAGACCAACAAGGGGCGCATGACGGAGGACTCGCTCGCCCTCACCGACTTGGACGGCAAGCCGCTCAACGAACGCCGCGCGTCGTCCGAGCTGGCGATGCACCTGCTCATCTACCGCGAGCGCGCGGACGTGCGCGCGGTCTGCCACGCGCACCCGCCGCACGGCTCGGCCTTCGCCGTCGCGGGGCTCGCCATCGACGAGCCGATCCTGTCGGAAGTCATTTTAACTTTGGGCTGCGTCCCGCTCGCCGAGTACGGCACGCCCTCGACCGACGAGCTGACCGAGGCGATGCGCCCGCTCGTCAAGCACCACAACGCGCTCCTGATGGCCAACCACGGCGCGGTTGCGTACGGCGCCGACGTGTGGCAGGCTTTCGACAGACTCGAAACCCTGGAGCACACGGCGAAGATCGCGATACTCGCGCGCGCGTTGGGCGGCGCGCGCGACCTTTCGCCCGACTCCATCGAGAAGCTCATCGAAGTGCGCGAGCGCGCGGGCTACCTCGACGAGCGCGCGCGCTGCCAGGCCTGCGGCTACCTGCACGAGACGCGCATCGTCTGCCCGACGGGCGAGCGCGACGCCGCGCCGAAGAGGCGCGACGCGGGGAACGGCGCCGCCGCGAACGGCAAGATCAGCCTGACGCGCGAGGAGCTGATCGAACTCCTCAGTCAGGCGGCGCGCCTCGGCACGCGAGTTTAAGAGACGACGGTTTACGATTCACGAAAGAGACAGGAGCAGAACTTAAATGCCTCAGGAAGCACTCGGCATGGTTGAGACGAAGGGGCTGGTGGCGATGATCGAGGCGGCCGACGCGATGGTCAAGGCCGCCAACGTCACGCTGGTCGGCTACGAGAAGATCGGCGCGGGCTTCGTCACGGCCATCGTCCGCGGCGACGTGGCCGCCGTCAAGGCCGCCACCGACGCGGGCGCGGCCGCCGCACGCCGCGTCGGCGAACTCGTCAGCGTCCACGTCATCGCGCGCCCGCACGGCAGCGTGGACGAGGCGCTGCCGGTCGGCGCGGACAGGTAAAGGCGGTGCCGGGTGCTGGGTGCTGGGTGGTAGGTTAAAGAGGTTACTTATCACCCGGCACCCGGCACCCAACACCCAGCACCAAAGCAAATGATTATCGCGCGCATCCTCGGCACGGTCGTCTCGACGCAGAAGGACGAGCGGCTGAAGGGCAGCAAGCTCCTGCTCGTCCGACCCCTGAACCTCGACGGCTCGGACGGCGCGGGCTACGTCGTCGCCGTGGATACGGTCGGCGCGGGCTTCCACGAGCGCGTCCTCGTCGTCGCCGGCTCCTCCGCGCGCCTCGCCGAGGGGCAGAAGGACAAGCCCATTGACGCCGCCATCGTCGGCGTCATCGACACCGTGGACTTCGTGAACGATTGAAAGCAGTAGTCAGGAGACAGTAGTCAGTAGGCTCCGCTT
>DAIRFV010000165.1:0-10962 GCA_036794905.1 Pyrinomonadaceae bacterium | reverse complement strand
ACGGCTTTTCTACTGACTACTGACTACTGACTACTTGATCCCATGCAACTCGCGCGTGTCATCGGCTGTGTGGTGGCGACGGTGAAGAACGATTCGCTGGAGGGGCGCAAGCTCCTCGTCGTGCAGTCGCTCAACGCCGACCTGGAGCCGCAGGGGCCGCCGCTCGTGGCGCTCGACGCCATCGGCGCGGGCGTGGGCGAGCTGGTCTTCTGGTGCCGCGGCAAAGAGGCGAGCTTCCCCTTCCGGCGCGAGGACACGCCGACCGACTGCACCATCATCGGCATCGTGGATTCGGACGCGCACGTGTCGAACGGGAGGCACCCCAGATGATTCTCGCGCGCGTGCTCGGCAACGTCGTGGCGACGCAGAAGAACGAGCGCTACGCCAACGCGCGCGTGATGCTCTGCCAGCCCGTCACGCCCGCGGGCGAGGAGTTCGGCGCGACGCTGCTCGCGCTCGACTCGGTGGACGCGGGCGAGGGCGACACGGTGCTGATCGTGCAGGAGGGCTGGGGCGCCTCGACGGCCGCCACGGGCGAGCAGGGCGCGGCGATAGACTCGGCCATCGTCGGCGTCGTTGACCGCGTCGATCTGTTGGAAGACGAGGCTTAAGGGTTACGGATGAGCAGCAGCGAGCAGGACAGGGCGAGGGAGCTGGCCGAGCGCATCGCGCGCCGGCTCGAAGGCGGGTCGCGCGAGCAGGGCGAAGGCCCCGGCCCGGGCGGGGGAGAGCTCGCCGCCGTGCGCGCCAGCCTCGCGGAGATTCAGCGGCGGCTCACGCACATCGAGTCGCACCTCACGCACGGCGCAGAGTGCGAGCACGACGCGCGGCAGTCGAGCGACGTTCGTTCAGCAACAACTTCATCCTCTTCTTCAACAGCCCGCGATCCCGCGTCGCAGCCGCGCCCGACGTGGCTGAGCGGCACCTACGTCCCCGCCACCTCGCACCCGAGCCAGGAGCAGTTCGAGGGCTTGGGCGAGGCCGTCTCCGAACTCGTCGAGTTCTTCGAGCGCGAGAAGACCTGCACGCTCGAACCCGGCGGCAAGCCCTGCGACCACTGCGGCCAGTGCAGCGCCCGCGGCTTCTAAAAAGGCCGTAAACCGTGAACCGTGACGAGAAGGAATTGACTTCTCTCGTCACGGTTCACGGTTTACTGTTTACGGCCTTTTGCCTTACTTATTCTGATTGCGGCGGAGCGACTCGGCGTCGAGCTTCGGCGCCTCGCGCGAGCCCGCCTCGGCCTGGAAGTAGGGCTCCTCCTTGAACCCGTACAATTTCGCCCCGATGACCGTCGGGAACGAGCCGCGCGCGGTGTTGTAGTCCTTCACCGACGCGTTGTAGTCCTCGCGGGCGATGGAGATGCGGTTCTCCGTCCCCTCCAGAACGTCCTGCACCTTCTTGAACGCCTCGGTCGAGCGCAACTCCGGGTACGCCTCGGCCAGCGAGAGCAGGCGGCCTATCGTCCCGCCGAAGCTGTTCGCCGCGTCGATGACGGCCTGCTTCTGCTCGGGCGTCTTGTCCCCGTCCTCGCCCTTCGGCGCCTCGCGCGTGGCGTTGAGCAGGCGCGAGCGCGCCTCGGCGATCTGCCCGAAAACCTCCTGCTCCTGAATGCTCGACGCGCGCGCCGCCTCGAACGAGTTCGGGATGAGGTCGGCGCGGCGCTGTAACTGCGCCTCGATGTTGGCCCACTTCTCCTTGACGTTCTGGTGCTTCGCCGTGAGCGTGTTGTATCCGCAGCCGCTCGACCCGAAGGCGGCGAAGGCGACGAGCATTAGCAGCAACACCCTTCTTGTTTTCATCATACTCCTCCTCAAAATCTGACGATGCCCCGCGAGGATAGAACCCGCGTTCTAAAACTACCTCCCGTTCGATATGTGTAAGCGGTCAACGGCTTCGATGACCCGCTCGATCTGCCCCAGGTAGGACGCGAACAGCTCGTCCGCCGCGCGCTCGCCCGGCAGCGCCGCGCCCTCCCGCAGCGCGAAGACGCGCTCGAAGACCGCGCCGTCGAGCCCCAGCGCACGGACGGCCGCGAGCACGATGTCGTGCTTGAGCACCGGCGCGTCATGCCCGTGCAGCAGCAGGACGGGCGCGAACAGCGTGGCGAAGCTCGAAAGGCTGTCGACCATCAGGTCACGCAGCCTCTCGGCAGAGCCCGACGCCGGGATGTAGAGCCGGCGCAGTTGGATGAGCTTGCTGCGCAGCTCGTACTCGGTCTGGTGGCGCAAGTTCTCGTCCGAGATTTGGAAGCTCTCGAAGGGGTCGCGGCCGTAGAGCACGACCCGCGCCCGCTCCATCCGGTGGAACTCGATGGGGAAGACGTCGGCCGCGTCGCGCAGCTCCGAGAAGGTGAAGTAGACGGGCAGAGGGTGGCCGAGCCTGCGCCACTCGCGCATCGGCGACTGCGCCACACGCAAGTCCTCCGGCGCGATGCGGTGCAGCGCGATGAGAAGGTTGTAGTCCGACTCCGCCTGCACAAAATCGCCCGACGCCGCCGACCCGTAGAGGACGACCGACGCGAGGTTGTCGCCGTGCGTCGCCTTCAGGTCGCCGATCAGGTGGTTGAAAGCCTCCTGCGCAACTCTATTCGTCATCACACGCCCCCGGAAGGGTTAAGGGCGAAAGCCGAAGGCCGAAGTTGAAACCAGCCCTCCATTAGAGACCGGGTTCCAACACCACGACTTTCATCCCTCATCCTTCCGCCCTCATCCTTTCAATCTACCAGTCGCCGCCGGCCCCGCCGCCCCCGAAGTCTCCGCCGCCGCCGAAGCCGCCGAAGCCGCCCCCGTCGCCGCCACCGCCCCAGCCGGAGCCGCCCCCGCCGCCCCAGCCGCTCGAACTGCCCCGCCCGCTGTTAATCGCGCTGCCAATCGCGTTGGCGATGAGTATCGAGCTCAGCCAGCCGCCGCCGCCGCCGCCCCATCCGCCGCCGCCCCTGCCGCCGCGGCCGCCGCGCCCTCTGCCGGCCAGCGAGAGCAGGATGATGACGACGACGATGATCACACAGCACGTGCCCAGTCCGATGCCGCTCGCCTCGCGCGCACGCGTCGGGCGCGTGCGCCGCACGGGCTCGCGGTAGGCGTAACTCTGGTCGATGCCTTCGAGCTGGAAGCCGCGCTTCTCAGCCAGCGTCGCTATCGTGGCTTGGACGAAGTCGTTGATGCCCTGGGCGTAGTTGTTCTGCCGAAACTGCGGGACGAGCCGCTGCCGCGCGATCTCGCCCGCGGTCGCGTCGGGCAGGTCGCCTTCGAGGTGGCGACTCACCTCCACGCGCCACTTGCGGTCGTTGACCGCCACGACCAGCAGCAGCCCGTTCTTCTCGCCCTCATTCGACCCGATGCCCCACCCGCGCGCCAGCGAGATCGAGTAGCCTAAGATGTCCTCGTTGCCCGTCGTCGGGACTGTGACGACGGCGAACTCGATGTCAGCGCGCTCCTTCAGGCGGTTGAGGATCGTCGCCAGCCGCTCCTTCGTCCCCGCGTCCAGGACGTTGGCGTTATCCGTGACGTACTTGTAGAACCCGTCGGGCTTCGGCAGCGGCGCCTCCGTGTAGGCGCGCGCGTCCTGCCCCCGCGCCGCCCCCGCGAACGCGAAAAGCCACGCCAGCGCCAGGCACGCCGCGAGCAGGGTCGAAAGTCTGTTTCCGATCAATTTCACTTTAGCTATTTACGTCTAACGGTATTACGAAAATCTCATCCCCTTGTTTTTTAACTGTACGCCGTCCGTTCAGCCCTCGATCAGCACGTGCAGCAGATAGAAGAGTGCGACGCCGACGAAGACGACAAGCGAAACTAAAGGGTTCTTGTGCTCCATGTGGTTGACCTCGGGGATGAGGTCGCTCGCCGCCACGTACAGCGTCACGCCGGCAGAGAAGGGGAGGGCGTAGGCCACGGCCTCCGACACGCGCGACTGCAAGACGGCCACGGTCAAAACCCCCAACAGCGTCGCCCCCCCGATAATCAGCGTCGCCGCCAATGCCCCGCGCGCCGAACGCCCCGACGCCAGAATGATGGACGCGGCCGTAAACCCTTCAGGCACTTTATGTAACAGCACCGCCACGAAGACCAGCAGCCCGGCCTTCCTGTCCACCATGAACGCCGAAGCGACCGACGCCCCGTCGAAAAACGTGTGAATCGAGAGCCCCCCGATGGCCGTGTATGCCGCCGAAGTGCGCACGACGGCCTCCGGGTGTGTCTCCTCGCCGAAGTGAAAGTGCGGGGCAATCGTGTGTTCAAAAAAATGGATGAGCAGGTATCCGCCCAAAAGAAGCGTCATCGCGCCCAACACGCCGTGCCCCGCTTCGCCGCCTTCCGCCCCGCTTTTCCCCCACAAAACGACCACTTCCGGGACGATTTCGAGGAAAATCGCCGCCAGCATGAATCCCGCGCCGAGCGCGACGAGGTAGCTGAGGAAGTGCCGGCTGCGCTGAAAAGTGCCGGGGCGGGCCAGCAGAAGCCCGCCCCCGACGTTGGCCAGCGCCACGAGGCCGCCGTAGAAGAGAAGTTCGCCGAAGCTCATCCGAAGATTTCGAGACCGCCGCCCGCGCCTGTCCTTAATATTTATATCGTTGCGGGTCAATATACAGGATACGAGTCGGGTTGGCTATGGGGAGCTTTAAGCCAAGTACACCAAATCGTGCTTAAAAATTTTGTTTTGACCCTGTTTTTGCTCTTGACAGGGGCTTAAGCACAGGCGTACTATTCGCCGCGGGTGGTCAAAAGTGGCTGAAAGTGGACTACAGAGAGCAGCTTGCCGCCGATGCTTAGAGTTTCACTTTAAGGTTTAAGCAGTACCCGCCCCGAGCCGACGCCGGAAACCCTTATGTTGCGAGGAAATTACACGGCGCGGGTTGATGAAAAGGGGCGACTCAAAATTCCGACGGCCTTCAGGCGCCACATTGAAGAGAAATATACCACCGCGGAAGTATATGTCACGAGCCTGAACGGCGACTGTGTACGGATTTACCCCTTACCCGAATGGGAGTCCATCGAGCAGCGTCTGGCGCTCCTACCGTCGATGGATCCGGCGAGAAGAAAGTTCCTTGACAGGACGAACTATTACGGCCAGCAGGCGACCGTTGACGGACAGGGGCGCGTCCTCGTCCACCCTCTGCTGAGGAAGGCTTCGGGGGTCGTCGGCGACGTGGCCGTGCTGGGATATTTGACATACCTGGAAGTCTGGGAACTGGAGCGCTTCGAGCAGCGTCTCCTCTCCGACCCATATACGGAGGAGGACGAGGCCGCGATAGCGCGACTAGGAATCTGAAAGGCCGCGGAAGAGTGGAAAGTGTTGAGCGATAAGGCAAAAGCAAGGTTTTTAACAGAGCCCGCGCTCGCCGCTGCGTCACTCGACACGCAAAATTCTTTACGGCTTTTCAAGACCACGGGGCGGTGGTAATGGCTGCGTCAGGAGGGGGGCCTGAAGCGCCCCATCGCCCCGTGTTGCTCTTTGAAGCGTTGGAACTGCTCGACCCAGTGCGCGGGGGGCTGTTCGTGGACGCTACGCTTGGTCTTGGCGGGCACAGCGAAGCGATCCTCACGGCCTCGCCCGACACGCGCGTGCTCGGGATCGACCGCGACCACGAGGCAATCCGACTCGCTTCCGCGCGTCTGGCGCGTTTCGGCACGCGCTTCCGCGCCGTCCATGCGAATTTTCGGGAAATATCCCGGATTTTGGACGAGGCGGGCGAAAAGGATGTGAGCGGCATCCTCGCAGACCTCGGCGTCTCTTCGCTCCAGTTCGACACGCCGGAGCGCGGCTTCAGCTTCCGACACGACGCGCCGCTGGACATGCGTATGGACGCGTCGGGCGGCGAAGAGACGGCCGCCGAACTCCTCGAACGTCTGCCGGAGGAGGAGATCGCGCGGGTCATCTACGAGTACGGCGAGGAGCGCAAGTCGCGGCGCATCGCCCGCTGGATAGTCGAGCGGCGCGAGCGCGGCGAACCCATCAAGACGACGGGCGAGCTGGCGGCGCTGGTGGCGAGGGCGGTCGGCTATAAGCGCGGCGACCGCGTCCACCCGGCGACCCGTACGTTCCAGGCGCTGCGCATCGCGGTCAACGGCGAGCTTGAAGGGCTTGGCGAGTTCGTCGAGACGGCGGTCGATCTTTTAGAGACGCGGGGGCGGCTGGCCGTCATCAGTTTCCACTCGCTGGAAGACCGCGTCGTGAAGCGCGCGCTCCGGAGGCTTTCGGGGCAGTGCGAGTGCGGACGGCGCGTCCCCGTCTGTGCGTGCGGCGCGCGGCGCGCGGTCGAAATTTTGACGCGGCGTCCGGTCGTTCCGTCCGAGCAAGAGTTGGCAGAGAACCCCCGCGCGCGGAGTGCCAAGCTGCGCGCCTGCTCAAAGCTATAGAGGGCGCCGGGGAAGAGCCGAAGAGGCCGCGAGACCCTCACGCCCTGCCCGACCACTAAGCAACTGACCTGAGCCAGAGAGGCCCGATAACCGATGAGACGATTGCCCCAGCAGTACCCCAACCCCCACGTGCGCCGTCTGCGAGACCCGCGCGCCGCGAGGCGTCAGGCGATCCTGCTCGTGGGCTGTCTGGTACTGGCGTGTGGCTTCATCTACGCCGTGCGCCAGCAGATTCTGGCCGTCGATTACGGCTACAAGACCGAGGCGCTCAGGCGCGAGCGCGAGGAGCTTTTGGACGAGCAGCGCAAACTGCTCCTGGCCGTCGAGGAGAGTTCGTCGCCGGCGCGCCTGGAGGAGGCCGGTCGCGAACTGGGGATGCAGCCGGCGCGCGCCGCGCAGATCGAGGCCGCGGCCGCCCCGCGCGCGCAGAGCACGGGAACCGGCGTCGCGGTGGGGACGGCGAGCGCGGGCGCGGTGCTGAGCCGTTAGACGAAGGAGGTTTGACGGGAATTTGCAGTCCGGCGCCGCGCGGCCTCTTCCCTGACAAGCCCGCGGGAGAATTTAGAGGAGCGACCGAACGGCGGCGGCGCATGCCGCGGCCGGCGCTTCGAGAGTCCGATGAGAAGGCCGCTGCCTGACATGTTAGACCGATACGGCTCGGAGCAAGCTCTGCGTCCCGACGTTTCACGGCGACGTGCTTTAGTGGTCGCCGTTTTTCTTTGTCTGTGGATGCTGCTCGTCGGGGTGCGGCTCGCCTACCTTCAGACCTCACAACACGAGTGGTTGAGCAGGCGCGCGCGCATCCAGCAGCTCGACGAGGAGCCGCTTCAGGCGCCGCGCGGCCTCATCCTCGACCGGCAGGGTCGGGAGCTCGCGCGCAGCATCGACGTGGACTCGTTCTACGCCGACCCGCGCGAGGTCGAGGACGTTGAGGCGGCTTCGGCCGCGCTCGGCCGCGTCCTTAATATTGATTCGGTCGGCCTCTCGACGCGCCTGAAAGAGGCGAAGTCGGCGCGGCGCGGCTTTCTGTGGCTGGCGCGCAGGGTCGAGGACGGGCAGGCGCGCGCCGTCAAGGCGCTGAAGCTGAAGGGCGTCTACTCGACCGAGGAGCAGCGGCGTCGTTACCCGAACGGGGCCCTGGCGTCGCACGTGCTCGGCTTCGTGGGGCTGGACGCGAAGGGTCTGGCGGGCGTCGAGCAGGTCTACGACGCGGCGCTGACGGGCGAGGCGGGGCGGCTCGCGTTGGACACGGACGGGAAGCGTCAGCCCTTCGAGAGCGAAGGGCTCGACGCGCGCGACGGGCAGACGCTCGTGCTCACCATCGACCAGACGGTGCAGCACATCGTCGAGCGCGAGCTGGCGGCCGCGATGGAGCGGACGAAGGCGAAGTCGGCGGCCGCGGTCGTGTTGGAGCCGCACACGGGCGAGGTCTTGGCGCTCGCCAACGCGCCGTCGTTCGACCCGAACGACCCGGGCTCGGTGAGCGTGGAGGCGCGGCGCAACGACGCGCTCCAGAACATCTACGAGCCGGGCTCGACCTTCAAGATCGTGCCGTTCACCGGCGCGCTCGAAGAGAAGCTCATCACGCCGGAGACGCGCATCGACTGTCCCGGCTCGATCTCCCTGCCGGGGCGCGTCGTGCACGACCACGCGACGGGCTCGCTCACCGCGACCGAGGCGCTGGCGAAGTCTTCGAACGTCGCCGCCATCAAGTTGGGTCAGAGGCTCGGCAACGAGCGTCTCTACGAGTACATGCGCCGGCTCGGCTTCGGCGCGAAGACGGGCGTGGAGCTGCCGGGCGAGACGGCCGGCCTCGTCCGCCCCGTCTCGAAGTGGCAGCCGGGCTCCATCGGCTCGATCCCCATCGGGCACGAGGTCGGCGTCACGCCCGTCCAGATGGCCGCGGCCTACGCGGCCGTCGCCAACGACGGCGTGCGCGTCGCGCCGCACCTCGTGCGCGAGGTGCGCGACGCGGAAGGGAAGACCGTCAAGCGCGCGCAGCCCGAGTCGCACCGCGTCGTGAGCGCGGAGACGGCGCGGACGCTGCGCGGGATGATGGAGGAGGTGACGCTCAAAGGTACCGCGCGCGCCGCGCAGCTCGAAGGCTACACGGCGGCGGGCAAGACGGGCACGGCGCAGAAGATAGACCCGAAGACGCGCGCCTACTCGCACACGAAGTACGTGGCGTCGTTCGTCGGCTTCGCGCCGCTTGAGAACCCGGCGGTCGTCATCATCGTCGTCATCGACGAGGCCGTCGGCCTGCACCAGGGCGGGCAGGTGGCCGCGCCCGTCTTCCGGGAGATCGCCAACCAGGTGCTTCCCTATCTCGACGTGATGCCCGACCAGGAGCCCGAGGCGAAGGCGACCCCGGGACAGCTCGCGGGTGCCACGGCGCCCGCGACCGTGCTGCCCACGGCGACTCGCGCGGGCGCGGCGGCGGAGCATGAGGGTGTCGCTGCCGGGGCGTCGAACCTGCCGGTGGTCGCGGAGCGCGGGGCGGGCGGGATCGGCGAGGTCGTCTACGCGGCGGCGCGCGAGCGGGAGCTTCTGATGCCCGACCTGCGCGGCCGCAGCGTGCGCGACGTGGCGCGCATCTGCGAGCGGCTCGGGCTCGAACTCGAAGCGCGCGGCGAGGGTCGGGCGCTCCGCCAGAGCCCGGAGGTCGGCGCGCCGCTCGCGCCCCGCCAGACCGTCCGCATCGAGTTCGGGCGGAGTGACTGAATAGAAGCTGTTAGCTATTAGCTGTTGGCTTTTAGCTCCTGCCTTGTTCGGTCGTTGAGTGGGTGAAGGGAAACTCGGTGCCCCAAAGGAGAGCTAAAAGCTAATAGCCGACAGCTAATAGCTAACAGCTTTGAGAGATGAGAAATCAGAGGACGTTGGCGGCTTCTACGCCGTGCGAGGGGTATCCGGTGGCGGAAATCAGGCGCAGAGTTGACGGCTGCCGCGAGCGTTTGCGCCGCAACCGCGCCGCGCGCAGAATAGCCGAACGCGCCACCCCACACACGTTCGAGACGGCGGAGGAACTGCCAGAGCTTGCGCTCGCTTCGGCCGGGGCGGACTTGCTTGGGGAGGAGACTTAGAGGGCGGCCCGGCTCTTTCGAAGGCGCGGCGGGCTGATGCCAGGAACGCCAGCGTCCGGAGGAAGAGAAACGAGTGAGAGTCGTCGATGCGGCAAGGTTGATGCGCGCCTCTGCGGAGGCCGCGCGCGGGATCTTTGACAAGGAAATAAGTGGTTTTTCCATCGACTCGCGCGCCGTCCGCGCGGGCGAGCTCTTCTTCGCGCTCTCGCCCGAAGACTACCGGCGCCACTGCTTTACGGCCACGTCGTTCGCCGACGCGCACCGCTTCATCCCCGACGCGCTCGGCGAGGGCGCGGTCGCCGCGGTCGCGCGAGCGGCGAGCGTGGAGGGCGACGAAGAGCTTCGCCCGTTCTTAGACCGCCTGCTCCTCGTCGAAGACTGTATCGACGCCTTGCAGTCGGTCGCGCGCGGGACGATAGAGGCTTGGGGCCGCGCGGTCGTCGCCGTCACGGGGAGCGCGGGCAAGACGACGACGAAGGACTTGACGGCGCACGTCCTCGGCGCGACGGGGCGCAGGGTCTTGCGCAGCCGCAAGAACTACAACAACGAGCTGGGCGTCGCCCTCTCCGTCTTGCAGTTGGAGACGGACGGCGCGCGGCCCGAGGAGTTCGACGTGGCGGTGCTCGAGATGGGGATGTCGATGCCGGGCGAGATCGCGCGCCACTGCCTCGTGGCCCCGCCGGACGTGGCGGTGCTGACGCTGGTCGCGCCCGTGCACCTTGAGTTCATGGGCTCGGTCGAGGCCATCGCCGAGGGCAAGGCGCAGCTCGTCGAGGGGATGAAGCCGGGCGGGACGGCCGTCCTCAACGCAGACGACGAGCGCGTCCTGGCGATGCGCGCGAAGGCTTCGCACGCCGGCCGCGTCATCACCTACGGCGTGACGGAGGCGGCGGACGTTCGGGCGATAGGCGTCGAGACGGTCGGGGTCGGCGCGAGCCGGTTCTTATTAAGGACGCCGGAGGGCGAGGCCGAGGTCGTGCTCCCGATGCACGGCCGCCACAACGTCTCGAACGCGCTGGCGGCGGCCGGGGCGGCCGTGAGCTTCGGCGTCCCGGTGGGGGTGATCGCGGCGGCGCTTTCGACGGCCGCTCCGTCCGAGATGCGGGGCGAGGTCTTGCGCTTCCGCGACGGGTTCGCGGTCGTGGACGACTCGTACAACTCGAACCCGCGTTCGCTCCTCAGCATGGCCGAGGCGGTGGCCGGGGGTGGCGAGGGCGTCAGGCGGCGCGTCGTCGTCGCGGGCGAGATGCTGGAGCTGGGCGCGGAGGGCGCGGCGCTCCACCGGGAGGCGGGGCGCGAGATCGCGGGGTTCGGCGTAGACGTGCTCTGGGGCGTGCGGGGGCTGGCGCAAGAGCTGGTCGAGGGCGCGCGCGCGGCGGGCATGGGCGAGGGCGCGACGCGCTTCTTCGACACTTCGGAGGCGGCGGCCGAATCGCTCGTCGAGTTCGTCCGGCCGGGCGACCTCGTCCTCGTCAAGGGCTCGCGCGGCGTCCACACCGAGAAGATCGTGGAAGCCTTGAAGGAGCGGT
>DAIRFV010000440.1:0-3443 GCA_036794905.1 Pyrinomonadaceae bacterium | reverse complement strand
GCGCGCGTACTCGATGACGGCCGTCTGCATGCCGAGGCAGATGCCGAAGTAGGGCGTGCGCGTCCGCCGCGCGTAGTTGATGGCGCGGATCATCCCGGCCACGCCGCGCTTGCCGAAGCCGCCCGGGACGAGGATGGCGTCGTAGTCGCGCAGCCGTTCCTCGTAGTCGTCGTCCATCAGCCCCTCCGACTCGACCCAGCGCACGTCCACGCGCAGGTTGTTCGCCACGCCGCCGTGCGTGAGCGCTTCGCGCAGAGACTTGTAGGAGTCCTCCAGCTCGACGTACTTGCCGACGATGCCGATGGTGACGTTGCCCTTCGAGGGGTCGCGGATGGTGGCGACCAGCTCGCGCCAGCGCGTGAGGTCGGCGTTCGGCGCGCGGTCCTGGAGCCCGAGCGCGGCGACGATCTGGTCGTCCAACCCCTGCTCGTGGAAGGCGAGCGGCACCTCGTAGATGGTGTCCACGTCCTGCGCGGCGATGACGGCCTGCTCCTTGACGTTGCAGAAGAGCGCGATCTTCGAGCGGATGTCGCGCGGCAGCGTCCGGTCCGAGCGGCAGAGGAGGATGTCCACGGCGATGCCGATCTCGCGCAGGTCGCGCACCGAGTGCTGCGTCGGCTTCGTCTTCAGCTCACCGGCGGCGGCGATGAAGGGGACGAGCGTGAGGTGGATGAAGACCGCGCCGTTCTGATTATTCTGCCTCTCCTCGTTCCCCATCTGGCGGATGGCTTCGAGGAACGGCAGCGACTCGATGTCGCCCACGGTGCCGCCGATCTCGACGATGACCACGTCGGTCGAGTCCTTCTCGGCGACGGCGCGCACCGCCCGCTTGATCTCGTCGGTGATGTGCGGGATGACCTGAATCGTCTTGCCGAGGTAGTCGCCGCGACGCTCCTTCTCGATGACGGAGAGGTAGATGCGTCCGGTCGTCCAGTTGTTCGAGCGCGAGAGCCGGGCGTGCGTGAAGCGCTCGTAGTGGCCGAGGTCGAGGTCGGTCTCCGCCCCGTCGTCGGTGACGAAGACCTCGCCGTGCTGGAAGGGCGACATCGTGCCCGGGTCTACGTTGATGTACGGGTCGAGCTTGATGCAGGTCACGCTCAGGCCCCGCGCTTCGAGCAGGCAGCCGATGCTCGACGCCGCCAACCCCTTCCCCAGACTCGACACCACCCCGCCCGTCACGAAAATGTATTTAGGCATCCCCTCCCCCTCCGTCAGTCGGCCGCAGACGTTTCCCCTCGGCGCCGGGCTCGTCGCCGTCGCCCTCCTCTTCCTGGTCGTCGTAGTAACCCGCCTTCAAGTCCTGCTGCACCGCCTCGGCCTTCGCCGCGCCGGGGTCTAAAATCTTTTGGAGACCCATGACGCCTGCGCTCATCATCCCGCCCCCCTCGCGCACGCGCTCCTCGTACTCCTCCTCCGTCAGCGGCTTCGGCTTCTTCCCCAGAAACGACAAGCCGACGAGCGCGCCGACGACGACGAGCACGATGACGCCCAGTCCGATCCAGTCGCCCATAAGGTCAACCTCAGTAGGCAGCAGGCAGTAGGCAGTAGGCAGTTCAAGACAAGATGTCGGAAACTCCGGGTTAATCTTTCAACGTCCGTCACGCGGAGCGGCTGCCTACTGCCTACTGCCTGCTGCCTTCAACCATCTCGCGCACGCGCCGCAGGTCGGCTTCCGTGTCCACGCCGATGGAGGGCGCGGCCGCCTCGACGACGCGGATGCGGTGGCCGCGTTCGAGGACGCGCAGTTGTTCGAGCGATTCGGCGCGTTCGAGCGCCGTCTGTGGCCAGCGCGCGTATTCTAACAAAAAGGCCCGGCGGTAAACATAAAGCCCCGTGTGCTTGCGGAACGTCCCCAGCAGGTCGGGCTCGACCTCCAAAGCCGCGGCCAGAGAGCCGTAGCGCCGCGCCGCCTCGCGCGGGTAAGGGACGGGCGAGCGCGAGAAGTAGAGCGCGAGCCCGCGCGCGTCCACGACGACCTTGACCACGTCGCTGCTCAGCACGTCGGCCGCCGTCTCGATGGGCTCCGAGGTGGTCGAGACGGCAACCCTCTCGTCTTCGAGCAGCGCGCCGACGGCGACCTCGATGGTGTCGGGCGAGATGAGCGGCTCGTCGCCCTGCACGTTGACGACGACCTCGCAGTCAATCTTACTGGCCGCTTCGGCGAGGCGGTCGCTGCCCGACGCGTGGTCGGGGCTCGTCATCAGGGCCTCGTGGCCGGCCCCGCGGACGGCGTCGTAGATGCGCGCGTCGTCGGTGGCGACGACGGCGCGCGAGACGCTCGGCGCCATCAGCGCGCGCTCGGCGACGTGGACGACCATCGGGCGTCCCTGTATCTCAAGCAGAGGTTTTCCCGGGAGCCGGCTCGAAGAGTAGCGTGCGGGGATGATGGCGATGACCGTGGGATGCGGAAGAGGTGAGCCCGTGTTAGTCACGGGATTACAAGATATCCCAGACGGCGGCCCGTGACAAGGGCAAAAGCCGTGAACCGTGAACCGTAAACCGTAACAAGAAGAAGGCAGTTTTTATCTGGTCACGGCTTGCGGTTCACGGTTCACGCCTCGTAACGGTTCACGGCCTTTCCCACTTGTCTCCCGCCACCCGGTGGGCTACCATCGTGGCAGTTCCACTTTCATGGTTACGCCGTCACAAAGCAAAGACACGGGCAGCGGCCGGGCGCCGCTCAGGGCTGTCGAGAACATCCTTGAGCTGGTGGGCGGGACGCCGCTGCTGCGCCTGTCGAGGTTCGCGCCGCCGCCCGCGGCCGAACTCTTCGCCAAGCTCGAATACATGAACCCGGGCGGGTCGGTCAAAGACCGCGCCGCGCTCGGGATGATTCTCGACGCGGAGCGGCGGGGCGTGCTCAAGCCCGGCGCGGTCATCGTCGAGCCGACCGCCGGGAACACAGGGATCGGTCTGGCCCTCATCGGCGTGGCGCGCGGCTACCGCGTCGTGCTCTGCGTGCCGGAAGGGTACTCGCGCGAGAAGATGAAGATCATGGAGGCGCTCGGCGGGCGCGTCGAGTACGTCCCGGCCGAGGAGGGCATGGAGGGCGCGGTGCGCCGCGCGCGCGAGCTGGCCGCCGAGACGCCCGGCAGCTTCATCCCGCAGCAGTTCGAGAACCCGGCCAACCCGCTCATCCACGAGGAGACGACCGCGCAGGAGATCATCGAGCAGATGGAGGGGCGGGTCGACGCCGTCGTCCTCGGCTGCGGCTCGGCCGGCTCTTTCACGGGCATCACGCGCGCCCTCAAAAAGCTCAACCCCGACGTGCGGTGCGTCCTCGTCGAGCCGGTCGGCTCGATCCTCGGCGGCGGGCGCCCCGGCTTCTACCGCCTCGAAGGCATCGGCCAGCGCGAGTTCATCCCGCCGAACCTCGACCGCGAGCCGGCCGACGAGGTGCTCTCGATTGCCGCCGCCGAAGCCTTCGCCACCGTGCGCGAATT
>DAIRFV010000164.1:0-12857 GCA_036794905.1 Pyrinomonadaceae bacterium | reverse complement strand
CTGCACCTCCTCGATGAGCGAGAGCACGTCGCCCATGCCGAGGATGCGCTGCGCGATGCGGTCGGGGTAGAAGGGCTCCAGCGCGTCGTACTTCTCGCCGACGCCGACGAACTTCACGGGCTGCCCCGTCACCTGCTTGATCGAGAGCGCCGCGCCGCCGCGCGCGTCGCCGTCCATCTTCGTCAGCACCACGCCCGTGATGCCGACCTGCCGGTGGAACTCCTCGGCCGAGCGCACCGCGTCCTGGCCGGTCATCGCGTCGGCGACGAAGAGGATTTCCACGGGGCGCGTCTCGCCCTTGATCCTGACCAGCTCCTCCATCAGCTCGTCGTCGATGTGGAGGCGGCCGGCGGTGTCGATGAGGAGCGTGTCGTAGCCCGTCTGCTGCGCGTGCTTGAAGGCCTCGCGGGCCAGCTCGACCGGGTCGTTCGACTCGGGCTTTTCAAAGATCGACTGGCCCGTCGCCTTCGCGATGACGGCCAACTGCTGGCGCGCGGCCGGGCGGTTCACGTCCGTCGAGACCAGGAGCGGCTTGCGCTGCTGGTTCTTCGCCAGCCACATCGCGATCTTGCCCGTCGAGGTCGTCTTACCAGACCCTTGCAGGCCGACGATCATGACGACGTTCGGGCTCGTCTTCGTGAAGACGAGGCGCGAGCTCGTGCCGCCCAGCAGCTCGGTCAACTCGTCGAAGACGATCTTGACGACCTGCTCCGAGGGCTTCAGCTCCTGCCAGACCTGCTGCCCCTCGGCCTTCGCCTTGACCGACGCGATGAAGTCCTTGGCGACCTTGTAGTTAACATCCGCTTCGAGCAGGGCCAGCCGGATTTCGCGCAGAGCGGCGTCCACGTGCTCCGGCGTGAGCACGCCCTCGCCGCGCAGGTTCTTCAGCGCGCGCTTCAGCTTGTCGGATAAAGACTCGAACATAAATACACAGACAGGCCGGCCAGCCCCAGCCGAAAACAAGGATGATACCGGCGGCGGTAAATAGTGTCAAGGAAAGGGGGATACCGCCCGCGGGGGCGGGGGCGGGCCTTTGCAAAAAGAACAGGCATTTTAACCGGCGTCATGCTATTCTTCCGGCACATTCCCCTGACGAACAGGCGGCGCAGACGGGTTGAACGCGGAGAGGTCTCCACCTTCCACTTCCGATTCCACCTTCCCGGATGAGGGAGTCGGCGGCCGCTTTCCGCGTTACATAAAGAAGACACATTCCCCGACGGCTTCGTTTCAGGCTCGCGCATCTTCTCCCCGGAGGCGAACCCTTTGAAACCGTCAGCGCAAGTGGCTCCCCAAAAGTCCATCTTGTCTCAACCCGAACCAGGAGGTTCTATGCTTCACTACCAGCGCCTTTGCACCATCGTGGCTGTCGCGATTGTCTGCGGCATCGTCTTCGGCGGCCGTCCGGCCTCATCGCAGACTCAGATACAGGCCGGACAGGTCATCATCAGCGAGCTGCGCCTGCGCGGGCCCAACGGGGCCGAGGACGAGTTCGTCGAGCTGTACAACAACACCAATTCGGCCATCACCGTCCAGGCGCTCGACGGCTCGAACGGGTGGTCGGTCGTCATCTCGAACGGGCAGATCACGGGGCCGCTCTTCAGCATCCCGAACGGCACGGTCATCCCGGCGCGCGGCCACCTGCTCGGCGCCAACTCGAACGGCTACAGCCTTTGTAACTACCCGTCGGGCTATGCCACCGTCAGCCCGACCCCGACCCCGACGGCCTCGCCCTGCGTCCAGAACGGGCTCAACGGGACGTTCACCCACACCACCCCTGACCGGACGTGGGACTTCGACGCGCCCGACGGCTCCGGCGTCGCGCTCTTCGCCACGACGAACGGGACGAACTTCACCGCGGCCACGCGGCTCGACGCCTTCGGCTACGCGGGCTCGCCCGCGCTCTACAAGGAGGGCGCGGGGTTCCCGACCGTGGTGACGGCCGCCGCCGAGCACACCTACTACCGCGACCTGCGCTCGGGGCTGCCGCAGGACTCGAACGACAACGGCGCGGACTTCCTGCTCGTCGGGACGGCCGTCAGCATCCAGATCGCGCGGCTCGGCGCGCCCGGCCCCGAGAACCTCGCGAGCCCCATCGTCAACAACACGACGATGGCGGGCACGCTGCTCGACCCGTCCGTCTCGTCCTCCTCGCTGCCGAACCGCGAGCGGCGCACGACGCCCGAGCCGAACGGCGACCTCGGCACGATCCTCATCCGGCGCACCGTCACGAACAACACGGGCGCGCCCGTCTCGCGCCTGCGCTTCCGCGTCATCAACATCACGACCGCCGGCACGCCTTCCTCCGAGTGCGCCCCCGTCAACTGCGCGGACGTCCGCGCGCTGACCTCGGGGGACGGCACGGCCGTCGCCGGGGGGCAGACCGTCGTGGTGCGCGGCGTCCGCCTGGAGGAGCCGCCCGCGCAGCCCGCGGGCGGGGGCTACAACGCCAGCCTGTCGGCCGACTTCATCACGCTGGCGACGCCGCTCCCGTCGGGACAGAGCGTCAACGTCGAGTTCAAACTGGGCGTCATGCGCGGCGGCCCGTTCCGCTTCATCCTCAACATCGAGGCGCTGAACTCGTCCGCGCCCCCCACCCTCTAGCCCGTCAGCACACGTTGAGGGCGAGCGGGTAACAGGAGACGGAGAGGCGAAGGGGGCGCGCCGCACACGTATGTGCGGCGCGCCCCCTTCGCGTCTCCGATGTCCGACTCTTCGACTAACGCGCGGCGGTCTCGCGCGGCGCGAGGCGGGCGGCCGTCTCGACGAGGCCGAGGAACTCCGTGCGGCGGCCGCTCAAGTCTGCGCCCGCGGCGGCGCGCGCCAGCTCGGCCGCGGCGGCGTAAGACGACTGAGCCTTGTAGCGCGAGTCGCGCAGGAGCAGGCCGAACTCGGCGACCGCGGCGGCGAACTTGAAGTTGTCGGAGGCGTTGCGGTAGCTCGCCTGCCGGTCGGGGACGCCGACGCTCAAGGGGCGGCTTGTGTCGCCCGCGGGCTCCTTGTAGCGGAGCTTGACGGTCAGCAGCTCGTGCGCGCCCGCGCCCTGCGGCGCCTCCGCCGGCCGGCTGTACTTCAGCTCGTCCACGCCCGGGTTCTCGATCCTCTGCCCGGCGGGGACGACCTCGTAAAGCGCCGTCACCGTGTGGCCGGCGCCGATCTCGCCCGCGTCCTTCGTGTCGTCGTTGAAGTCTCGGTCGGCGAGCAGGCGGTTCTCGTAGCCGATGAGGCGGTAGCCGGCGACGAGCCGCGGGTTGAACTCGACCTGAATCTTCACGTCCTTCGCGATGGTGGCGAGCGTGCCCGCGACCTGCTCGCCGAGCGCCTTGCGCGCCTCGGCCTCGGTGTCGATGTAGGCGTAGTTGCCGTTGCCCTTGTCGGCCAGCTTCTCCATCATCGAGTCGTTGAGGTTACCCGTGCCGAAGCCGAGCACGGAGAGGAAGACGCCGCCGCGCCGCTTCTCTTCGATCAAGCTCACCAGTTCCGCGTCGCTCGTCAGGCCGACGTTGAAGTCGCCGTCCGTGGCGAGGACGACGCGGTTCGTGCCGCCGCGGATGAAGTTCTCCTCGGCGACGCGGTAGGCGAGCCGGAGCCCCGAGCCGCCGTTGGTCGAGCCGCCCGCCTGAAGGCGCTCGACGGCCGAGACGATCTCGCCGCGCTGGTCGCCCGAAGTCGAGGGCAGCACCAGCCCGCTCGCGCCCGCGTAGACGACGACCGCCACGCGGTCGCGCGCGGTCAACTGGCCGGCGAGCGTGCGCAGAGAAGTCTTGACGAGCGGGAGCTTGTTCGCCGCCTCCATCGAGCCCGACACGTCCACGAGGAAGACGAGGTTGGCGGGCGGCAAGTCTTCCGTCGCAAGCTTCCTGCCCTGGAGGCCGATGTGGACGAGCTTGTGCTTCGTGTTCCACGGGCACTCGGCGACCTCGGCCGTGACGGAGAAGGGCGTCTGGCCTTCGGGCTGCGGGTACTCGTAGGAGAAGTAGTTGACCAGCTCTTCGATGCGGACGGCGTCGCGCGGCGGCAGTCGGCCGTCGTTGAGGAAGCGGCGCGTGTTGCTGTAGGAGGCCGTGTCCACGTCGATGGAGAAGGTCGAGAGCGGCGCGCGCGCGGCTTCGAGGAAGGGGTTCTCGTCGATCTTCGCGTACGCCTCGCCGGCCGCCTGCCCCGGCCGCGGCTCGTAGCCTTCGTGCGCCATCTGGCCGAGCGTGCCGGCGGAGTTCGCGTCCGCCGTCGGCAGGGACGGCCCGGACGTCTTCGAAGGGGCTGCGACGAGTTGCTCCGAGGGCGCGTTGGCGTTCGCCGCGCGCTGGCCGCCGTCACGACTGCCGTGGCTGCAAGCCGAGGCGAGCAGCGCCGCGAGGAGCAACAGGGAGAGTGGACGCGCTGCGCGCGCCGTCCGTCGTTCTTCGTGCCTCATATGATTCCTCCGTCCGAGAGTTTCGAGCCTTTTCCGCCGCTGACAACGTCAGAACGCGACACCCACCGAGGACTTGCGGAGTAAGAAAAGACAGTAGTCGGCAGGCGGCGGGAAAAACAGGAGGCGCGCCACAGCCTTCCGACCGGGCGCGCCACACGGATTTTCTGCCGCCTGCCGACTACTTCCCTTTTACTTCTGCCCCTCCACGACGACGGGCGACGCCTGCGAGATGTCGTAGCTGATGCGCTGCTCGGTGAGGCGCGCGGCGAAGGCCGACTCGGGCGAGACGTTGACGCGCGCGTAGAAGGTCGAGGAGGGGCCGCGGGGCGCGGGGCAGTCCCGCACGGGCAGCTCGACCTTGACCTCGGCGCGGCCGGGCGAAGAGGCGAAGGGCTGGCGCACCTCGACGGGCTCGCCCGCGCAGTAGCGCCCCGGCGCGTCGGGGCTGAAGAAGTAGGCCCAGACCCACACGCTCGCCGGGGCCGGCCGCGCCGGGTCGCGTTCGAGCGCGAGCGTCAAACGCCCCTTCTTCGCCGCGAGGTCGAGCGTCGCGAGCTGCGTCTTGAAGGCGACGGGGGCGTTCCCTCGCGCGTCCGTGTAGGACGAAGACGAGGGCGGCGTCGTCACCACCCCGGCGCCCGTCACGGGCGGCGCGGGCGCGGCCGGGGGCGCCGGCGGGGGCGGCGGGGGCGGCGCGTAACGCCGCGAATAGTACTGCGTGAGCAGAATCGCGCCCACGAGCGCGACGGCGAAGGCGAGCAGGGCGGCAATTTTCTTCATCTTCGTTCCCTTCTTCTAATCCGCTTTGTATACGCGCGCGCCGGGCTCGCGGTTCAGGACAGTGGGCAGTAGGCAGATGGCAGTAGGCGGTGAGCCGGTCACGTAAGTCGTTTATTATCCCGCGCCAAGCCGCCGGAGTCGAAACAAGAACATTCTCACATTTAAAGTTCTGAACCGCCTACTTGCCTGCTGTTTCACCTCCTACCAATCTCTCCGCCGCGAGGGCGAGACCCATGATGAAGTAGAAGACCATCACGACCTCGGAGTCGCCGAAGTTGTAGTGCACCAGCCCCGCGGCGAGGAAGCCGACGAGCCCGCCCAGAGCCCCCAGCGCCAGCCCGCGCACGACCCAGTCGCCCTCCAGCCCGCCGCGCGCCAGCCGCCAGAGCATCCGCCCGTAGACGAAGAGCCACGCCGCCCACACCAAAAGCGCCGGCAGGCCCCGCTCGAAGGCTATCTGCAAAGGCGTCGAGTGGAGGTGCCCCCACGGCTGCCGCCCCTGGTCGAACATGCCCCACTCGCGCCAGCGCCGCTTGAGCGAGTCCATCCCCACGCCGACGAGCAGGTGGCGCGGGCTGCTCGCCAGGACCTCCGCGCCCTCGCGCCAGACGAGCAGCCGCCACGAGGTCGAGCCCTCCTGCGTGTCGATGAAGCCGACCTGCCGCTTCTGCTGCAAGACGAAGAGCCCCGCGAGCGCGAGCGGCAGCGCGAGCGCCGCCGTCCAGAGCAGCGCCCGGCGGCTCGCCCCGACGAGCGCAATCGTGAAGGCCGACGCGAGCAGCCCCGCCCAGGACGCGCGCGTCACCGTCAGCATCAGCGCGGCCAACATCCCCGCCAGCGCGACGCCCAACAGCAACCCCTTCAAGCTCAACTTCCGCCGCATCGCCAACAGCATCCCGAGCGCCAGAGAGGCGACGAGCTGCAAGACCTCAGCGTAGGTCTGGTACTGGCCGTAGAACCCGCTCGCGCGCTCGTCGCGCCCCTTCGACCACTCCCTGATGCCGAGCCGCGCCTCGGCGGTCGCCCCCGGCACGAGCCCCGCCCGCGCGACGTGCCCCGTCGGCAGCGCCTCCGCGCGGTAGACGCGCACGCAGGACAAGCGCTCGTCCCAGCGGCACGCCACCCTCCCGTCGGGGAAGCGGTAGGCGCGCTCGCGCCCCGGCGCCCCTTGCGTCTCTATCCGGGCCACAACGTCCGCGGGGCTTTGCACCTCCGCCCCGTCCACCGAAAGTATCGTGTCGCCCTCGACGAAGCCCGTCGCGCGCAGAGGGCTGTCGGCCGCGAGCGACTGCAACTTCACGCCGCGGCCCCGCGCGTAAGTGGAGAACGTGTGGACGAGCCCGAGCGCGCACGAGACGACCAGCGTGAGCGCGAGCGCGCGCAGCACGCGCGCGCCCCGGACGTTCTGCGCCGCGACGTAGACGACCGTGAACAGACTCGCCGCGCGCAGCTTGCCGATGGAGACCTCGGGGTTGTAGGAGGTGAGCGCGGTCAGGAAGGTCAAGACGAAGAAGCCGAACAGCCACGGGTCTACCGGCGTGCGGAAGAGCGCGGGGCGCGGCCTGACGCAGAGCCGCGCGACCCAGAAGAGCATCGCCAGCAGCCACGCCGTCTGCGTCCCCGCAATCGAGTGCGGCGCGGCCGCCGCGTACAGGAAGAGGCAGGCCACGGTCGCGCGCTCAAGCCACAAAGAAAGGACTGAGGACTGAGGACTGAGGACTGAGTCGTGCGTTGGTGTGGCTCGTTCTCTCAATGAATCTGCATCCGTGCCGTGGGCAATCAACCCGGCACTCAGCCCTCAGTCCTCGGCACTCCCTAATACGCCTCGCCGCGCAGAAGCACCGGGAGCGTGCGGAGCATGATCTTGAGGTCGAGCCAGAGCGACCAGTTCTCGATGTAGAAGAGGTCGAGCCTGACCATCTCGTCGAACGAGAGGCGGTTGCGACCCGACACCTGCCACAAGCCCGTCATCCCCGGCTTCATGTCGAGCCGCTTGCGGTGCCAGAGCGCGTACGCCTCCACCTCGTAGGGGATGGGCGGGCGCGGCCCGACCAGACTCATGTCGCCGCGCAGGACGTTCAGGAGCTGCGGCAGCTCGTCCAGACTCGTGCGGCGGAGCCAGCGTCCCGTGCGCGTCACCCGCGGGTCGTCGTGGAGCTTGTAGACGGGGCGCAGGTCGTCGCCGAGGTTCGTCTCGGGGCGCCCCTCGATGTACTGGCGCTGGAACTCGCGGTGGATGCGGTCGTCGGCGCCCGTCCGCATCGTGCGGAACTTGAGGAAGAGGAAGATGCGCCCGTCCATCCCGACGCGCTCCTGCCGGTAGAGCACCGGCCCCTTCGAGTCGAGCTTGATGAGCACGGCCATCAAGACCCACAGCGGCGAGAGCAGGACGAGCGCGAGCGCCGCGACGACGATGTCTAAGGCGCGCTTGACGAGGCGCGCGCCCTGCCCCAGCGGCTCGCGGAAGAGCGTGATGACGGGCAGCACCCCGATCTGGTCAACCTCCGTCTTGCGCGGCAGGCAGTTGAAGAGCGAGGGGGCGACGCGGAACTCGACGCCGCGCCGACGCCCCACGCGCATCATCACCTCGAAGAGCATGTCGCCCGAGAGCGTCGTGTCCGTGATGATGACCTCGTTGGCCCCCGTCTCGCGGATGGCCTCGGTCAGACCGCTGAGGTCTGCGACGACGGGCACGCCCTCGAACAATTCATCCAGAGGGACATCTTTTGATGGGCCCGTCTCGACCACGCCGATGACCCTGTAGCCCAGCTCGCGCCGCGCGCGCATCTCGCGCACGCAGAGCGCGGCCTCCACGCCGCGCCCGACGACGAGCGTCGGGATGAGGTTCACCTCGCGGCGGCGGACGGCGCTCTGCGCGGCGCGCGTGGCGAGGCGCAGCAGCGTGTAGGCCGCGAGCGCGAGGAAGAAGTCGAGGACGAAGACGGCGCGCGCGTAGGAGAAGGCGCGGAACTCGAACCCGCCGCGGTAGAGGAACGCCCACGCCACGATGAGCAGCGAGCCGACGGCCGCCGCGCGGAAGACGCGCACGCACTCGTCGAGGTACGAGAACTCTCCGCGCAGACGGTAGAGGTCGTAATAAACGTTCGACACGAGCCGCACCGCGACGACGAACCACAGCAGCGCCGCGTAGGGCTCGAACCGCGGCTCCCACACGAACCCGCGCGCGAAGCTGAAATCCACGAGCAGGCGCCCGCCCTCGCGCAGCGCGTACGCGGCGCAGAAGCAGGCGACGGCCACCGCCGCGTCCGCCAGCATCAGCGCCGCCTTCACCGCGGGCACGACCCACCCCGGCGCGCGCGCCCCCGCCCGCGGCGCCTTCGCCGCCGCCGCCCGACTCTCTGTCCGTTCAACCCTCATGAAGTATCAAGTCGGCCACCTCGGCGCGGACGCCCGAACGGCGGCGCGGGGTCGTGTCGCCCTTCTTTTCGACGCGCAAGGATTCAAGGTCTGCGCGCGTACTGATGCGCTTGAGGCGGCCTTCGCGGACGAGCTGTTCGTCCACGGCCGCCCAGCGCCCCGCGTAGACGGTCGCGGCGGGCACGCCGAGCGCGGCGGCCTCGCGGTTCATCGTCCCGCCCGCGCTCACCACGAGGTCTGCGGCCGCGACGAGGTTCGCGCCGTCGAGCGCCTCGCGCGGGGCGGAGAGGTTGTCCGACGCGTGGCGCGCGAGCGTCTCTTCGCGCTGCGCGGCCGTGCGCGCGAGCAGGACGACCTTGACGTTCGACGACGCCGACAGCCGCGCGAGCAGCTCGCCGAACAGCTCGTTCTCGAAGCGGTGGTAGAGCGCCTCGCGCGCGGGGGGTCGGACGACGACCAGCGTGTCCCGACTCACGTCGATCCCGAACTTCTCCGCCAACAAACGGCCGAACTCCGGGTCGGGACTGAAGTCCGCCAGGTAAACGTCCTCTTTGATTCCGCGGTAACGCCGAACCTTGTCCCGGCGCGCGCCGAAGCGTCTGAGCGCCTCTTCCGGAAACGCCTCGGGCACGACCACGCGCGACGCCAGACGGAACGCGAGGTGGTTCGCCGGCTGGTGCTCGTAGTCCATCAGCGTCACCGCGCGCAGACCCGACGCGCGCGCCGCCAACACCTGCGAGTAAGAGTTGTGACTGACGGCGAGCCCGAATCCCTTCCAGCGCGCCCAGCGCTTCAGAGCCCACGCGCGCCCCAGGAGGTTCCCGGCCTTCCCCGACAGGCGCCCGCCGCCGTGCCCGCCCACGACTTCAGGCCGCAGCCCCGCGGCCTCGGCCAGCTCGACCGTCTGCGCGAACTCCCTCGCCGTCACCCTCACCTCGTGCCCGCGCGCCACGAACTCCCCCGCCAGAGCGCTGAAGAAGGGCACGTGCGGCGAGTTCGCAAGGTCGATCCAGATGAGCATGGGGGAGTAAAGAGTAGACAGTAGCCAGTAGTCAGTAGGCTCCGCTTGACGATGTTGATGATGAGAACCGCACGGTTCGGGCGACGAATGTCTGTCTACTGGCTACTGGCTACTGGCTACTGGCTACTCATCACCGTTTACCTCCAAAGTCCGCGCCAACCCGTAAGCCATCCACGCCTGCGACCAGCGCATGTAGGGCGTGCGCACGGTGCGGAGGCGTCGCTTCTGGTAGTAGAAGAAGCCGCGCGGGTCGCGCAGCTCGCGCAGCGCCCAGGCGGCGACGCGGTGCGCGAGTTCTGCGGCGTCCGGCTCCCTGTCTCGCAGTTCCGCGAGCGCGACGAGGGCGGCGCCGGCCGAGTGCGCGTCGGCCGGGTGCGCCGTGCGATGGTAGTATTTCGGCCAGCCGTCCGCAAGAAAGAAGCCCTCGCGCCAGAAGCGGTAGCCGCGCGCGACGGCGCCCTCGATCTCGGCGCGCGTCTTCTCGTCCGTCGAGAGCTGCGGCGCGCAGTCGCGCAGAATCCGCGCGAGCGAAGTCAGCACGAAGGCCGTGTGGAAGTTGTCGGCCCAACTCTGATAGGAGTCCGCGCCGTAGGCCCAAGCCCCGTCCCCGCGCTGGCGGCGCACGACGTAGCGCGCCGAGCGCAGCGCGTAGTCCGGCCACGTCTTCGGCCCCGTCACGGCGCCCGCGGCCCCCAGCGCCTCGCCCGCGAGCAGCGAGGCGTTGAAGACGCGCGTGCGGTCGAGCGGCGTGTAGCTGAAGCAGACCTCTTCGTCCGACTCGTCGGAGCGTTTGAGGTCTGTGAGGATGAAGCGGCAGGCGCCGGTCGCCGCCGTCAGGTAGGGCCAGACGCCTCCGGAGACGGTGCCCTCCTCGCCGGGCGTGTCGAGGTCGCGGGTCGCCTCGACGAGCGCGCGGACGGCGAAGGCCGTCGGCACGACGGTCGGCGTACCTTTCGGCGCGTAGAAGGCGCGACCCTGCCAGTCGAAGTTGTAGCCCCACGCCGCGCCGCCCGTCTCCGCGCGCGCGGCGAGCAGGTCTTCGAGGAGAGCGCGCGCCTCGCGCTCGTACTCTTCCCGCCCCGTCGCGCGCAGGCGCGAGAGCGCCGCGAGCGCAAACAGCGCCGTCCCCTTCGCGTTCCTCCCCGGGGGGACGAGCGCGAGCGGGCGCAGGTTGAAGGGCGAGCGTTTGAAGGCTTGCGTCCAGGCGAGCCGCGCGAGGCGCGAATGCCTGAGGGGCGTGGCGCGGAAGAGGCGGCTGTTGAGCGCGTCGAAGGGGTCGGCGCCAGCGTGGCCGCGCGCGCGGCACCACGCGCGCAAGTCCTCGTAGGCACGCTCAAGCTCTAACGGCATCGCCGCCAAGATACAACACGGCGGCGCGCGCGTGCGAACGCGCCGGCTTCAGCGCGGCTCGTCCGGCGCGGGCTCGGCGGCGGCGGCGGCGTCCGTCGCCGGCTCCGCCTCGTTTAAGAAGACCTCGACCTTCACGCCCTTGAAGTTGGAGGGCAGCGGGAAGGGCCTCCGGTCGCGCAGGTCGTTGAGTTGGAGGGTGATGTCCGGCTTCAGCCCGGCGGCCTCGGCCGGGTCGAGCAGTTCGGCGGCGAGCAGGCGCGTAAGCGCGTCCGCGTAGCCGCCGACGACCTCGTCGCGCACGGCCGCGAGAGAGCGCCGGCACTGGCGCTCCTCATTACAGACGATTTCGCGGAAGGGGCTCGCCTCAAGCTTCAACTCCTCCTCGGTCGTCCCCAGCAGTTCGGCGACGTACTCGACGCGGTGGTCGTCGCGCTGAGTCCAGCCCGGGCCATTCGAACAGCCGCGCCAGGGTACGCGTCTGTAGTAGACCGTGTGGCGGCCGGGCGCGACCACGACCGCCCCGCGTATGACGGTCGTGGTCAGGTCGTAGAAGGAGACGGGCGGGAACCCTTCGGGCGTGGGCTCGACGCCGCACCCGCAGCCGCCGTTGGCGCCGGCTCCGTAGCCGCGCTGGCCCTCGTAGTCGTAGACGTAGACGCTGGCGTTGATCTTCAGCCCCGCCAGCAGGCGCGCGGCGAAGCCCGGGGCGCGCATCTCCGCGAGCAGGTTGCCGACGGCGAGCCAGTTGGCGGCCGGGCTCCCGTCCACGAAGAGCGAGAGGAGCGTTTGGTGATTCTGGTGCGGCGCGCGCGCGAGCAGGATGATGACCTCGTCGGGCGCAAGCCCGTGGAGCGCGAGCAGCGTCTCGGCCGGGACTTCCGCGTCGAGGCGGATGAGCGCGTCGAGCGCCGCCTGGCGGACGAACGTCGCCTCCAACCCGCCCGCGGCGAGGTTCGGGTCTTCGAGCAGGCCGACGAGCAGCGACGCGTGCTCCTTCAGCCCGTGGCGACCGACTACGTACGCGCCCCACGCGCGATCAAAGCTGACCGGCGACTTCAGCAGGCGCTCGGCGTCGGCGGCGGGTGAGAAAGGCGTGGGCGATGTGTCAGCTATCGCTTGACCGGCGGCCGACGCGTTCGTCAGCAGAAGGAGTGTGACGCAGAGCAGCAGCTTCCTCATGGCTCGTCCTTTCGCGCGTGCGGCCGCCAACCGTGCGGCGCGCGTTCGTGTCTTACGACTTAAGACACGAACGCGCGCCGCACGGTTGGCGGCGCGCGCGAAAATTTTCTTGGGGGCTTGTTGCTACTCCTCGTCGCGGAAGCCGAGGCGCTCGCGGACGGCGTAGATGGACTTGGCCTGCGACTCGTGGTAGGTGCGCACCAGCATCTCGGCCAAAAGCCCCATGAGGATGAACTGGATGCCGACGGCGAAGGTGACGATGGAGACGCTGAAGAGCGGGTTGCGGATGAAGGACTCGCCGCCGAGCTTGCGGATGAGCGCCCAGACGAAGGCGACCGCCGAGATGGTGAAGGCGCCGAAGCCGAACATGCCGAAGACGTAGATGGGCTTCGTGTGGTACGAGGCCATGAACTTGATGGTCATCAGGTCGAGCATGACCTTGAAGGTGCGCGAGAGCCCGTACTTCGACTGGCCCATCGTGCGCGGGTGGTGGCGGACGGGAATCTCCGTGACGCGCGCGCCGACCCAACTGGCGTAGATGGGGATGAAGCGGTGCATCTCGCCGTAGAGCCTGACCTCCTTGAGGAACTCGCGGCGGTATGCCTTGAGCGAGCAGCCGTAGTCGTGCAGCCGCACGCCGCCGATGAACGAGATGATGCGGTTGGCGATCATCGACGGAATCTTGCGCGAGACCATCTTGTCCTGCCGCTCCTTGCGCCAGCCCGAGACCACGTCGAA
>DAIRFV010000163.1:0-12876 GCA_036794905.1 Pyrinomonadaceae bacterium | reverse complement strand
AGGGGAAGTACAAGGTCGAAGTCCTCATGCTCAACGAGGCCGGCGAGCAGAAGGACCAGAAGTCTGAGAGCTTTACCGTCAACTGATTTCCGGACCTCTTAGCGGCGGTAAGATTTAACCACAGAGACACGGCTTGTTGACTTACTGTCTTCAAGCCGTGTCTCTGTGTCTCTGTGGTTAAAACTATCTCTTCGCGGGCGAGGTCTCGACGAGAATCTGCTTGACGGCCGCCTCGCGCGAGAGCTTGCCGTCGAGGTAAGCCTGCCAGTGTGTTTCGAGCGAGGACTTGAGGCCGCGGAAGGGGCCTTCGTACATGTCGAGGATGAAGGGCCGGTAGTCGCGCACGCCGCGCCGTGCGAGCGCGCGGCGCGTCAGTTCGCCCGACGTGTAGAAGAGGATCGCGTGCCAGAGGTTCGGCGACGGCTTGAGCCCCGTCTCGGCCGCGGCGCGCTTGAGGTCGGAGCCGATGGCGTACTCCGGGTCGGAGTCCACGATGGCGTGCGAGGGCTCGTGCATCAGTGATTCCAGCGCCGCGAAGCCCTGCGTCCCCTTCTCCGTGCTCGCGATGACGGCGTGCGCCGACTCGCGCTCGCCCACGGTGTACGCGCCGAACTGCCACGCGAAGGACGTGACATCGACGAGGATGTGCTTCGGGAACGGAGTCGCGTAAGCCTTCGCGTGCGCTTCGGCCAGCTCCTCCGCGGCCGACGCGAGCAGAGGCTCGGCGACGGCGATCCAGAAGCGGTTCGCGCGGTCGTCCTCCTCCCACTGCGCGACGCGGTAGAGCGGCATCGCCGCTGCGAGCACCTTCTTCGCCGCCGCCGGGACGGGGCCGGGCGGCTTGTCCGAGTCCGTCCCCGACAGCGTCGCGTTCAGGCGTTTGAGTTCATCGTCGAAGATGGGGTTGCGCCTGCCGAGGTAGGCGCGGTAGTCCTCGACGGCCTTCGCCCACTTCGCGAGGTCTTCGCCGGAGAGACCGGCCGGCGGCCTGTCCCACTTGAAGCGCGCCTCGTAGACGAGCCGCTGGTGCAGGTTGACCCAGGGGTTGCTCTGTAGACGGTAGCGGCCGACCCGCACGGGCGCGGCCGGCCGCTCCTGCGCCGCCGCGCCGGCCGTCATGACAAGTCCGCAGAAGAGGGCCGCGACGACGAGGGCCGAACAACGTTTGAGGTTCATAAATCCTCCCCCGGGGGCTTGCGCGCGACGACGCCCGTGGCGCAGCCGTGAAAGTAGGAGACGAGCCCCGCGTCGAAGCCCGCCGCGCGCATCACCTCGACCACGGGCTCGCAGCCCTGAAAGCGCTCCGTGTAGACGCCGAGCATGCGGTAGTTGTGCGGGTTGCCGAGCAGCAACCTCCCCAACACGGGCACGACCCTCTTCAGATACCACATGAAGACGGGCCGGAGCGCCCAGCCGCGCGGCTCCGACATCTCGATGAGCGAGACGACGCCGCCCGGGCGCACGACGCGGAACAGCTCCGCCGCGAGCCCTTCGCGCAGCTCGGGCGCCAGCGTCTTGAGGCCGAACGCGATGAGGACTCTGTCCATCGAATTGTCCGCGAGCCCGGTCGCCAGCGCGTTCCCCTCCCGGACTTCGACCGCGCGCCCCGCGAGCCGGCGGCGGCGCTCGTGCGCGCCTTCGAGCATCCCCGGCGAGAGGTCGAGGGCGACGAGACGCCCCTCCCCGATGCGCTCCAGGATGAACGGCCAGCACTCGCCGCGCCCGCACATCAGGTCGCAGACGGCGTGTCCCGGTTCGAGGTTCGCGTGCCCGACGAACTGCCGGCGGAACCGCCACGAGAAGCCGAACGAGGTGACGTAGTTCACGCGGTCGTACGAGCCGGACATCTCGTCGAAGAGCGCCTTGAGGAACTCGAATGAGTAGATGTCTTCCATCGGTGTGCCGCGGCGCCGGGTCGAACGGGTTGTCAGGCGGGCCGGCGACCCGTGCTCGCCACTGCGCCGGACGCACACGGCGGGCTATTTATGGCGCAACGTCACACGCAACGCAAGGCGTCCGTCTGCGCTGTGGGGGATTTACGGGGCGGCGTCTTGCGTTGCGTTCGCGGCGCGCCACTCGCTCGCGAGCAGCGCGTAGACGACGAGGTCGTTGAAATGGTCGTGCATCCACTCGGCCTGGAGCAGCGTCCCCTCCTGCCTGAACCCCAGCCGCTCGGGGATCCGCCGGCTCCGACGGTTCTCGACGGCGCACTGCATCTCCACGCGGTTCAAGTTCAGCTCCTCGAAGGCGTGGGCGACGAGCACGCGGCAGGAGTTCGTCATGAGCCCCTTGCCCTGGAACTGTGCCCCGAGCCAGTAGCCGATCTCGGTCTTGCGGTCGTCCCAGTTGAGGTAGTTGTACCCGATCTGCCCGGCCATCTCGCCCCTGTGCCAGATGGCGACGTTGAAGCCCTTGTTTTCGGCGAACTGCTTGAGGTTGCGCTCGATGAAGGCGCGCGCGTTCTCGATGGTGCGGTCGTCCCTCAGCCACGACGCCCACTCTTTGATGTGCGCGCGGTTCTGCTCGATGAGCGCGTTCAGCAGCTCGACGTGCCGCGGCTCGATCAGGCGCAGCTCGGTCTCCTCGTCTATTCTGTGACTGAACATACCGGTCGCCGCCTCGCGCCGTGCGTGGAATGAAGGGCCGATAACGTTCACGCCGACCAGAGTCCGCGCTCTGCGCGGCTCATTGCGGCTCGGCGAGCTCGCCGTAGAAGGCGTAGTCGGCCCGCCTGCCGCTGATTTGCAGGCGCCAGTGCGTGAAGTCTCCGGCGTCCTGGCAGCCGTTGCCGCGCCCCTGTAAGACGAGCAGGTACTTCGCCGGGGCGACCGTCCCGGCGCGGAAGAAGCCCGTGCCCGACACGCGCCCCTCGAAGCGCCACTCTTTATACAGCAGCGGGCCGCCGCCGGGGCTCGTCCGCGCGTCGTGGATGTCGGCCGCGTAGCCCGTCATCCGCGCGGGCAGGGGCAGGCTGAGCGTGCCCGTCTGATTACCGTCGCGGAACACGAGCCGCCACACGCCGCCGACGAGCGAGCCTTCGAGCGCGTACCTCTCGGCGCGGTGCGACAGACCCTTCGCGGCCTCCTCCATGTCGGCCTCGGTCAGGTACAGGTGCGCCGTCCGGCCGAAGCGCACCTGCCGCACGATGCTCAGCTCGTACTCGCTCGGCCTGCCCGTCCCGACGTGGTAGTCGCCCTCGTTCGAACAGCACGCGCACGCCCGCGCGCTCCCCGGCGACAGGAGCACCGCCGCCAACAACGCCGACGCCAACAGAGACAGCCTTCGACCTCTCATCTCCCCCTCCCTCAATCGAAGTCACGGACTGAGTTCTATGAACGGCCGGGGCTTCGTCAACAGTTCAGGGATTCCGGCAATCGCCCTTTGGGCTTCGACATCCCTCATCCGTGATTCTCCTCCGGCGGCGCGTCGCGCGCGGGCAGGACGGCGAGCGCTGCGAGGTGGAACTGTGGGACGGACTGCGGCTCGGACGCGTGGCAGGTGATGAGGTTGCGGAAGTCGGACGCGCGGCGGACGACGTGCGCCTCGTGGACGCGCCCGTCGGCGCGGCCCTCGAACCTGACGCGCCAGGAGTCCGCGCCCTCGGGGTGCGCGGAGATGAAGTGCAGGTCTTCGACCCCGGCCACGCCCGTCTCTTCGCGCACGAAGGCTTCGGCGGCCTGGATGGGGTGCGTGTAGCAGGCGCGCCCGCGGAACTCTTCCGCGAGGACGCGCCCCGAGCGGTATGCGTCCACGACGCGGCGGCCGGCCTCGGGCGTGGCGTGCGCGTAGAAGAGGCCGTGCGGGAAGCAGACGAGGTTGCCCGCGAAGCGGTCGCCGCCGACGTGCGACGACTGCCAGACCGACTCGCCCGCTTGATCGCGCAGGGCGTTGTACAGAGGCACGCCGAACTTCGCGCAGCACTTGTCGCGGCGGCCGTGCGTGCAGACGAGGAAGATCGGGCCGGGGCAGACCTCGCCGCCCTGGAGGTCGCGCCCCGAGGCGATGGCCGCGAGGTCGTACGAGAGCGCGTCGAAATATTTTTCCAGGCGCAGGCGCACGGCGAAGGGCGAGCGCTCGCGGCAGCGCACGACGAAGAGGTTCATGCGCGCGTCGCGGCGGCCGCGGTCGGTCTTGATGAAGAGGAGGCGCGAGTGGCGTATGCGCGCCAGCGCGGCGTTGAAGAACTGCTTCACCTCGGGCGGGAGCGCGCTCTCCTCGAACGCCTTGCGGCCCCAGCCGTGCGGGTATTCGAGGAGGAACCACACGGCGCCCGTCGAAGCCGTGCCCGTGCTCCGCTCGCCCGCGCGCCTCGATAGCTCCGCGCAGAAGAAGCGCGACTCGTCCGCGCGCCCGGCCTCGTCCCCGACGGTCTGCGTCAACTGCCCCTCGTCCGACTGCTTCACACGCCCCCTTGCCCTTCAACGTCGAATACGACGAACCCACGGTGCGCCAGCTCGACGAGGAGCGCGCGCACGGTCTCGGCCGCGACGCGGCCCCGGGCGGCCTCGCACAGCTCCGCGACCGTGCAGGCCCGGCGCTCTTCGAGCGCGCGCAGGACTGGCAGCGCGCCCTCGGCGAAGCGCCAGCGTTGCCCCATCGAGTCGAACTCGACGACGCCGCCCGCGGCCTCCAACCTGAGCGGGCGCGGGGCCGAGAGCCGCACGACCGTCGAGGCGTCGGGCGCGGCGGCGCCCGGCGTCGCCACCCACGGCAGAGCGACGCCGGGGCGCGGCTCGGCGCGCGCGTCGAGGTCTTCGTAAAAACTCTCCAGGAGCGAGTCGTCCCACGCGGCCAGCAGCTCCTCGCGCAGGCGCGCGGCGTGCGCGGCGCGCTCGCTCGCCGGGGCGAGACGCGGGAGGTCGCGCCGGAACGTCTCGGACGCGCGCACGCGTTCGGAGAGCCAGCGCAGGAGGTCGAGCCCCGTGCGGTTGTGGATGCCGACCGTCAGGTGCAGCGTCGGCTCGGCCAGCGGCTCCGCGACGTGCCACCAGCCGCGCGGGATGTAGAGCAGGTCGCCGTCTTCGAGCGTGCCCTCCCAGAGGGGCTCGCGCTCGGGCCGCACGGCCTTCTCGATGTCGTTGACGAGAGGGTAGGGGCGCGTCTGCCCGTAGACGCTCCAGCGCTTGCGCCCCGTCACCTGCAGGATGAAAACGTCGTGGTCGTCCCAGTGGAGGTCGAAGCCGCGCGAGGTCTGCCAGCCGGCGTAGAGGTTGACCTGCACGCGCTCGCGGAAGAGAAGCTCAAGCCCCCTGGCCAGCTCCTCGACGGGCTCGGACACCTCGTCCACCGCGTCGAGCACGAGCGTCGCGCCCTCGCGGAGTTGGCGCGCGAGGCCCGCGCTTTTGAGTCTCGGGATGGTCGTCCGCTGTCGCCCGCCCGTCTGGTGGCGGAGGTAGGAAGAGACGGGCAGGGACTTGCCGTCGCGCACGAGCCGCAGGCGCGGGAAGTCGAGCCGCTGGCGGGTGACGACCTCGCTCAGCCGCGCCCAGGGCATCATGTGCGCGAAGCGCCCGGCGCGGCCGCGGACGTGCAAGAAATTAACGCCCCAGGAGGAGTCTAGAAACTCCCCCGGGGCGCAGGGCTCTAAAATCCCGGCGAGCGTGGCCGCGCCGGAGCCCTCGGGTCGTCGGCCGACAGCGCTCATTTGGCGTCCGTGCTGTCGGCGTCCGGGCCATCCACGTTGGTGTCCGCGATGCCGAGCGGGTTCATCTTCTCGTCCGTCTCGCCGCTGTCGGCGTCGGGGATGATGCTGCCCGCGTCCGCCGTGTCCGCGTCGGAGGCGTCCGAGGCGTCGGAGTCGCCGCCGAGGAGCGAATCACCACTGTCAGCATCGCCGCTCTTCGCGTCCGAGGCGTCCGAGTCGGCGGCGTCGCTGCTGTCGTCGTCGCCGCCGAGCAGGTCGCTGTCGCTGCCGTCAGCGTCGGACTTGTCGTCGCCGAGGAGTCCGCCCTTGTCACTGCCGTCCGAGTCGTCGCCGGCCAGCTTATAGTTGTTCGACCCCTGCAATGGATCGACCGAAAGTAAGAGGCCCGAAGAAGACTCTTCGCGCTGCTCGCCCGCGTCGGGCTGCACGTTGTCTGCCATGCCCTTCCTCCTTCTAGTTGTTAAAGCGATTGGCCGCCAGCTTAGTACGTGCGGGCACGCGGCGACAAGCGGCGGCGGGGTGGGAGGGATTTCAGGCGGGGCGGCAGGTCAGCCGACGACGTGCGTGGCGGCGGCCTTGCGCGCGGAGATTTCGCCGACGAGCCCGACGATGCGCTCGACGGTGAAGGGCTTGGGGATGATCCAGTCGGCCTGCGCCTCGGACTGCTCCTCGGGCGTGACGGTGTCGCCCCAGCCGGTGATGACGGCCAGCGCCACGGCGCCGTCGCGCTCGCGCACGGCCCGCGCCACCTCCCAGCCGCTCATCCCGGGCAGGCCCACGTCGGTGAAGACCGCGTCGTACGCGGCCGAGTCGAAGAGGCTCAGCGCCTCGCGCCCCTCGCCCGCGAGCGAGACCTCGCAGCCCTCGCGCTCCAGGATGTCGGCGAGCAGTTCGCGCACGTAGTCCTCGTCGTCCACGACGAGGATGCGCAAGCTCCCGTCGGCGCGCGCCGCCAGCAGCGGCCCCGAGTCGTTGATGCGCTGCGTGTCCGACTCGCCGACGACGGGGAAGGTCATGCGGAAGGTCGTGCCGCGCCCGATCTCCGACTCGACCTCGACGCGCCCCTCGTGGCGGCGGATGATGCCGTACGAGACGGAGAGCCCGAGCCCCATCCCGGCCTTCCCCTTCGTCGTGAAGAACGGGTCGAAGATGCGCGAGCGCACGTCCTCGCCCATGCCCGTCCCCGTGTCCGCGACCGTCAGAACGACCTCGTCGCTGCCGTCCTGCGTCGAGAGCGTGAGCGTGCCGCCGTCGGGCATCGCGTCCACGGCGTTGAAGACCATGTTGACCAGGACCTCGCGCAGCTCGCCCGCGTCGCCCATGATGACGGAGTTCGAACCGATCTGGCGCACGAGCTTGATGTGCACGTTGGCGGCCTCGGCGTGATCCTTCCAGCGCGGCCGCGTGATCTCGGCGACTTCGAGCATCAACTGGTCAACGTCGATGCGCACGAAGTCCTGGTCGCGCCGCTGGCGCGCGAAGTCCTGGATGCGCTTGACGGTCTTGGCGCCGTCCTCGGCCGTCTGGATGATGATGCGCAGGCCCCGGCGGATGTCCTTCATGTCATGGGCGTCGAGCATGAGCTGCGCGCGGGCGAGAATCCCCGTCAGCGTGTTGTTGAAGTTGTGCGCCACGCCCGACGCCAGCTCGCCCAGCGCCGACAGCTTCTCCATCTGCGCGTAGTGCTCGCGCATGCGCTCGCGCTCGGCCTGCTCGGCCTGCGCCGCCGACGCCTCGACGCTCTTGATGTAGGTGCGGTAGGTCAGGTAGACGATGGCGACGATGGGGGCGGTCAGCAGCACGTAGGAGAAGCCGAAGCGGTCGACGACGCGCGAGATGAGACCCGCGGCCGACGCGCCCGCCAGGTGCGTGATCGAAGACCAGAGGTAGTACTTGCTCCAGGTGTGCGCGACGCCCTGCCCGACCCGGAGCGCCGTGTGAATCGAGGCGAGCCAGGAGTTCGTCAGGTACTGCACGACCGACATGATGCAGATGGCCGAGAGGAATATCCCGAGGTTCTCCTCGCGCGGCAGCGCCTCCAGCGGGCCGAAAATCCTCCCCATCACGGTCGCCGTGACGAAGGTCGAGGTCAGCATCTGCGCGCTGTTGAAGGCGATGATCTTCCAGGTCGCGCCGAAGCGGTGCGAGGAGTAGGCGCTCTCGACGGCGGCGAGCAGCGACGCCGGCCCGCCGCCGTAGAGTAGCATGGTCAGGAAGATGAAGGTGTCGGAGACGGTGATGTGCCCGCCGCCCGAGTGAGGGATTTGAATCTGCACCCGCGCGCTCAGAAAGATCGTCACCGCCGCCAGCAGGAGGAACGGCAGGTTGAGCTTCGCGAAGGACATCCTGGTCAGGCAGAGCACCAGCGCCACCACGGCGAGCGCGATGACAAGGCGGAAGTAGTACTCAAGCCACTGTTTGTTTTCCATCGATGTCGGGCGAGGCCCGCCGAGGTGGGCAACTGCTTGCGCGGTGAGACGCCCCGGCCTTTCCGCCTAAAGTTTAGTGGCTGCGCCTGCCACAGTCAAAGCTAATTGGCGCGCGCCCTGCCCCCCGGAAAAATCAGGGGCGGCGGTCACGTCTGAGAGTCTCAGACGCGACCGCCGCCCCGCACACATAAGGCCGTATTCGGATGGTCGGGGGTCAGTTCGACGGCGCGATGCTGACCGACGTGATGGTGCCGTTGATGGTGCCACCTTCGACGATCGTGCCGCTGAGCAGCAGGTTCTGGCCGGTGATGATGCCGTCAACGATGCTGATGTCGTCGCCCGTCAGGGTGCCGCCGACGAAGGTGCTGCTGGCGTTGACGACCGCGCCATCCACGCTGACTTCGTTGTTTTCGCCGCCGCCGACGAGCACGCCCGACGGGGCCGGGCTCTGGCCGCCGCCGACGAGCACGCCGGTGATGCAGGGCGAGTCGCCAGCCTGGCCGCCGCCGACGAGCACGCCCGACGGGGTCGGGCTCTGGCCGCCGCCGACGAGCACGCCGCTCGCGTCGCCGACCTCGCCATCGACGATCCGGACGGTGCCGGCGACCACGGCCTCTGCCACCAGCTCGCCGTTCACGATGATGTCGCGGACGACGATGCCGCCGTTGGCGATGCCGTTGTTAATGTACACGGTATTGCCGACGACCGTCGTTCCGGTGCCCGTGCTGCTGCAGGGGGAGCTTTCCTGCGCGTGCGTACTCGTGAGGAGTTTGTAGCCGCTCAGGTCGCTGACGAGAATCCCGAGGGCGAGGGAGAGTGACATGAGCAAGGATGTCACAGGGGAGAGATAAGCTTTTTTCACGTTGTCCTCCGTAAACTAATTGATGGTGGAGACTTAACTCCAAGATTGCCCGCGTCGAGCCGCGGCCGTGCCCCATCTTCCAACTCTTATTCGCAGCTAATATGCTAGAGGGTAATCGAAAGACGGGAGACTTGGGCTTCAGACCCCAGGGTAGAAGCTTAAGTCCGGCGGGCAGATTACCCGAAGACGGCCGTGCTGTCAACCCCTTTATTTTCAAGAAGTTATAAACCATGTTTAAATCTTGCAACTTCTTTGGCAGATTGTCACGATAAAGTGTCTTTGTTCTGTAAATTGCAGAATAATTGGTGTCATACCACGTTTTACAAAGTTTCTGGCGGCCCCGGGACAAAAATCCGGGGCGGCGCGGCTTTTATGCTAGGCTTATGCGCCATGAGGGCGCGTGAGGAGAAGACGGCCGGCGGCGAGACCGGATTACAACGCGTCTGGGTCTGGCGGCTCATCGCGGGGCGTCTGCTGGTGGCGGGTCTCCTGTTCGGCGTCAGCGTGCTCTGGACGAGCGGGCTGGCGCCGGGCGCGCAGGCGACGCACAGGCTCGGCAGCGCTCTCCCCTTCGCATACGTGGTGGCAGGGCTGTCGGCCGTCTACGCGCTGGCGCTGCAGTTAACGCGCATCCCTCTGCGCGCGCAGGCGGGCGCGCAGTTCGCGCTCGACGCCTTGCTGGTGACGTGGCTCGTCTGGGTGACGGGCAACCTCTTCTCGCCTTACACGGCGCTCTACATCCTGGTCATCTCGGCGGCGAGCATCTTCCTCGGGGCGCGTGGGGCGCTGGTGACGGCCGTCGGGTGTGCGGGTCTGTACACGGCGACGATGCTCGGGCTGACGGCCGGCTGGTTCGGGGGCGGCGGCGGGCGCGGCCTGACGGCGGCGTCGCTGGCGGAAGTCGCACAGGCGACGGGGCTCAACGTCGTGGCCTTCCTCGTCGTCGGGCTGCTGGCGGCGCGGCTCGCCGTGCGGCAGACGCTCTCCGAGGTGCAGATGCGCGAGGCGACGCACGCGCTCGTCTCTTTGCGCGCGCTCCACGAGCGCATTGTGGAATCCATCCGCTCGGGCGTCATCACGACCGACCTTGAGCGGCGCGTCTTCACCGTCAACCGGGCCGCCGAGGAGATGACGGGCTACGCGGCCGCAGACCTGCGCGGGCAGGACGTGTCGATCTTGTTCGGCAACATCGCCGGGCGCATCGAGGAGTCTCTGCGCTCGGCGGCCGAGGGGCACGTCAGCCCGCGCTACGAGTCGGAATGCCTGACGCCCGAGGGCTTCCTCGTCAAGCTCGGCTACAACATCTCGCCGCTCTCGTCCGAGTCGGGCGAGACGACGGGGCTCGTCATCACCTTCCAGGATTTGACCGACATCCGCTCGATGGAGGAGACCTCGCGGCGGCAGGAGCGTTTGTCGGCGGTGGGGCGCGTCGCGGCCGGCATCGCGCACGAGATACGCAACCCGCTGGCGGCGATGCGCGGCTCAATTCAGGTCTTGCGCTCGGAGCTTGAGGCCGACGCCACGCAGCGCGAGCTGATGGACATCGTCTTAAGCGAGTCCGACCGCCTCAACCGCATCATCACGGACTTTCTGACCTACGCGCGGCCGCGCAAGTTCTCGCTCGCCGAGACGGACTTGCGCGAGCCTCTGCGCGAGACCTTCGCGCTGCTGCGCCACAGCCCCGAGGTGCTCGACGGGCACCGGCTCGAAGAGGAGTTGCCCGAGGAGCCCGTGCTGGCGATGGCCGACGCCGAGGGCGTCCGGCAGGTCTTCTGGAACCTCACGCGCAACGCCTTGAAGGCGATGCCCGACGGCGGGACGCTCCGCGCCGAGATGCAGCGCACGGCCCCGGGCAGCGTCCGCATCACCTTCGCAGACACCGGGCGCGGCATGACGCCCGCGCAGGTCGAACGACTCTTCGAGCCCTTCTCCTCCTCGACGACGGGCGGGACGGGGCTCGGCCTCTCCATCGTCTACCAGATAATCCGCGACCACGGTGGTACAATCAACGTCCGCAGCCGGGAGGGGCACGGCACGACCATCACCATAGAGTTGCCGGCCAAACAGAGTTAGGTCCTTGATTAGAGACTATGGCGAACCTTCTGATCGTTGACGACGAGCCGGGGATGCGGCAGCTCCTGTCGCACGTCTTCGGGCGCGCGGGGCACGCGGTGCGCACCGCCGAGAACGGCACGAAGGCTCTGGAGCTGCTGCGCCAGGCGCCGGCCGACCTCATCGTCTCGGACGTGAAGATGCCGGACATGAACGGCATCGAGCTTTTGCGACGGCTGCGCGAGTTCCTGCCCGACACGGGCGTCGTGATGATGACCGCGTTTGCGACGGTCGACACCGCCCGCGAGGCTTTCAAGCTCGGCGCCGACGACTTCATCCAGAAGCCGTTCGACGTGGACGAGTTGAAGCTCATCGTCGAGAAGGCGCTCGAACGCTTCGCGCTCCTGCAGGAGAACCGCGCCTTCCGCCGCGCGCAGCGCGAGCGCGGCCGCCTCGACCAGATCATCGGCCACTCGCAGAAGATGCAGGCCGTCTACCAGATGATCGAGACCGTGGCGCAGGTGCAGTCCACCGTCCTCATCACCGGCGAGAGCGGCACGGGCAAGGAGATGGTCGCGCGCGCCATCCACAACCTCTCCCCGCGCGTCGACAAGCCCTTCATGCCGATCAACTGCGGCGCCTTCACCGAGACGCTTTTGGAGTCAGAACTCTTCGGCTACACGCGCGGCGCCTTCACCGGCGCGACCGCCAACCGTAAGGGGCTCTTCGAGGCCGCGGACAAGGGGACAATCTTCTTAGACGAGATCGGCGAGATGTCGCCGACCATGCAGGTGAAACTTTTGCGCGTCCTTCAGGAGCGCAAAGTCCGGCCCGTCGGCGCGCACGAGGAGACGAGCGTGGACACGCGCGTCATCGCGGCGACGAACCGCGACCTCGCGGCGATGGTCAAGCAGGGGAGTTTCCGCGAAGACCTCTTCTACCGCGTCTCGGTCATCCCGATTGAGCTGCCCCCGCTGCGCGAGCGGCGCGAAGACATCCCCGAGCTGGTCGAGCACTTCGTCCAGAAGTTCTGCCGGCAGACGGGGCGCGACCTGCGCGTATCTCTGCGCGTGAAGGAGCTGCTCGAAGCCTACGCCTGGCACGGCAACGTCCGCGAGCTTGAGCACACCATCGAGCGCGCCGTCGCCTTAGAGCGCACCGACACCATCCAGCCCGAGTCGCTCCCGCAGTCCGTGACCAACTACAACCCCGCGACCGTCACGCCCTCGGAGTCGGGGCTGCCCGATGAGGGACTGAACCTCGTCGCGCACCTCGAACACCTTGAGAAGTCCTACCTCCTCGAGGCCCTGCGCCGCACGGGCGGCAACCAGACGCGCGCGGCCGAAATCCTCCACCTCTCCGTGCGCTCTTTGCGCCACCTCCTCGACAAGCACGGCATCCGCAGCATGACCGCACAGCTCCGCTCCGACGCCGCCGGCCGCGGCGCGTCCGAGGGCTGATCGAAGCCCCGTTTTTCTGGAAGCTCGCGCGTCGATTTTCGGGAATTCCTGACAACTCTTTCCCATTTAATCGGGCTGTCAATTTGCGGCAGCGGGCTGCTGACGAATTTTGTTACCGGCCCGCGCCGCGTCACCCGCACTCACCCGTGCCGACACCCGAGCCTTGCAAGTTTCTCTGCAAATCCCGCCAATTCCCTGCAAAACACGAAGGGGCGCGCAGTGGCACGCCCCTTGTTTTAGGGACCGGCGTCAGAAATCCCGCGTGACCGGCGCGTAACCTGAGACGAGAGCCGACGACGCGAGAACGAATCTTCACTCAAACAACTTTCTCCGAAGGAGCACCGTTACAGAGATGCAAAAGAACAAAGGCCAGAAGGGCTTCTCGCTCATCGAGCTGCTGATCGTCGTCGCGATTATCGGCATCATCGC
>DAIRFV010000439.1:0-3486 GCA_036794905.1 Pyrinomonadaceae bacterium | reverse complement strand
TGCGCATCGAGTCGGCGTAGCGCGCCAGCTTGAAGATGCGGAAGAGGCGGAAGAGCCGCAGCGTGCGGACGAAGCGCAAGTCCACGGTGAGGAATTCGAGGTAGAAGGGCACGACGGCCAGCAGGTCGATCAGCAGCATCGGCTGGAGGGCGTAGCGCACGCGCCCCCAGACCGGCCGCGCGTAGCGCGGGTCGGCCGTGCAAGACCACAGGCGCAGCACGTACTCGGCCGTGAAGACCGCCACGGAGAAGATTTCGAAGGCGACGAAGTAGGGGTGGAAAGGGGCGTCGATCCACGTGACCGTCTCCAACATCACGGCGCAGACGTTCGTCACGATCAGCAGTGAGATGAAGAGATCGACCGCGCGGTCGAGCCGGGTCGCGCCGACCTCGCGCTCGATCAGTTCGTGTGTGCGCCGCTTGACCCCTTCGTAGCTCATACGCCTCCGGCCTCACTCGAAGCGGCGCCACTCGGCCTCGTAGTAGCGGACGAGCGACTGGTTGTCGAGACGGTTGACCTCGACCGGCACCGGCCCGAGGTCGGCCGAGAGCATGAACATCGCGGGCAGGGCGCGGTCGTCTAAAAATTTAAGCTCGACCGGCGGCGCGCGCCCGGGCACCTCGAACGGCTCGCGCCGCGCGAGCGCGAAGCCCCAGACGCCGAACGAGGGGACGGCCGTGTGGTAGGGGCGCACGCTCAGGCCCGCGGCTTCGAGCGTGCGCACGATGCACCAGTAGGAGCTGCGCGCGAAGAGCGGCGAGGTGGACTGCACGCTCACGGCCGCGTGGGGCGCGAGCCGCGCCTTGAGCATCCGGTAGAAGCGCGTCGTGTAGAGCTTCCCCAGCGCGAAGCTGTTCGGGTCGGGGAAGTCCACGACGGCCGCGTCGAAGGGCGGCTCTTCACGTTCGAGCCAGATCATCGCGTCCTCGTTGACGACGCGCACGCGCGGGTCCTGGAACGCGCCGCCGTTGAGGCGCGCGAGCGGCGGGAAGCGGCCCGCCAGCTCCGTCATGTCCGGGTCGAGGTCCACCAGCACGACCTCCTCGACGGTCGGGTACTTCAGGACTTCGCGCAGGCCGAGCCCGTCGCCGCCGCCGAGGATGAGGACGCGCCGCACCGCGCGCCCGCCGTCCGCGGCGAGCGCGAGCGCCGGGTGGACGAGCGCCTCGTGGTAGCGGTACTCGTCGGCCGAGGAGAATTGCAGGTTGCCGTTGAGGAAGAGCTGGAAGCCCGCGCGGTTGCGCGTGACGACGATGCGCTGGTAGTGCGTCGTCTTCGTGTAGACGATGTCGTCGGCGAACATCGCGTCCTCGGCGAGCGAGGTCAGCGCGTCGGCCTTGACGAAGGCCACGGCGAGCAGCGCCATCACCACGCACGCCTGCGCGCGCAGGCGCGTCACCCCGCCCTCGATGAGCGGCCGCATCAGCCACGTCGCCCACAGCCCCACGCCCGCGTTCAGCAGCCCGAAGAGCAGGCTCGTCCGCACCAGCCCGAGGCGCGGGACGAGGAAGATCGGAAAGAGCAGGGACGCGATGAGCGCCCCCGCGTAGTCGAAGGCCAGCACGCGCGCGACCAGCTCTTTGAAGTCGAGGTGGTCTTTGAGAATCCGCATCAGCAGCGGGATCTCCAACCCGACGCCGGCGCCGATGAGGAAGACGAGCGTGTAGAGCACGACCTGGAAGTAGGAGAGGTGCGCGAAGGTCAGGAAGAGCAGCGGCGCGGAGAACCCGCCCAGCACCGCCACGCCCAGCTCCACGTCCACGAACCGCCGCGCCAGGTCGCGCTCGATGAACTTCGAGAGCCAGGAGCCGGCCCCCATCGCGAACAGGTAGATGCCGATGATGAGCGAGAACTGCGTCACCGAGTCGCCGAGGACGTAGGAGGCGAGCGTCCCCGCCAGCAGCTCGTAGACGAGCCCGCAGGTCGCGATGACCAGCACGTTGAGGAACAGGACGGGGGTGCGGTTCATAAAGCGGTAGTCAGTAGTCAGTCGTCAGTCGAAAACCTCCGACGGCGAACACTGCGGCTGTCATCGTCAACATTCTCAAGCGGGGCCTACTGACTACTGTCTACTGTCTACTCGTCCCCGGCGCCGCCGCCCCTCGTCGTCGGAGAAGAGCGAGGTCGGCTTGCCGACTGCGCCCGAGGGCGGGACGAGGCCGAGGTCTTCGCCCTTCGCCATGAGGAAGCCGGCCGCGCCGAGCGCCGCCGCGCCGACCAGGAAGAAGTTCCAGAGGCCCTTCGCGAGTAACACCCCCGCGGCGACCCCGCCGCCGCCGACGGCCCCGACGGGTGCGACGAGGTGGCGTCTTAACATGGAGCCCCCCCGCCGGGTCGTCACCCCTGGATGGCGGCGGCGATGATGATCGAGATGCCGATGATGATGGCGCCGATGACGATGGCGAGGGCCGTGTTGTGATCTTCCTCGATCTCCTTGCGGACGGAGAAGGGCGTGGCCTTCACCATAATCAGGTAGGCGATGGCGAAGACGAGCAGGCCGAAGGCGGTGAAGATGGCGGTCGTGATGAGCACGGGCGCCAGCTCCTCGAACTTCACCACCAGGCCGAGGGCGCGCGCCGACGTTAACAGGTTGAGCATCATTTTCCTCCGCGGTAGCCGGAATGCCAGAAGTGGAAGGAGCGGTAGCCGCCCGGCGAGTTGCGCACGTCGGCCGGCAGCGTCTGCCGCGTCGCGGTCGAGAGTTCCCAGCCGCTCCACGCCGCCCCGACGTAGAGCAGCAGGAGCCCGCCGCCGAGCAAGAGATAGAGTTTACTCATCATGTCGTGTGTCGGGGTGTTGGGTGCCGGTTTTAGGTGTCGGGGAAGAAGAGGCTGTCTTTACCCAACACCCAGCACCCAAAACCTATCCTTTCTTCTTCGCCGCGGGCTTCAGCTCGCGGAGCACGCCCTTCTTGTAGACCCAGGTGGTCGGGGGCGGCCTGCGGAAGCCCGGCTCCGACTCCTGACTGAGCCGGTAGTAGCCGGGGAAGCGGAGCGAGAGCTGCTCTTCGGGCAGGAGCTGGAGCGTGATGGTCGGCGAGTCGGAGCAGTCGCCGAACTCTTCCGTCAGGCTCACCTTCCCCGACTCCTCGACGCGCACGATCTGGAACATCTCGGGGCAGCCCGAGCCGCCGCTGCCGAGCGACATCAAGACGGCCTCGCCCACCTCCAGGTTGCGGAAGTGCGCGCGGAAGCCCGCGTACATGTTGCCCTCCAGCGAATGCACCAACTTGCCGTTCAGGCGCAGCTCCATCTTCAGGTCTACGTCCTCGCCGAGCCGCACGATGGCGAGCGCGCCCGCCTTCGTCGTCAGAGAGTCCAGCGTCTCCTCCTTCTGACCCTGCCGCGCGCCCGCGGTCGCGGGCAGGAGCAGGAGGAGCAGGAGCGCGGCGGCGGCCGCGTTGCGAATCGGGCGTTTGTCGTTAGTCGTCACTGCTGTCACCATCACCGGACTCGTACGGGTTGAAGGCGCTGTCGGCCCAGCGCC
>DAIRFV010000438.1:0-3504 GCA_036794905.1 Pyrinomonadaceae bacterium | reverse complement strand
CAGATGATTCACTACATCTTCTACGAATGGCTCTTCAAGTCGCTTTCGGCCGGCGGGGGCGGCGAGTCGTACTTCGTGAAGGCGCTCAACGTCTTCCAGTACGTGACGTTCCGGACGGCGTACGCGGCGGTGACGGCGCTGCTCATCTCGCTCGTCTTCGGCGGGCGCGTCATCGAGGCGCTGCGGCGTTTGAAGGTCGGGCAGGAGATACGCGAGGAGGGGCCGCAGGCGCACCAGGCCAAGCGCGGCACGCCGACGATGGGCGGCGTGCTCATCATCGGCTCGGTGCTCATCTCGACGCTGCTGTGGGCGCGGCTCTCCAGCCTCTACGTCTGGATCATTCTGGTCGCCACCGCGGGGTTTGCCGCCATCGGCTTCTGGGACGACTACCTGAAGGTCGCGAAGCGGCAGAACCTGGGCCTGCAGGGGCGCTGGAAGCTGCTGGGTCAGTTGGCCATCTCGCTGTTCGTGTGGGGGGCGCTCTTCTTCTTCACGTACCAGGGCTGGGCCGACTACTCGTGGAACCTGAGCCTGCCGTTCTTCAAGCAGACGGCGCTCTCGGCCATCACGAACATCGGGCCGGTGCTCTACCTGCCGTTCATCGCGATCGTGCTGCTCGGCTTCTCGAACGCGGTGAACCTGACGGACGGGCTCGACGGACTGGCCATCAGCGTGACGGTCATCGCGATGGCGACGCTGACGGCCTTCACGTACGTGAGCGGCGACGCGCGCTGGGCCGCCTACCTGGGCCTGGAGCACCAGAAGGAGATCGGCGAGCTGACGGTCTTCTGCGGGGCGATGGTCGGGGCGAGCCTCGGCTTCCTCTGGTACAACGCGCCGCCGGCCGAGGTCTTCATGGGCGACGTGGGGAGTCTCGCCATCGGCGGCGCCATCGGCACCATCGGCGTGCTGACGAAGCAGGAGTTGATCCTGGTGCTGATCGGCGGCGTCTACGTCGTCGAGGCGCTGTCGGTGACGCTGCAAGTCTCCTTCTTCAAGCTGACGAAGCGGCGATTGGGCACGGGCAAGCGGCTCTTTAAGATGACGCCGCTGCACCACCACTTCGAGATGACGGGCTGGAAGGAGTCGAAGATCGTCTTCCGCTTCCTCATCATCGCGATCCTGTTCGCGCTGCTGAGTCTTTCGACGTTGAAGCTGAGGTGAGAATGGGTGTTGGGTGCCGGGTGTTAGGTGTTGGTTAAAACCCAAAACCTAGAACCCAACACCCAACACCCAACACCCAATCCGATGGAACTCGACGGCAAAAAGGTTCTGGTCATCGGCGCGGGGCGCAGCGGCGTGGCGTCGGCGCGGTTCCTGGCCGCGCGCGGGGCGCTCGTCGTCCTCAACGACCGGAAGGAGTTCATCGACTGGACGAACGACGCGCTCGCGCTGAAGGGCGAGGGCGTCGTCAAGCTGCTCGCGGGCGACGTGCCGGCGTGGCTCTTGGATCAGATCGAGCTGGTGGTGGTGAGCCCCGGCGTGCCGTCGAAGAGCATCCCCGTCCGTTATGCCGAGCGCGCGGGCGCGGAGGTCATCGGCGAGATAGAGCTGGCGTGGCGCTTCCTGCGCGGGCGCGTCGTCGGCATCACGGGGACGAACGGGAAGACGACGACGACGACGCTCGTCGGGGAGCTGTTGAAGGACGCCGGCCTCCCGACTCAGGTGGGCGGCAACATCGGGACGCCGCTCGTCTCTCTGGTCGAGTCTTCGCGCGAGGACGGTTGGACGGTCGTGGAGCTTTCGAGCTACCAGCTCGAAACCATCAGGGAGTTCCGGCCGACGGTGGCCGTCGTCCTGAACCTGATGCCCGACCACATGGACAGGTACGAGACGCTCGCGGACTACGGCGCGGCCAAGCACCGCATCTTCCGCAACCAGACCTCGGCCGACGTGGCCGTGCTCAACGCGGACGACGCGGTCGTCTCTACGTGGGCGTCGGGGCTCGAAGCGCACGTCACGACGTTCAGCACGGAGCGCGAGCTGGACGAGGGGCTGTTCCTGCGGGGGCGCGAGCTGGTCGCGCGCACCTGGTCGGGCGAGCGCGTGCTGATGACGCGCGACGAGATGCAGTTGAAGGGCGTGCACAACGTCCAGAACGTGCTGGCGGCGCTGGCCGCCGGGCTCGCGTGCGGCGCGGGGCCCGACTCGATGCGCGAGACCGTCAGTCGTTTCGCGCCGGTCGAGCACAGGTTGGAGCGCGTGGCGGAGGTCGGCGGCGTCGCCTTCTACAACGACTCGAAGGCGACGAACGTGGACGCGGCGGTCAAGGCCGTCGAGGCGCTCGCGGAAGAGCCGGGCCGCATCGTGCTCATCCTCGGCGGGCGCGGCAAGAACGCGCCCTACGCGCCGCTCGCGCCGCTCATGCGGAGGAAGGCGCGCGCCCTCGTCACCCTCGGCGAGGACGCCGAGCGCATCGAGGCGGAGTTGGGAGAGGCGGCGCCGACGCTCCAGCGCGCCGCGGACATGGCCGACGCCGTCCGCAGGGCTTACGGGGCGGCCGAGCCCGGCGACACAGTCCTGCTCGCCCCGGCGTGCGCCAGCTTCGACATGTTCACGAGTTACGAGCACCGCGGGCGCGTGTTCAAGGAAGAGGTCGAGAGGTTGAAGAAGTCCGGGGCCGGAAGTCAGGAGTCGGAAGAGAAGCACGCGCTTCCTTCTTCATGCTGACTGCCGACTGCCGACTGCTGACTCCCTGGTTCTTATGGCCCGGAAGCTACAGGCAGACGAGTGGTTGTTCGCCGGCACGGTGGCGCTGGCGCTGTTCGGCGTCATCATGGTCTACAGCGCCTCGGCCGTGGTGGCGACGGCCGAGAACCACAGCCAGTACCACTACGTCGTCCGGCAGGGCGTGTGGACGCTGGCGGGGCTCGCGGCGATGTGGGCCGGGATGCGTTTCGACTACGGGCGCCTGCGCAACGGGAAGGTGGCGTGGGGGCTGCTGGTGCTGACGGGAGTGTTGCTGGTCGCCGTCTTCGCCTTCCCGCCCATCAACGGCGCGCGGCGCTGGATCAGGTTCGCGGGCTTCTCCTTGCAGCCGTCGGAGATTTCGAAGCTCGCGCTCGCCATCTTCCTCGCGCGGTTCCTCGAAAGGCGCGCGGGGCGCGAGGGTGAGTTCTGGGCGACGTTCGTGCCGGCCGTCTTCGTGACGGGCGTGCTGGCGCTGCTCATCGTGGCCGAGCCCGACCTCGGGACTTCGATGATGCTCGCCGTCATCTGCACGACGATGCTCTTCACGGCGGGCGCGCGGCTCAAGCACCTGGCGCTGGCCGCGGCCCCGGCGCTCGCGGGCGTGGCGGGACTCCTCCTCTTCGTGCCGTGGAGGTTGAAGCGCGTGCTGGTCTTCCTCGACCCGTGGGCCGACCCGCAGGGCTCCGGCTATCAGGTCGTGCAGTCGCTGCTGGCCGTCGGGTCGGGCGGCGTGCACGGGCTGGGGTTCACCGAGGGGCGGCAGAAGATGTTCTTCCTGCCGTTCGCGCACTCGGACTTCATCTTCGCGGTGGT
>DAIRFV010000437.1:0-3509 GCA_036794905.1 Pyrinomonadaceae bacterium | reverse complement strand
GGCGGCCGGCTACACTGTGTAGGTACTCGCCTACGCTGTTTAGACGGTTGGCTAAAACGTGTAGGTGCCCGCCTGCACGGTTTAGCAAGGCGGGTAAAGTCCTTGGGGGGCGAGCTACACTGTGTAGCTCGCCCCCCAAGCTCTATCGGCGACCTCCTACACCCTGCCGGCGACTCGCTACGAGGTGTCGGCGACCGTGTAGACGATGAAGGCGGCCGTCTACCATTCTTCAGGGCAGTGTGAAGACGTAGTTGATCGAGCCCTTGATCTTGACGGGCTCGCCGGAGAGGAGCGCGGGCGTGAAGCGAGCCTGGCGCGCGGCCTGCACCGCCGCCTGTTGGAGGTGGGCGTGGCCCGAGACGGCGCGCGCCTCGATGACCCTGCCCTGCTCGTCAATGGTCACCTCGACGACGACCCGGCCCTGCGCGCCGGAGTCCCTGGCGGCGGCCGGGTAGGTCGGCATCGGCAGGCGGAGTGCCTTGCCGTTGAGCACGCCTCCGGGGAGCGGCGCCTCCGAGGCTTCGCCGCCGGACTGCTTCGACGCCTCGGCGGGTCGCGCCTCGGCCGCGGCCGGCGCAGGTGTGCGCGGCGCAGAATCCGCCTCCGACCTCGGTCGGACATTTGTCGGAATCGCCGCTTCGACGGTCTTGTCCGCCGCCTCGAAAAGACTGTTTCCGCCGACGCGCTCGGGCGCCGCTGGTGACAAAGGCTCCGCGGCAGACAGCGGCGGGGCAGTCGTCTTCGAGGCGGGCGCCGGCGCCGAGACCGTCACGGTGAAGGTCGGCACGGACTCGCTCACGACGGCCTTCGACCTCGCGGCCTCCTCCGTGTCGGGGCCGTCCGGCCCGGGCTTGGCACGCGCGGGCGTGGCTGTCTGGCGCGCGGGCTGTGCCGCGGTCTCGACGGGCGCGCGCCCGCGAGAGGGCGCGCCGGCGCGCGTCTGCGTGGCGGCGGTCGGAGCGGGACGCGCGGCGGTGGTCGTGTACGAGCTTGCCGACTGCGAGCGTTCGGCGGCCGTGGCCTGCGCGGCTTCGGGGTAGAAGCCCTTGCGCGCGCGCACGCGTGCCGCCGGGCGCGACTTCACGCTGAGGGCGATGAAGCGGAAGTATTTGTCCTGGCGCTCGTCCTGCGGGTAGTAGCTCAGAAGGTACTGCTGCGAGAGGTCGAGTGAAATCTGCGTGAAGACCGCGTCCAGCTCTTCAATCGTCTTCGGCACGTAGACGGCGCCGCCCGTCTGCTCCGAGAGGCGGTACATGCGCTGCTCGGAGACGGGGTCGTGCAGGCTCGCGTCTTCGACCTGCCGCGTCTGCACGACGTAGACCTGACACTCCGCGAGCAGGGCGCGGTTGACGGCCTCTTCGAAGTTGATGTCGCTGACGGTGTCCGTGCCGTCGGAGACGAGGACGAGCACCTTGCGGCCGCTGAGCGGGCGCATGTAGTCGGCCGCCTGCGCGACCGCGTCGAAGAGGGCGGTGGCGCCGTCGGGCGCGCCGAAGCGCTCGATGGTGCGCACGAGCCGGGGCACGTCGTTCGTCAACCCCTGCGCCAGCGTCGGCATGGTCGAGATGGAGTAGACGGCGGCGCGGTCGATGGGGCGCACGACCCTCTGGAAGAAGCGGACGGCGGCCTGCTTCTCGAACTCGCGCGCGGCCGAGAGCGAGGCGCTGTTGTCGAAGAGCAGCGCGACGTGGACGGGCGTCTCCGAGCGCGTCAGCTCGCCGATGGGCTTGACCTCGCCGTCAATCTTCAGCTCGAAGTCCTCGACCTTCAAGTCCGTGATCGCGCGCCCGGAGCCGTCCACCACCGACGCGGGGATGATGACGAGGTTCGATTCGACGCGCACGACCTCGTCCTCGTCAACCTCCTCGGGCGACTCCGAAGGCGCGGGCCGTGGCTGCGGGGTGGCGGCGGGCGTCGGCGCCGTCTGCGGCGGCGCGTTGACGGACGGAGTCGGCCGCGGCGCGAGAGTCTCTTTCGGCGCGGCCGTCCGGCGCGGGCGGACGTAGGGCGTCGCGTGGGGCCGGGGCTGGTTCCCAGGCTCCTGCGCGTGGCGCGGCGTGGCGGCGGCGGCGTGTGAAGAGAAGTTGAAGGCGAGCGAGGCACAGGCGAAGAGGAGGATGAGGCACGCGCGTCCCCGCGCCACAACGCGAATCGTGTGTGGAGGCTCTGTGGGTTGAGGGTTCTTCGGAGGCAAGGCTTTCAGGTTCTCCCGGTTCAAAGGCTCGCGGGGCGGCCGGGGGCTCGGAGGCGTCTCGGCGCTCGAAAAAAGTCCGTAAAAGGGTTGACGGGGATTGTCTGCACGGCGGCGCGCCCGGGCGCCCGCACTTCACGAAAAGGGGCAGTCGGCGCGTACTTCCGAACCCGCGAAAGGAGCCCGGACGCCGCATATGCTAACACTTCCCCGTCACTTCCTCATAGTTTTACGCCGCGCGGGTTTTCGCGCGCGGCGGCAACCCCAGCGGCTTGACAGGTGTCTAAGCCGTTTGTTAACTTAGCCTTCCGCTTTTCGGAAGCGTTTTGTTTGTTTGGTTTGTAGGCACGTAGCTCAGGGGTAGAGCACTACCTTGACACGGTAGGGGTCCGCGGTTCAAATCCGCGCGTGCCTACCATTCACTTTTTCGACAGGGAGCCCCGTAAGTCCCTTGCCCGAAACGATGACGCGAACGCGAACTACGTTTCGATTTTAGTTGACGCTGGCCGACCCGCCACACGGGTTGCGGCCGCGCGGCGAGGGCGCTTCTGTCGAATCCGATCTGGTTGGTTAATCCCTAACGGGGACGACACATACGTTTTTTACCCTTCTCCGCGCAGCCGGGCGCCGGCGCGTAGGGCTTTTTGCCCGCGTGACTTGAGGCGGCCCGGCGGGCCGCTTGAGTCTTCTCGAAGCTCCGGCCGGAGCGGAAAGGGGTTGTGAGTGATGAGCGAGATCAGCGTACAGCTTGAAGGCGGACGTTCGGCGCAGGTGCCGGCGGGCGCGACCGTCGCGGAGGCCCTCAAGGCCGCCGACCGCGACGCCGCGAAGCAGGCGCTCGCGGCGAAGGTCAACGGCCGCGAGGTTGACCTGGCCCACCGCCTCGAAGAGTCGGCGGCGAACGGCGAACCGGTTCAGGTCGAGCCGGTGCTGCCCGGCACCCTCGACGGCCTGGACGTGATTCGCCACTCGACCGCGCACCTGCTGGCGGCGGCCGTGCTCGACCTCTTCCCCGGCTCGAAGCTCGGAGTCGGGCCGGCGCTTCTGGAAGACCCGCGCTACGGCTTCTTCTACGACATCATCGCGCCGCGGCAGTTGACGGAAGAAGACCTGCCGGTCATCGAGAAGCGCATGCGCGAACTCGCCAAGCGCAACCTCGCGTACCGCCGTGAAGAGATTCCGAAGCACGAGGCCCTGCGCGTCTTCGGCGAGCGCGACGAGCCGCTCAAGTGCGAGCTGATCGAGGAGAAGGCCGGCGACGTGGTGAGCGTCTACTACATCGACGGCTCGCCCTTCCTCGACTTCTGCCTCGGCCCGC
>DAIRFV010000436.1:0-3530 GCA_036794905.1 Pyrinomonadaceae bacterium | reverse complement strand
CTCGTGATGGACGTGTGGGAGCACGCCTTCCTCCTCGACTACAAGCCGGCCGACCGGCCGAAGTACATCGAGGCGTTCTTCTCCAACATCGACTGGGCGTCCTGCGAGCAGCGCCTCCGGCACGGCAACAGCTCGCGCCCCGCGGCCGCCGCGGCGGCCAAGAGCGAATAACGCTGAAGTCGAACGATGAACGGGAAGAGGGTGCCGGGTTTTGGGTGTTAGGTGCCGGGTAAGAGCAGGCCGCCCTTCCCAGCACCCAGCACCCAAAACCTAAAACCCTTCTTCGGTTCATCGTTCCCGGTTCCTGGTTTCTCAAACGGAGGCTCTCGGATGAAACTCTCTCGACTCCTGCTCGTCTCGTGCGCGCTCGCGGCCGCCGCCCTCGGGCTCGCGGGCTGCTCCTCGGACATGAACGCGAACACGGCGAACACGGCGAACACGCCCGCGGCCTCGCCGACGCCGGCCGCGCAGGCGCTCTCCGTGGTCGGGCGCCCGCCGCGCATCGGCGAACAGTCGGCGCAGCGCGGCGAGCAGGACGCGGCCGCGCCCGCGCTCAAGTTCGTCGAGCCGCGCGAGGGCGCGACCATCCAGGGTTCGACCGTCAAAGTCCGGCTCGACCTGGCGGGCGACCTCAAGGGCTACAAGCCGCACAAAGACCCCGCGACGGGGATGGGCAACCACATCCACGTCATCCTCGACAACCAGCCCTACGAGGCTTACTACGAGCTGGGCCAGCCCTTCGAGCTGCGCAACGTCTCCGAGGGCGCGCACACCATCCGCGTCTTCGCCTCGCGCCCCTGGCACGAGAGCTACAAGAACGAGGGCTCGTTCCAGATGGTCTCGTTCACGGTGAAGGGCGGCGGCGACCCTTCGCGGCCGACGACGACGGCCGGCGGCCAGACGATGGCCGACAACGCGAACGCCAACGCGAACGCCGCGCGGCCCGCCGCGTCGCCCGCCGCCTCCCCGACGGGCACGCCGGGGCCCGAGGGCAAGGACATGCCGCCCTCGACGGCCGGAGCGGTTGACCGCACGAAGCCCCTGCTGACCTACAGCCGCCCGAAGGGCGAGTACAAGGGCGCGGACGCCGACCCCATCATGATCGACTTCTGGCTCTCGAACGCGAAGCTGCAAGGCGACGGCGGCGACTACCGCGTCCGCTACTCGGTGGACGGCGCCGCGCCGCAGTTCATAGACAAGTGGGAGCCCCTCTGGCTACAGGGCTGGACGGCGGGCAAGCACACCGTCAAACTCGAACTCCTGGACAAGGCCGGCAACGTCGTGGACAACGGCGGCTACAACACGACCTCGCGCGACATCACGGTCGTGAAGTGAGGTAAAGCAGTAGACAGTAGACAGTAGACAGTAGAAAAGAGAGGCGGCGCGCTTCAGTCTTGAGACCGGGCGCGCCGCTTTGTCTTCCTACTGGCTACTGTCTACTGTCTACTGCTTTATTGCCCGAGCTTCTTCTTCTCGGCGAGCGCCTCCTGGTGGAGGCGGTCGGCGGGCTGCGTGGCGTCGATGACGGAGTCGAACTCGCGCAGCGCCTCTTCGCGCCGTTCGAGGTGCGCGAGGATGCGGCCGCTGGAGAGGTGCGCGCGCAGGACGATTGAGCGGTCGGTGTCGGGCGTCGCGAACAGTATCGTCTGGCGGAAGTGGCCGAGCGCGGCGTTGAGACGCTCGGCCTGGAGCGCCTCGTCAATCGCCTCCTGCGCCGAGAGCGACGCCGCCTGACCCAGCGTGAAGTAGACCAGGGGCTCGTCGCGGTACTCGCCCTTCAGCGCGGCGAGGCGCGCGTTGGCCTCCTCGTAGTTGCGCACGCGCAGCAGCTCGCCCACGTCGTTGAGACTCTTCACGAGCGCCGCCCTGCGCGCGTCGGCGGGCGGCGCCTCGGCCGGCTCGGCCGCGCGCGCCTCCGCCGTGCGGCGGCGCGACTCGCGCACGCGCGCGACCACGGGCGCGAACTCGGCCGGGCGCTTCCGCTCGCGCTCGACCGTGAAGGCCGCGACCATGTCGGGGACGTAGTTCGAGACGTCGAAGCCCGCGCCCTCGAACCCGCGCAACTGGTCTGCGAAGTGGAACGAGAGCACCGCGCCGCGCTCGTAAGCCTCGGCCAACTGCGCCGTCGTCGAGTCCTGGATGGCGGCCTGCCGCTCCTTCGAGTCCTTCAGCGCGGCGTCCTTCGCCGCCTGGTCGGCGGCCGTCTGGAGGCGCTGGCTCGTCTCAAGCCGCAGCGCCGTCAGGCGCACCAGCTCGTCCATGCGCGCGTCGGCCGCGGCGACGAGCGAGCGCGCGACGACGAGGAACACGTCCGGGCCGAACGTGCGCCCACGCCGCGCCTGCTCGGCTTCGAGGAGCAGCTTGATGTCGGGGCGGCGCGCGGCGACCTCGCGGCTGAAGCGCGCGACCAGGGGGTCTACGACGAACTGCACGTAGGCGCGGCGCGTCTCGGAGAGGCGCGGGTCGCTGTCGGGCGGGACGATGGCGAAGTAGTCGTCGCCGACGGCGCGCAGGTTGATCGCGCCGGGCGCGGCCAAAAGGTCTGGCACGACGCGGAAGCGGCGCTCGCGCTCGCGCAAGGTGGTGGTGACCTTTTTCTCGTCCTTCTTCTTCCCCTGCGCGGCCGGGGGCGCGGCGACGCGCTCGACGATGCGCGTCTCGGGGCGCGTGTTGAGGTAGGCGAGGACGCCGCGCGCCATGTCGAGGGTGCCCGCGCGCAGCTTGTCGCCCGCGGCGCGGTGCATGGCGACGTAGTTGGGGAGCCGCGCGTCTATCCCCGACTCCTTGTAGAACTCGCGGAGCATCGGCACGAAGTCGAGCACGTCGAGCACGCCCGAGGGCAGGTCTTCGGAGCGCGCGGGCGCTTCGAAGGCGGGCGGCTGGCCGAGCGTGTAGGCGAGCGAGATGTAGCGCGCGGCCTGGTCGGCGGGCGTGTAGTGGACGGCCTCGCTCTCGGGCGTCGCGGGGTCGTCCGGCACGTCCTTCAGCGCGTTGCGCGCGTAGAAGTCCTGCATGCGCTTGCGCAGAGAGGCGTCGAGCCCCGCCTGATCCTGACGCACCAGCCCGCGGAAGACCGAAGGGCTGCCGCCCGCGGGCGTCGGGTCCCAGCCGGCGGCGTCGAGCGCGGCCATCACCACGACGAGCCGCGCGTCGGGCGCGATCTCGATGCCGTAGTCGCTCAAGCCCAAAGAGGCCGGCGCCGGCGCCGGGCGCTGCTGCGGCTGCGGCCGGGCCGGCGCGGGCGCGGGCTTCGGCGTGGACTGTGCCGCGGGATTCTGTCTCGCCGCGGCGGCCTGCGCGCACAGGAGCGCGGCGAGGGGGACGGTCAAAAACGACTTCTTCATCACGAACCTTCTAAAAGGGGTTATTCGGAGTCGGAGCTGCAAAGGCTCCGGTCCTTAGACTCCGGATTTCCTGCGTGGGTTGGCGCGCAGAAGTTTCAGGGTAACAGGGTCGTCGGCCGGGGAACAAACGGCTGTCGGCGGAGGCGGCCGGGTAGACGGCGCCCCGCCGGAGCGGAAGAGGCGGGC
>DAIRFV010000435.1:0-3537 GCA_036794905.1 Pyrinomonadaceae bacterium | reverse complement strand
CGAACACGTCGCCGAAGCCGAAGAGGTCGCCGAGGATGTCTTCGATGCCGCCGAACCCCTGCGCGCCCCAGTTGGCCTGCGCCCCCCCGGCGCCCGAGACGCCCGCGTGGCCGAAGCGGTCGTAGCGCGCGCGCTGCTCGGCGTCGGAGAGGACGGAGTAGGCTTCGGCCGCCTCCTTGAACTTCTCCTCGGCCGCGTCGTCGCCGGGGTTCTTGTCCGGGTGGTAGCGGACGGCGAGCTTGCGGTACGCGCTCTTGATCTCCGCCTCGTTCGCGCCCCGGCTCACGCCGAGGACTTCGTAGTAATCGCGTTTAGCCATGTGTATAAAAAGTGAAAGTGACGTGTGACAAGTTAAAGGGAAATTCTAACTTGTCACACGTCACTTGTCACCCGTGACCGCTTGCGCCCGTCTCAGCGGCCGTTGTGCTCGACGACGGGGTTGAGCATGGCGAGGGCGAGCTGCTGCGAGATGCGCTCCAGACGCTGCGTGCCCTCGGAAATCGCCTCGACGTTCTCGGACTTGAGCAGCTCCTCGCACTCGGCGAAGGCGTCCTGCGTGATGACGCGCTCGCCCGAGGAGAGCGCCGAGCCGAACTCGGCGAAGGTGCGCTGCGCGTTGCGCAGCAAGCCTTCGAGCTTGGTGCGCTGCACGAGGAGTTCCCTCGCCCGGCGGTCGGCCTCGGCCGACTGCTGCGCCTCGGCGATCATGCGGTCGATCTCGTCGCCCGAGAGCCCCGACGTGGGCGTGACCTTCATCTGCTGCTGCCGGCCTCCCGCCTTGTCCGTGGCCGAGACGCTGAGGATGCCGTTGGCGTCCACCTCGAAGGTGACCTCGATCTGCGGCCCGCCGCGCGGCGAGGGCGGGATGCCGACCAGCTCGAACTTGCCCAGGGAACGATTGTGCTGCGCGATCTCGCGCTCGCCCTGCAGGACGTGAATCTCGACGGACGACTGGTTGTCGACGACCGTCGTGAAGGTCTGGCTGTTGTGGAGCGGGATGGTCGAGTTGCGCTCGATGAGCTTGTGGAAGAGGCCGCCGCGCGTCTCCAACCCCAAAGAGAGCGGGAGCACGTCGAGCAGCACGATGTCCTTCACGTCGCCCGTGAGCACCCCGCCCTGGATGGCCGCGCCCATCGCGACCACCTCGTCCGGGTTGATCTCGGCCGAGGGGTCTTTGCCGAAAATCTCGCGCACGGTGCGCCCGATGATGGGCGAGCGCGTCTGGCCGCCGACGAGCAAGACCTTGTCGATGTCCTTCGGCTGGAGCTTCGCGTCCCACAAAGCCTTCTGGCACGGCTCGACCGTGCGCTCGACGAGGTCGGAGATTAAGCCCTCGAACGTCTCGCGCGTCAGGGTCTTGCTGAAGTGCTTCGGGCCGGAGGCGTCCGCCGCGATGAAGGGCAGGTTGATGTTCGTCTCGGAGAGCGACGAGAGGTCGCACTTGGCGCGCTCGGCCGCCTCCTTCAGGCGCTGCAAGGCGAGGCGGTCTGAGCGGAGGTCGATGCCCGTCTCCTCGTTGAACTGCTTCACCATCCAACTGATGATGCGCTCGTCGAAGTCCTCGCCGCCGAGGAAGGTGTTGCCGGACGTGGCCAGCACCTCGTAGACGCCGTCGTTGATCTCAAGGATGGAGATGTCGAACGTGCCGCCGCCGAGGTCGTAGACGGCGATGCGCTCCGACTCGCCGCGCCCCAGGCCGTAGGCGAGCGCCGCGGCCGTCGGCTCGTTGATGATGCGCTCGACGCGCAGCCCCGCGATCTTGCCCGCGTCCTTGGTCGCCTGCCGCTGCGTGTCGTCGAAGTAGGCCGGAACGGTGATGATGGCCTCCGTCACCGGCTCGCCGAGGAAGTCTTCGGCCGCGGCCTTCAGGCGCTGCAAGACGATGCCGGAAATCTCCTGCGGGCTGTAGACGCGCCCCTGCACCTGTATGCGCGCGTCGCCGTTCGACGCCTCGACGATCTCGAAGGGCGAGGTCTCGCGGGCGCGCACGACCTCCTCCTCCTTGTGCTTGCGGCCGATGAGGCGCTTGACGGCGTAGATGGTGTTGGCGGCGTTGGTGACGGCCTGGCGCTTGGCGATCTGGCCGACGAGGCGTTCGCCCTTGTCGGTGAAGCCGACCACGGTCGGCGTGGTGCGCCCGCCCTCTTTGTTCGGCACGATCTGCACCGCGCCGCCTTCGAGGACGGCCACGCAACAGTTGGTCGTGCCCAAATCGATTCCGACTACTTTGCCCATAACTTTTTCTCTCGTGAACTGTGAACGGTGAACCGTGAAAGGAAAGGCCGGGGGGGTGGGAGAGTTTGTGCCGTGACGAGTCGGGGTGACTCGTCACGGTTTACGATTTACGGTTTACGGCTTCGTGGCGACCTTGACCATCGCGGGCCGCAGCAGCTTGTCGCCGAGGCGGTAGCCGCGCTGCATCTCCTGCGTGACCGTGTCGGGCTCGTGCGCGTCCGTCTCCTCGGTGGCGACGGCCTCGTGGACGTGCGGGTCGAAGCGCTCGCCGACCGTGGGGACGGCCTCGACCCCGAGGCTCTCCAGCACGCCGCCGAGCTGGCGGTTGATAAGCTCGACGCCGTGGAGGAAGTGCCGGAACTCCTCCGACTCCCTGACCTCGACGAGGCGCTCGGCGTCGAGCGCGCGCTGTAGGTTGTCGAGCACGGGCAGGAGCCGGCGGACGACCTCGCCGAGCGAGCGCTGGTAGGTCTCCGTCCGCTCGCGCTCGGTGCGCTTGCGGAAGTTGTCGAACTCCGCCTGGCGGCGCGCGAGACGGTCGTTCATCTCCTGCCGCTCGTCGGTCAACTTCTTCAACTCGGACTCGACGCGGCGCAGCTCGGCGCGCGTCGCGATCAGCTCGGCCATCTGCGGGCCGGCCGAGGCTTGGCGCGCGGGCTCGGGGGTGGTGCCGGAGGCGCCGCCCCCGCCCTTCTCCTCCGGCTCGGCGTGCGAGACGGTCGTGTCCTGTTCGTTGCGGCTGCGCGGAAGCTCCGACGGGTCGGTGCTCCCGACCGCGCCCGACTCGCCCGAGCCCGTCTCCTGCGCCTCGCCGCTCTCGATGCGCCGCGCCATCTCGGTCGAGTCGTCATAAGAGGACTCGCGCCCTAGTTCTTCGGGCGTCAAATTCTCGTCCGGCGTGCCGGCCTCGGGCTTCGCGCCCTCCTCCTCGTCGCCGACGAAGCGCACGGGTATGCGATTCGGCTTCCGCCCGCCCTTGTTTGCCATGTCCGATTGAGTCATCCCTTTTTAAGACCTTCCCCGAAGCCGAAATGAACTTGGTCTGAGTTATTAATTTCAGGAGTGATCCGCCTCGCGCAGCACGCGCTCGACGAGGCGCGCGACGTAGTTGACGGCGGCCATCGTGCGCGCGTACTCCAGCCGCATCGGCCCGACGACGCCGACCGTGCCGCCGACGAAGCCTTCGCCGACGCGGTACGGCGCGGTGATGAGCGAGCAGGCTTGCAACTGCGGCGCGCTGTGCTCGCGCCCGATGACGACGTGCACGTCGCCGAAGACCGGCTCGCGCGCGATGCACTCGTT
>DAIRFV010000014.1:24012-49239 GCA_036794905.1 Pyrinomonadaceae bacterium | reverse complement strand
ACGACATCACCGAGCGCAAGCGCGCCGAGGAGCGCATCCGCGAGCAGGCCGCGCTCCTCGACGAGGCGCGCGACGCCATCGTCGTGCGCGGCCTCGACCAGCGCATCCTCTTCTGGAACAGGGGCGCCGAACGTCTCTACGGCTGGACGCCCGAGGAGGCCGTCGGCCGCACCGCGCGCGAGCTGCAACTCCACAACGACTTGAACGACGCGCAGTTCGAGGAGGGCCTGCGCGCCATCCGCGAGCGCGGCGAGTGGAGCGGCGAGTTCCGCCAGCGCAACAAGTCGGGCGACCTCATGCAGGTCGAGAGCCGCTGGACGCTCGTCCGCGACGACAAGGGGGAGCCGCGCAGCATCCTCGTCATCAACACCGACATCACCGAGCGGCGCAAGATCGAACAGCAGCTCCTGCGCGCGCAGCGGATGGAGTCCATCGGCACGCTCGCGGGCGGCATCGCGCACGACCTCAACAACATCCTCTCGCCCATCCTGATGTCCATCCAGATGCTCCAGATCAAGGCGCAGGACGACAGCTCGCGCCAGTGGTTGAGCATGCTCCAGTCGAACGCCGAGCGCGGCGCCGACATGGTCAGGCAAGTCCTCTCCTTCGCCCGCGGCGTCGAGGGCGAGCGCGTCGCCGTCCAGCCCAGGCACCTCATCAAGGACGTGGTCGGCATCCTGAAAGACACCCTCCCGAAGTCCATCAGCATCAGGTACGACGTGGCCCCGGACCTCTGGGTCGTCTCGGCCGACGCGACGCAGATTCACCAGGTCCTGATGAACCTCTGCGTCAACGCGCGCGACGCGATGGCGCACGGCGGCGAACTCACCATCCGCGCCGAGAACCTCACGCTCGACGACAACTACGCGCGCATGCACCTCGAAGCGCAGCCCGGCCGCCACGTCCTCGTCACCGTCGCCGACACCGGCCAGGGGATTCCGCCCGAGGTCGTCGGGCGCATCTTCGAGCCCTTCTTCACCACGAAGGAGGTCGGGAAGGGGACGGGGCTCGGGCTCTCGACGGCGCTGACCATCGTGCGCAGCCACGGCGGCTTCATCAACGTCTACAGCGAGCCGCGCCGGGGCACGCAGTTCGCCGTCTACCTGCCGGCGGTCGAGGCCGCGGCCGAGGCCGGCGCGCGGCTCCAGACAGACCTGCCGACGGGGCGGGGCGAGTTGATCCTCGTCGTGGACGACGAGGACTCCATCCGGCAGATCACGAAGGCGACCTTAGAGACGTTCGGCTACCGGGTGATTACGGCGGCCGACGGGACGGAGGCGCTCGGGCTCTACGCGCAGCACCGCGAGGAGGTGGCCGGCGTCCTGACCGACATGATGATGCCCTTCATGGACGGCCCCGCCACCATCCGCGCGCTCCAGAAGATGAACCCGCAGGTCAGGATCATCGCCGCCTCCGGACTCGCCGGCCAGGACAAGGCCGCCGAGGCGACGGCCGCCGGAGTCCAGCAGTTCCTCCCCAAACCCTACACCGCCGAGAAACTCCTCAAAGCCCTCGCCCAACTCCTGCGCGGCGCGGAGAAGTAGGCCGCCTCGCCCTTGGGGAAATGTCCGCAGCGGGCGTGAAAACTCGCAGCCTCGCTCGCCCGGTTAACGAAAAAAACGGCGAAAAACCGCGCCCGCGGGGTGGCACGTCGCGTGCAGCCGGCGTGTTTGCAGACGTGCCGCCGCGTGCGGCGTGGGAAAGGAGCAAAGCGATGAAAATTCTTCTGGCGATTGACGGCTCGCCGTGCAGCGAGACGGCCGTGGCGGAGGTCGCGCGCAGGCCGTGGCCCGAGGACAGCCAGTTGCGCGTCATCTCGGTCGTCGAGCCGCCCGGCGCGCTCACGGCCGAGCCCTACCTGGGCGTCGGCGGCTACTTCGAGGAGGTCGAGCGGCTCAAGCGGCGGCAGGCCGAAGAGATTCTGGCGAAGGCCGCCGCAGTCCTGCGCGGGGGCGCGGGCACCGCGCAGTTGGGCATCGCGACCGAGGTGCTGACGGGCTCGCCCAAGCGCACCATCGTCGAGGAGGCCGAGGCCTGGGGCGCCGACCGCATCGTCGTCGGCTCGCACGGCTACCACACCTGGGAGCGCATGCTCCTCGGCTCCGTCTCCCAGTCGGTGGCCGCCCACGCCCTCTGCTCGGTCGAGATAGTTCGTTGCCGTAAACCGTGAAGAGCCGTGAACCGTGAACCGTCAACCGTGACCAGAAAGAGCAGCTTTTGTCTCGTCACGGTTGACGGTTCACGGTTTACGCGAACGGAGTGAGCTGTGGCAAACATACTCATCCTCGGGGGCGGGTTCGCGGGCGTGGTGGCGGCCGAGCGGCTGGCGCGCGCGCTCGACCCGGCCGAGCACCAGATCACGATGGTCTCGCGCTCGCGCCGCTTCGTCTTCTACCCGGCGCTCGTCCGCCTCGCCTTCGGCGAGTGCTCCGCGGACGACATCTCCTACGACCTGCGCGCCGCGATGCGCGAGCGCGGCGTGCGCTTCGTCGAGGCGACGGTCGCGCGCATCGACCCCGTCGCGCGGCGCGTGACCGTGACGGGCGGCGACTTCGCGGGCGAGCTCGCCTACGACTACCTCGTCTACACGCTCGGCCGCCGCCTCGCCACCGAGCAGGTGCCGGGCTTCTTCGAGCACGCGCACCACCTCCTCTCGGTCGAGGCGGCGCTCCGCTTCGGCTCGGCTCTCAGGGAATTCCGCGGCGGGCACGCCGTCCTCGGCTCCTGCCCCGGCGCGCGCCTCGAAGTCCCCGTCTACGAGGCCGCCTTCGCGCTCGCGCGCCGGCTCGACGGCGAGGGGCTTAAAGCGCGCATCACGGTGCTCGGCCCGGACTACCCGAGCGAGCACCCCGGCGGCGGCGACCTCGCCTCGGCCCTGCGCCCCGCGCTCGAAGGCAACCACGTCGAGCGGCTCAACGACTTCCCCGTCTCGGAGGTCGAGGCGGGGCTCCTGCGCGCGCGCGACGGGCGCGAGGTCGAGTACGACCTCCTCATGCTCGTCCCGCCGTTCGAGGGCACGAGCGCGCTCTCGGGGACGGGGCTGACGGACGAGTCGGGGTTCGTGCGCGTAGACCAGACGATGCGCGTGCTCGGGGCGGGGCGGATGTACGCGGCGGGCGACGCCGTCTACTTCTCCGGCCCGAAGATGGGGCACATGGCGGTCAACCAGGCCGAGGTCGTGGCCGAGAACCTCGCCGCCGAGCTTTCGGGTCACGGCCCCACGGCGCGCTACGAACACGAGATGCTGCTCGTCGTGGACGCGGGCGGCAGCGACTCGGTCTTCCTCCGCAAGCGGCTCTGGGAGGACGGCGACAAACAGGTGAGCTGGGGCCTCTTCTGGGGCTGGGCCAAACGCGCCCACGAGCGCTACTGGCAGGCAAAACACTCGTGAACCGTGAACCGTCAACCGTGACGAGAGAAAGACAGCTTTTCACTTGTCACGGTTGACGGTTCACGGTTCACGCTCTTGTCACGGTTTACGGCGAACGGAGTGAGCGATGATAGAAGTCAGGGAGATGTCGCGGGAGGAGATCGCGCGGCTGTTGGGGCGCGGTTGGTACGGGCACCTCGGGGTCGCGCGCGACGGGCACCCGTACGTCGTGCCGATGTCGTACGCGTACGACGGCGGCGACCTCTACTTCTTCACGACCGAGGGGACGAAGACCGAGTTCATCGCCGCCAACCACGAGGTCTGCTTCCAGGTCGAGGAGGTCTCGGACGCCGACCACTGGCAGAGCGTCATGCTCACGGGCCGCGCCGAACTGCTCACGGACGCCGCCGAGGTCGAGCGCGCCATGTTCCTCGTCTCCGAGCGCAACCCCTCGCTTTCGCCCGCGCTCTCGCACACCAGGATCGGCGCCTGGACGCGCCTCACGCGCATCGCCCTCTACCGCCTCCGCCCCGAAGCCGCCTACGGCCGAAGAACCGTGAACGGTGAACCGTCAACCGTGAACCGTGAACCGTAAACCGTGACAAGTAAGAACTGGGTCTCTCTTGTCACGGTTGACGGTTCGCCGTTCACGGTTGACGGTTCACGCTCTTACCTCAAGTTTTCCTCAAGCGGCCTTAAGTCTTTGAAAAGTAAGGCGCTTAAAATTTCCCTCCGCGAGCCGAAAAATTTTCTCCGCGCTCAAGTTTCGCTCAATCGGTCTTGACTATCCTGTCCATGCTGACGACGAAGGCGTGACCCGCCGACTCGGGACGAGCCGAAAGTCAGCCGAACCGATTCCGAATTTTGAGCCCGACTCCAAGGAGAAAATTTGAAAGCCATGCTCAGAAAATTCTCTGCCGCGTTCTCCCTCCTCGCACTCCTCGTCGTCATCGCCGCCAACGTCTCGGCCGCCACGCTCGGCCCGTCGCTCAAGTCCAGACTGAGCGGCCTCGCCGCGGACGCGAAGGTCGGCACCGTCATCATCTCTTTCAACACGACGGAGGGCCTCCAGCCCGCGAACCTCGACGTGCTGCGCGCGCTCGGCATCACGAAGGGCGTCACGCTCAACCGGCTCGGCATGGTGGCCGCGGTCGCCACGGCCGCTCAGGTGCGCGCCCTGGCCTCGAACCCTTCGGTGCGCTCCGTCTGGTTCAACGACCGCCTGAGCTACTTCGACCGCGAGGCCCGCACGCTCACCGGCGTCGAGCGCCTGCGCACCGACAGCGGGTTCACGACGCGCAACGGCGGACTGCCCGTCTCCGGCAAGGGCGACTTCTCGGTCGTCATCAACGACTCGGGCATCGACGCCACGCACCCCGACCTGCAACTCGGCAAGAACGTCATCCAGAACGTGCAGATTCTGACCGACACCGAGACGCTCGCCGGCTTCACGACGCTCCAGTCGCTTGAGAACCTGCCCGACACCGACCTCAACGTCGGCCACGGCACGCACTGCGCCGGCATCGTCGGCGGGACGGGGCAGCAGTCGGGCGGCCTCTACGCGGGCGTCGCGCCGGGCGCGAAGCTCATCGGCACCGGCTCGGGCGCGGTGCTCTTCATCCTCAACGGCCTGGGCGGCTTCGAGTGGTCGCTGACGAACCAGCCCACTTACGGCATCCGCGTCATCTCGAACTCGTGGGGCGGCTCGGGCGCCTTCGACCCCGACAACCCCATCAACATCGCCTCGAAGGCCGCGCACGACAGCAACATCGTCGTCCTCTTCGCCGCCGGCAACTCCGGGCCGGGGCGCGACACGCACAACCCTTACAGCAAGGCGCCGTGGGTCATCTCGGTCGGCGCGGGCACGAAGGAGGGGGGCCTGGCCTCCTTCTCCTCGCGCGGCATCCCGAAGGAGGAGCGGCTCGCCGACTCCGACCCGAACAACGACCACGACGCGCCGACGCTCGTCGCGCCGGGCACGGGGCGCGAGTTCGAGTCCAACGCCGGGAAGTTCTCCGCGGCCTACGTCTCGACCCGCTCGAAGACGAACGTCTTCTCGAACGGGCTCGACTCCGACCTCGAACTCCCGGTCAACTTCATCCCGTACTACACGCAGATTTCCGGCACCTCGATGGCGACGCCGCACGTCGCGGGCGTGGTCGCGCTGATGCTCGACGCCGACCCGACGCTCACGCCCGACGAGGTCAAGCAGATTCTCGTCCAGACCGCCTCGCGCATGCCCGGCTACGACGAGTGGCAGGTCGGCGCCGGCTACGTCAACGCCTACGCCGCCGTGGACAAGGTCTTCAACCGCTCGAAGAACTACGGCGTGAACTTCTCGCACACCTTCAACGCGAAGTACACAATCGGCGGCCCCGCGCCCGAGCAGGTGCGCATTGACTACAGCCCCGCCGCCCTGACCGGCCCCGGCTCGCAGAACTCGCACGGCTTCAACGTGGCCGAAGGGATGAGCGTGCTCGACGTGTTCGCGCGCTTCGACAACGCGGCCGAGACCGGCGACGGCAACACCATCGGCATCCTCCTGACCGACCCGAACGGCGCGACCTACTCATCCGGCATCGCGCTCCCCGTCCTCGATTCGCCGACGCGCCAGGTGGTCGTGAAGAACCCGGCGGCCGGCCAGTGGCTCCTCGAAGTCCGCGGCGTGCGCGGCCTGGCGGCGGCGCCGAACGTCTCGCTCCCGACCTCGGGCGCGGCCTTGCCCGGGCCCGTGGACGTGACCATCAAGCAGCAGCTCTTCACGCTCGAACCCATCGCCGACATCCAGGGGCACCCCGCGCAGGCGCAGATCGAGGCGGTCTTGAAGAACCGCCAGATGGACACCTTCGCCAACGGCGACTTCCGCCCCGACTACAAAGTGACCCGCGAGGACTTCGCGCGCATGCTCTACCTGAACACGGCGCTGCGGCAGTCGCCCTCGGCGACGCCGAAGTACGCGGACGTGTCCGCCGAGCTGCGCCCCATCGCCGAGGCGGTGACGGCCAACGGCTCGACGCTGCGCGACTACACGTTCGCGCCGGCCGGGATGATCTCGGCCCCGGGCTCGACCTTCAACCCGACGGCCAAAGTCACGCGGCTCGACATGGCGGTCGCACTTGTGCGCGCCCTCGGGCTCGACGCCGAGGCGAAGGCGAAGGCCGGGACGATGGTCACGGCCACCTACAGCGGCATCGCCGTGCCGCTCTCGGACAACGCGGAGATTCCTCTCGCCATGCGCGGCTACGTGCAGATCGCGCTCGACAAGGGTCTGCTGCAAGCCTTCTTCAGCTTCGAGCAGGGGCCGTTCGACTTCCAGCCCGTGCTGAAGGCGCGCGTGAAGGCCAACGACGTGACGACCCGCGCCTTCATGGCCTACGCGCTCGACAACTTCCGCCAGCGCTTCGTGGCGGGCAACTGATGACGGAATCTCGCCGCGCCGACCGAAGTCGGGACGGGAGGCGCGGCGAGTCGAGCGACCCGGAGGGTGAACCCGCTTGGCAGAGACGGGTGACCCTCCGGGTCGCAACCCGAAAGCTCTTTCGCAACCGGACAGGTCAGAACCGCCTGCGGTAGCGGGTGGGTATGTCTGACTCGAACGGCCCGCAAAGCGTAACACCGACCCGCCCGCTACCGCAGGCGGTTCTGACCCGATCTTACTGAAGAGGAAAAGAAGATGACGACGCTCAGAATCGCATTCCTGTCGGCGCTGGTTTTCGTCCTCGGCCTCGCGACTCTGCCCGGTGGGACGGGCGGCGCGTCGGCGGCCGCGACCGTGAAGATTGACCCGCAGCTCACGCGGCTGCTCACACAGCGCGCGACCGTCCCGGCCATCATCACCTACAGCAGGAAGCCCGGCGCGGCCGAACTCTCGCGCCTGCAACTGGCGGGCGTCACCAAGGGCTTCGCCACGCGCGAGCTGCCGATGGTCATCGCCGACCTGAGCGCCTTGCAGTTGGCCTCCGTCAGCCGCCAGCCCGGCGTCGTCTCCGTCTACTCGAACCGCCTGATGAAGCCCTTCACCAACTCGAGCCGCACCTTCATCGGCGTCCCGCAGATGACGGCCGACGTGCAGGTGACGAAGAACAACCGGAGCAACCCGGGCTTCCCCATCACGGGCAAAGGCGTCGGCATCGGCTACATCGACACGGGCATCGACGGCACGCACAAGGATTTGACCTACGGCACGAAGACCGTGCAGAACGTCATCCAGCCGCTCTCCGAGACCGTGGTCGGCGACGGCGGGCTCGTCGTCGGCGTCGGCGTCTCCGTCGGCGACCTCATCAACGGCACGGGCTTCGTCCCGCCCATCTACCTGGAGAACCAGCCGATGTCGGACGTGGAGTCCGGCCACGGCACGCACGGCGCGGCCGTCGCCGCGGGCACGGGCGAGCAGTCGGGCGGCTTCTACGGCGGCGTCGCGCGCGGCGCGCACCTCATCGGCCTGAACTCGGGCAACGAACTCGGGCTCCCGACCGTCGCCATCATCGGCGCCTACGACTACCTGCTCGCCAACCAGTACGCCTACAACGTCCGCGTCATCAACAACTCGTGGGGCGGCTCGCTCGACGCCGAAGGGATTGACCCGAGCAACCCCGTCAACGTCGCCACGCGCGTCTCGCACGACCGCAACATCACGGTCGTCTTCGCCGCGGGCAACGCGGGCGACACGCCGACCTCCATCAACCCTTATTCGACGATGCCCTGGACGATCTCGGTCGCCGCGGGCGTCAAGCAGGGCTTAGGGAGCCCGGCCGACTTCAGCTCGCGCGGCGTGGACAACGGCACGGGCACGGACGTTGCGGGGATGCCCGCCGACACCACCCTTCCGGTTAACCTGCGCCCGGACATCACCGCCCCCGGCGTGGACATCAAGAGCGCGCGCCTGCGCGGCGCGGGTCTGACGAACACTTTGGGGACGGTGCCGATTGTCGGGAACGATTTGACGACCATCCCGCCGGCCTACCTGCCTTACTACACGACCTCGCAGGGGACTTCCTTCGCGTGCCCGCACGTCTCGGGCGTCGTCGCGCTGATGCTCGAAGCCAACCCTCTGCTCACGCCCGACGACGTGGTGACCATCCTTCGCCAGACGGCGAACCCGATGCCTTTCGACGAGCGCGTCGTCGGCGCGGGCTACGTGGACGCGCACAACGCCGTGCGCGCGGCGATGGGGCTGACCTCGGTGCCGCACGCGTTCGACCTGATCCCCGACGCGGGCGGCCCCGAGATCATCGACCCCGCGGGCGACGCCTTCGGCACGGGCGCGCAGGACATACAGTCGGTGGACTTCGCCTACGACGCGGCCAACCAGCAGATCGTCTACACGCTGACGCTGGCGAACGCCGCCGAGCGTTTGCAGAACAACGCGTGGACGATCAGCTCGGTCTTCAACGGCGTGACGGTCTTCGTCTCGGCCAACGTCTCCGAGACGGGCGCGCTCGTCTACGAGTACGGCCACTACGAGACGTTGCCGAACGGCACGAACAACCAGGTCGGCGACGGCGCGCCCGACTCGGCCGAGGTCGTCGGCAACCAGATCGTGATTCGCGTCGCCGTCTCGAAGGTCAACGCCGTCACGGGCGGCAGCGTCGTCGGCACCACCTCGACGGGCACGGGCGCGAACGCGCAGATACTGATCGGCGCGTCGGCCGCGGGCGGGCTCCTGCTCAGCTCCGACACGGCGTCGGGCTCCGACTTCGTCGTGCAGTAGGTGGAAGGATTGACGGAAGCCTCGCGGTCATTATCTGGATGGAGAGGGAGAGGCGAGTATGAAGCGGCAGAGATTCCTCCGGTTGATTCTGGCGGTCGCGCTCGGCTTCGTCTTCGCGCCGGGCGCGCAGGCGGCGCCGAGGGTTGATTCGCAGTTGCAGGCGAAGCTTCTGAGCGCGAAGGCGACCGACCTGTTCGGCGTCATCCTGACCTTCGAGGGCGACCGCGTGACGGAGGCGCAGGCGGCGCAGGTGCTCGGGCTCGGCGTGCGGGGCGGGTACCGGATGAACCGACTGCCCGTCGTCGCCGTCAACGCCACGGCCGCGCAGATTCAAACGATGGCCGGCTGGGACTCTCTGCGCTCGATCTACCTCAACGCGCCCGTCGAGCTCTACGACCACCAGAGCAACCCGCTCGTCGGCACGGAGCGGCTGCGCCACGACATCGACATCACGCGCGCGAACGGCGGGCTGCCCGTCTCGGGCCGCGGCATCACCATCGCCATCAACGACTCGGGCGTGGACGGCACGCACCAGGACCTGACCTACAACCTGACGAACCCGGCCGCGGGCAAGACCGTCCAGAACGTCATCATGAACATGAACGACAAGGACGGGCTCGTCATCCGCACGGCCGCGCTCGGCAACGTCTTCGCGGGTCTCATCCCGCCCAGCTACCTTGAGAACCAGCCGAACTCCGACACGAACGGCGGCCACGGCACGCACGTCGCCTCCACCGCCGCCGGGACGGGGCTGGCCTCGGGCGGGCTCTACGCGGGCGTCGCGCCGGGGGCCAGCGTCCTCGGCATCGGGTCGGGCGGCGGCCTCTTCGTCCTCGGCCAGATCGCGGCCTTCGACTACATCCTGACCAATCAGCTCGCGTACAACATCCGCGTCGTCAACAACTCGTGGGGCAACTCGGCCGCCGAGTACGACGCAGACCATCCCGTCAACGTCGCTTCGAAGGCGCTGCACGACCACAACATCGTCGTCGTCTACGCCAACGGCAACGACGGCCCGGCGCCGAACACGCAGAACCGCTGGACGCCGTGGCCCTGGGTCATCACGGCGGGCGCGGCGACGAAGGATGGCCGTCTCGCCTCCTTCTCCTCGCGCGGCATCTTCGGAAGTTCGACCGTCCGCCCGACCATCCTGACGCCGGGCACGGGCGGCGGCGCGGGCAACACGCGCGCCATCATCGCCGCGCGCTCGCGCACGAACCTCGCCTCGAACGGCCTCGACGCAGACCTCGAAATCCCGTCCAACTTCCTGCCGAACTACACGCAGATTTCGGGCACCTCGATGGCCGCGCCGCACCTCTCCGGCATCGTCGCCAACATCCTCGAAGCCGACCGCAACCTGACGCCCGACGAGGTGCGCGACGTGCTCGTGCGCACGGCGACGCCGCTCTCGACCTACGACGAGTTCGAGGCGGGCGCGGGGCTCGCCAACGTCCACGCCGCCGTAGACCTCGCGCAGAACCCTTCGAAGCCTTACGGCAACTTCGGCTTCGAGGGCAAGGGGCTCGCCCTCGGCCGCCAGGACGCGCCCGCGCAGCAGGGGAGCGTCGCCACGAACTCTTCGGCCGAGCACGAGATTGCGGTGCCCGCCAACGCGCGCTTCACCTTCGTCCAGCTCGACTGGGGTGCGTCCGCGGGCGAGAGCGAGGTCGTCGTTGACAACACGCGGACGGTCATCAACGACCTCGGCCTGACCGTGCTGAAGGACGGGCAGACAATCGCCACGTCGGACGCCATCAACCTCGGCGGCCTCTTCGGCGCGCGCGAGGGCGTGAAGCTCGAATTCCCCGGGCCCGGCAACTACACGGTGCGCGTGTCGGCGGGGTTGGCCGGCCTCGGCGTCGTCGCGGAGCAGCCCTACGTCGTCACCGTCCGCCACTACCTCTACAACCCCTCGGAGGTCGGCGACGTGACGACACTCGATCCGGCGACGCGGCTGGGCGCGCTCCGCCTCGTCTACGACCGCGTGTTGGCGGCCGACGGCGGCTTCTTCCGGCCCGAGGACGTTTTGACGCGCGGCGAGCTCGCGCGCGCGCTGATGCTGGGCGCGAGGGTTCCGCAGTACATCCCGAACCGCGCGAGCTTCACGGACCTGGCCGTCGGGAGCCCCGAGGCGCTCTTCGCCGAGTCGCTCAGGCGGGAGGGAGTGATGGGCGTGTCGGGGACGACCTTCGGCGGCGCGGCGCAGGTCCACCGTCTGGAGCAGGCCGTGGCGCTGGTGCGCGCGCTGCGCCTCGACAGGGAGGCGCAGGCGCTGGCGGGGACGAGCGTGACGACGGGCGGCCAGACGCTGACCGACAACGCCGACATCCCTCCGGCGCTGCGCGGCCACGTGCAGATAGCGCTCGACCGCGGGCTGCTCGAAGCCTACCCGGCCGAGATCAAACAGATCGGCCCGGGGCAGTTCGTCGCCGTCCCCGGCCCGCGCTTCGAGCCCGCGCGCCCCGTCAGGCGCGGCGAGTTCGTCCCCGCGATGGTCAAGCTCGTCGTGACGATGTTCGGCGAGTAGAGATGGCAGCCGTTCCCCGCACCCGCGGTCTTGAAAAAAGTCCGGGCTGAGTTCGTGCAACGGCGGGGCACGCCTCTGTCTCTCCCCGCCCTGCCGGGGGCGCTTGCGGCGCGGGTCAGCGCAGGCGCCCCAACTATTGTGGGGAAGGGTCGGGGGCGGGAGGCTGGCAGGGCGCGACCGTCGCGCGGCGGATGCGGACGGGGTGCTTCGGCTTCTCGCCGTCGAGCTCGCCCGCGGCGACACGATCCACGACCTCCATGCCGGCGCGGACGCGCCCGAAGGCGGCGAAGGTGCCGTCGAGGTGCGGCGAGTCGTTGAGCAGGATGAAGAAGTGCGTCGTGGCGGCGTTGGCCTCCGCGGGCCGCGCGAGCGAGACGACGCCGCGCAGGTGCTTGACCGGGTTCGGCTCGTCGGGCACCTTGCGCGAGGCGCGGCGGATCAGCTCGTTCGTCAACGTCTCGCGCGTCGCCACGTTCCCGCCCTGCACGACGAAGTCTTTGACGACGCGGCTGAAGGTCGTCGTGTCGAACGCGCCCGTGGCGACGAGGTTGAGGAAGTTGCGCGCCGACTCGGGCGCGGCCTCCGACAGCACCTCGATACGGATGTCGCCCGCCTCCGTCTCCAGAGTCACGCAGCGCCCCGCCATCTGCTCCGGCGTCATCTTGTCGAACGGCTCGGCCGCGGGCTCGGCCTCTGCGGCCGGCCGCGCGTTCTTCTTCGTCGCCGGGGGCTCGGGCGTCTGCGCGGGCGTCGGCTGGGGCTGCTGCGCGACGGCCGCGGCCGAGAGGCACGCGACCGAGAGCGCGAGCCGGCACAGTCGGGTTGAGATTGACGCTGCGATGCTCATCACCTGAAAGATAATTGAGTGTGACCGTGACCTGTCAGAACCGCCCGCGGTAGCGGGCGGGTCGGTGCTACGGTGTAAGTCCCTTTATCGTAGCACCGACCCGCCCGCTACCGCGGGCGGTTCTGAACTGTCTACTGCCCCGCCGGGGCGCCCAGCGACTTGTCGCGCGCGGCCTTGAACTCGGTGCCGGGCTTCCACTCGGGCCACTTGTCGCCCTGCGCGATGCGGTAGCCGACGGCGAGGAGGAACTGCGCGTCCTCGACCGCGCCGGACAAGTCCCATTCGGGTTTTATCTCGTCCGAGGGCTTGTGGTAGTCGTTGGCGGTGTACTCGTCGCTCTTCTTCTTGGCGAAGTCCGGGTCTTTGCCGACGTAGTTGGAGCCCGGGTCGGTGTAAAAGGCGGGCACGCCGATCTTGGCGAACTCGAAGTGGTCGGAGCGGTAGTAGAAACCCTTGTCGGTATTCGGGTCGGGCGTGACGGTGCGCCCCTGCGCCGTCAGGACTTCGCGCGCCACGTCCTCGACGGTCGTGTTGCCCTCGCCGATGAAGACCACGTCCTGCGTGCGCCCCCACTGGTTCGCGCTGTCGATGTTGATGTTGGCGAGCGTCTTGGCCGCCGGGTAGAGCGGGTTCGACGCGTAGTACTTCGCGCCGAGCAAGCCCTTCTCTTCGGCCGTCACCAGCAGGAAGATGGACGTGCGCTTGGGCGGCGTGGGCAGCCGCGTCAGCGCCTCGGCCATCTCCAAGACCTGCGCGACGCCCGAGGCGTTGTCCACGGCGCCGTTGAAGATGCCGTCGCCCTGCGCCTTGTCGTCTTTGCCTAAATGATCCCAGTGGGCGCTGTAGACGACGTACTCGTTCCTGAGGGCGGGGTCGGAGCCTTCGAGCTTCGCCACGACGTTCTGCGAGTCGATCTTGCGCAGCGTGTTCTTGACGCGGTACGTCGCCTTCGCGTTCAGGGCGACCGGCTTGAAGTCTTTGGTGACGGCCTGCTTCTTCAACGCGTCGAAGTCCTGCCCCCCGGCCGCGAACAGCTCCTTCGCCTTACCCAAGGTTATCCACGACTCGACGCCGACGCGCCCCGCGTTGTTGTCGGGCGAGACGATGTCGAAGTTCTCGCGCCCCCAGCTCCCCGAGACGACCTCGAACGGGTAGCCGGCCGGGCCTTCCTCGTGGACGATGACGGCGGCGGCCGCGCCGCGCCGCGTCGCCTCCTCGTACTTGTACGTCCAGCGGCCGTAGTAGGTCATGGCCTTGCCCTTGAAGACGTTCGGGTCTAACTCGGCGGGGTTCGACGCCGAGGGCACGGCCGGGTCGTTGATGAGCATGACGATGGTCTTGCCCTTCACGTCCACGCCCTTGTAGTCGTCCCAGCCGTACTCGGGGGCGGTGACGCCGTAGCCGACGAAGACCACGTCGGAGTTCTCGACGTTGACCTGCGGCTCGTAGCGGCGCGAGACGGCGACGTAGTCCTTGAGGTTCTCAAGACGCATCTCCTTGCCGCCGGCCGTGTAGACGGCCTCGGGCTCGGCGCGGAAGCCCGCGAGCGGCACCTTCTGCACGAACGTGCCGTCGGGGTTGCCGGGCTTGAGTCCCAGTTTCTGGAACTGCTCGGTGGTGTACTTGACCGTCAGCCGCTCGCCCTCCGTGCCGGGGCCGCGCCCCTCGTAGGCGTCGGACGAAAGCTCCCTGATGTGGCGCATCATGTCGTCCGAGTTGACCGAGTCGAGCGCGGGCTTCAACTCCGCCGGGAGCCCTGCCGCCGTCGAGGCGGGCGTCGGGGTGGTCGCGGCCGTGTTGTTCGACGGCGCGGTGGTCGTGCAGGCGCCCGCGCACAAGAGCAGGGGGGCGAGCGCGAGGGTGGCAAAGAAGCTTCTGTTCATCGTCCGTTTTGCCTCGCTTAAGAAGAGAAGTGTGTGCTGCCGAACGTTACGCCGCGTCCCGCTTTGAAGTCAAACGCGCCGGGGCGTGCGTGCGGCCGTGCCCTCCGGACTTCGTCCCGTCCGGCGGACGCCTTTGTCCGTTACAACGGGGCGTCGCGTGAGTTACAATTTCGGCCGCCTCGGCGGGAGCCGCCGCGCCGGGTGAGTTCTCTGCCGGAGCCCGCGGCCGTCCCCGGCGCCGCCGGCATTCCCCTGTGGTACGAAGGAAATGAGACCCCCTACACTTCTCCGCCGCCTCACGACGCACGCCTGCGTCGCAACGCTCCTGCTCACCTCCGTGACGCCCGCGCCCGCGCAGCGACGCCGCCGCGCGCCGGCCGCGCCGCCGCGCCCGCAGGCGCGGACGCCCGCGCGACCCCCGAACCCGTCGGCCACGCCCGAGGCCGCGCCGCCGCGCGCGCAGGGGCAGACGCAGACGCGCCGCGCCGAGCCCGACCTCGCGGTCGAGGAGATGCTGGCCGCCGACAGCTACACGGTCTACCTTGAGCTGCGCCGGGTCGGCACGCTCGTGCACGCGGCGGAGGTGAAGTCGGCCGTCGCCGCGCTCAGGCTCATGGCCGCGGTCGAGGCGAAGCCGGTCACAGACCTCTTCGACTTCGTCTCCGTCAACGCGGAGGCGCTGGGCGAGTCGCGCGTCGTCGCGGCCTTCCTGCCCGCGCGCACCGAGGTGCCGCAGGCGCTCGTGGCCGTCGAACTCGAATCTCCGGAGGCGGCCGTCGCCTTCGAGCCGAAGCTGCGCCGGATGCTCGGCGCGCAGGTGCCGCAGGTCAGGAAGGCCGTCGCGGGCGCCGAGCCCGAGCCCGTCGTCATCCCCAGACCCGAGGCGGGCGGGCGCGCGCGCGGCGCGGCCAGGCCCCCGGCGGCCGACTTCGTGCTGAAGCGCGCGGGGCGCTGGCTGCTCGCGGCCGAGTCGTCCTTCACCCTCAAGCGCCTGCGCGGCGAGGAGAGCGAGCCGAGCCTCGCCGACAGCGCGCGCTTCCAGTCCGTCCGCGCGCGCTTCGCGTCCGACTCGCTCTTCGTCTACGTTGACTCGAACGTCGCGCAGCAGGGCTGGGCGCTCCAGGTGCAGAGGGCGTCCGAGGGCCGGCAGGACGTGCAGATCGGCGGCGTCATCACGCAGCCCGCGCCGGGCGAGAACGAGATCGCGGTGATCGCGCCGACCACGGCCGAGACGGCGCCGACAAGCCCCGAGGCGCCGCCGACCGAGACCGAGGGACAGCCCGACGAGATGGAGTCCGCCGAGGAACTGAGCCCCGAGGCCGCCGCGAGGATTGCGGAGGTGGAGGAGAATCTGGCCGAACACGCCAGTAACCCTCCGCCCGCGCCCCCGCCGCCGAGCGAGGAGGAGGTGGCCGTGATGGGCATGGGGCGCGTGCTGCGCGGGCTGTGGGGCGGGGTGCCGCGCATCCCCGGCGCGTTCGCGCTCGGCGCCGCGCTCGACCGCGGCGCGCTGGCCGTCCGGCTCGCCGTCGAGAACACGCCCGACGGCACCATCTCCCTCATCCCCTTCCTGCCGAACCTCGTCTCGGGGCCCCCCGTCACGGGCGAGACGGCCGCGGTCGCGCCCGCCGACGCCGAGGTCTTCGTCGCCGGCTCGCTCGACTGGACGCAGGTCTACAACTCGACCATCGGCGCGGCGTCCGTCAGCCCCATGTCGCTGCTGACCGCGGGCAACGGTGAGGACGGGGCCGAGGCCAGAACCGAGCGGCAGCCGACCGTCGACGAGACCATCGCCGCCGTCGAGAAGCTCTTCGGCTTCAAGTTCAAGGAAGACCTGCTGCCCGCGCTCGGCAACGAGGTGGCCGTCAGTATGCCGCTCAACGTGGTCGGGCTCGGGGGGCCGCGCGCCCGCAGGGACAAGAAGGAGGAGGAGGAGCGCGAGGCCGAGCCCGGCTTCCTCTACATCGCCTCGCTCAACAACCCCGAGCGCGTGCGCGAGATTCTGCCGCGCGTCCTCGTCGTCTTCGGCTTCGCCGCGCCCGGCACCCCGCAGCGCGCCGAGCGGCGCAAGGGCTTCGACATCAACACCCTCGGCTCCGGCGACGGGTTCACCTACGCCATCATCAACCACTACCTCGTCGCGGGGGAGTTGAAGGCCGTGCGCCACTGCGTGGACTCGTTCGAGTCGCGCCGGACGCTCGCCTCCTCGAACGCCTACCGCGACGCGACCTCCTGGCAGGCCAAGCAGAAGCTCCTCCAACTCTACCTCTCCGACACCGTCCTCAAATCCACGCTCGACGAGACGCAGAAGCGCTCGGGCGGGAGCACCGACCCCGCCGTCCGCGCGCTGCTCGCGCAGTTGCAGGCGGCCGAGATGGCGCCCGCCTCCTACGAGGCGACCAACGAGGGCGACGTCGTCGTGCACCACGCGCGGCTCCCCGTCTCGCTCGTGCGCTCCTACGCGCTCGCCATCGCGGTCGCGGCCCGGGACGCGCCCGTCCTGATGAACGAGTCGATGGCGGTCTACGCGCTCCAGCGCATCGCGGGGGCGCAGTCGGCCTACAAGGACGACCGGAAGAAGGAGCGCTACGCCACCATCGAAGAGCTGGTGGCCGAGGAGCTGCTGGAGAAGGCGTTCCTTGAGAACATGGAGTACCGGATCGAGCTGGAAGTTTTGGGCGACAAGTTCGAAATCTCGGCCACGCCCAAGTCTTACGGCAAGACCGGCCGCCGCTCCTTCTTCCTCGACAACAGCGGCACCGTCCGCGCCGCCGACCACAAGGGGCAGCCCGCGACCGCGGATGACCCGGCGGTGGAGCAGTAGGCGGAAGACAGTAGGCAGGAGGCAGATGGCAGTAGACAGTTGCAAGCGCCGCTGTCGAAAACTGTGAATTGATCTCGCAACGTCCTTAACGCGGAGCGACTGCCTACTGCCATCTGCCCGCTGCCTACTTCTTTTTTATGAACGAACAAAGTCTTCAGGAACTCTACGCGCCGGGGAGCGCGTGCTTCGGGTGCGGGCCGGCGAACGAGCGGGGGCTGCACGTGCGCAGCTTCCCCTCGGGCGAGGGGGACGAGGTCGTCTGCGAGTGGCGCGGCGACCCGCAGTACGAGGCGTTCCCCGGCGTGCTCAACGGCGGCATCATCGGCGCGCTGCTCGACTGCCACTCGAACTGGGCCGCCAGCTACCACCTCATGCGCCGCGCGGGCGCCGAGCGCCCGCCCTGCACCGTCACGGCCGACTACTCCGTCAAACTGCTGCGGCCGGCCCCGACCGACGACGTGCTGCACATGACGGCGCGCGTCGTCGAAGCGACGGACGAACGCGCCGTCGTCGAGGCCACACTCTCGGCCGGCGGGAAGACCTGCGCCACCTGCCGCGGCACCTTCGTCGCCGTCCGCCCCGGCCACCCCGCCTACAACCGCTGGTGAAGGATGAAGGTGTTGCTGTCCTCCGTCCCGGCCTGAAATTTTCCCGCCTTAAGGCCAAATATTTCCTCGTTTAGCAAGTTTTGCGGGATGTCCGGACGGCTAAGTACGAAGATTTTCGTTGACAGTACGAACTTCTTCGTAGTAGTTTGTCGCCGACTTGAGTCTGCGGTGAGGTATTGCGCAATGCCTGAAACGGAACTTCCGCGCCCGACGGACGCGGAACTGGAAATCCTCAAGGTGCTCTGGCGGCGCGGCCCCAGCACCGTGCGGGAAGTCTTCGAAACACTGGGCGAGAGCAAGACGACGGGCTACACGACCGTCCTCAAGACGATGCAGATCATGGCGGACAAGGGCTTAGTCGTGAGGGACGAGAGCGAGCGGGCGCACCGGTACGAGCCGGCCGCGCCCGAGGACGAGACGCAGCGGCGGCTCGTCGGCGACCTGCTGCGGAAGGCGTTCGACGGGTCGGCGAAGAAGCTCGTCATGCAGGCGCTCTCGACCGAGCGCGCCTCGGCCGAAGAGCTGTCGGAGATCAGGCGGATGCTCGACGAGCTGGAAAGGGGTGAGCGTTGATGTCGGATTTCAACTCGACGCTCAAGCCCCTGCTCGACGCCGCGGGGTGGGCGCTCGTGCACTCTTTGTGGCAGGGGGCGCTGGTGGCCGCCGCTTACGCGTGCTTCGCGGCGCTCGTGCCGCGGCGGGCGGCCGCGCTTCGTTACGCGGGCGGGGTGGCGGCGCTCCTGCTGCTGCTCCTGCTGCCCGTGCTGACGGCGGGGCTCGCGCCGCACACGCGGCGCGCCCTCTTCGCGCGCGAGTCCGTCCTGCCGGAGGGGGCGTGGGCGGACTCGGCGGGCGCGTCGGCGCGCGCGCCGGGGGCGGGCAAGCGGCCCGCGGCGCACGCGCCGAACGGCTCCTCTTCGTCGTCGGCCTTGAGCCCCGCGGCGGCGTCCACGTGGCGGGCCCTGGCCGAGGAGCGCCTGACGGCGCTTTTGCCGTGGCTCGTCTGCGCGTGGCTGTCGGGCGTCGCTCTGCTCGCGACCCGCATGGTCGGCGCGTGGCTGCTGGTGCTCAGACTCAAGCGGAGCGCCGGCCCCGTGCCCGCCGGTTTCGAAGAACTTCTCGCGCGCGTGTCGGGGCGTCTGCGCGTGCGGCGCGCGGTCGTCTTGTGCCGCTCGGCGCTCGTCGAAGTGCCGACGGTCGTCGGACACCTGAGGCCGATCATACTGATCCCGGCGGGCGCCCTGGTGGGGCTCACGCCGCAGCAGTTGGAGGCCGTGCTCGCGCACGAGCTGGCGCACGTCCGCCGCTACGACTACGCGGTGAACCTGCTCCAGACGGCGGTCGAGACGCTTCTGTTCTACCACCCGGCGGCGTGGTGGCTCTCGGGGCGCGTCCGCGCCGAACGGGAGCACGCCTGCGACGACGCGGCGGTGGAGGCGACGGGCGACGCGCTCTCTTACGCGCGCGCGCTCGCCGCGCTGGAACAACTGCGCGGCGCGCAGACGCCACCGGCGGCGCTGGCCTTAGCAGCCAACGGAGGTTCACTCATGCAGCGCATACAGAGACTCGTCCATCCGGACACACGCACACACACGCGCCGCCCCTTCGCGGCCGCGGCCGTCGCCCTCGCGCTCCTCTGCGGCATCCTCGTCGGGCCGCGCGCGCTCACGCCCGCCGAGGCCAGGTTGGCGCTCGCGCCCTCGGCCGCCGCGCCGCCGCGCCGCGAGGTCGCGGTGACCTTCGTCAACTTCCCCGGCTACTCCTACGACGCGCGCGTCCTCTCGAACCAGATGCGGAGGCTGCTGCGCTCACTGAAAGAGAACGACGTGCAGGCGGTCGGCTTCGTCAACGAGGCGTCGCTGTACCGGGACGGCGCCGAGCACGAGGCGCGCGTCGCGGCGCTGCGCGAATGGGTCGCCGCGGGCCACGAACTCGGCAACGAGACGGCGCACCACACGAGCCTGTATAACTCTTCCGTCGAGGAGTTCCGGGCCGAGGTGCTGAGCGGCGACCGGCTGCTCTCGAAGCTGGCCGCGGAGCGCGGCGGGCGCGTCCGCTACTTCAGCTACCCGTACCTGAACACGGGCTCGACGCCCGAGGCGAAGGCGGCGGTCGAGAAGTTCCTCGGCGAGCGCGGCTACCGCATCCACCCCGTCACCGTGGACAACATGGACTGGCTCTTCAACCGCGCCTACGCCGACCTGCTCACGCGCGACGACGAGGCGGGGGCCGCCTCGCTGCGCGCGGAGTACGTCGCGTACATGGAGCGCATGTTCGAGTTCTACGAAGACTACTCGCGCGAGGTGGTCGGGCGCGAGATTCCGCAGGTGCTGATGCTCACGGGGGGCGTCCTCAACGCGCACTGCTTCGGGGAGCTGGCGGCGATGATGAAGCGGCGCGGCTACTCGTTCGTCACGCTCGACCAGGCGACGCGCGACGAAGCCTACTCGTTGCCGGACACGTACACGGGCCAGCGCGGCGACTCGTGGATAGCGCGCTGGGCGGTGACGAAGGGGATGGAGTACAGGGACACCGAAGAGGTCGAGCTGCCCGACTCGATGAAGCGCTACATGGCCGAGCGCCAGCACGAGTGGCGCGCGAAGGCCAGGGCGAAGAAGTAACCCGGGGTGATGAGCATGAGACGGAAGAGAATCGCACGCGCCTTTTTGATCTTGACGGTGCTCGTGTCCGTGTTCGCGGCGCAGGCCGCGGGGCAGGAGGGCGCGGCCGCGCGCCGGCAGGTCGCCGTCACGTTCGACGACCTGCCGGCGCCCTACGGCGACCTCGAAGAGATGCGCCGCGTCACGTCGCGCCTCCTGGAGAGCGTGAAGCGAAACGGCGTGCCGGCCGTCGGCTTCGTCAACGAGCGGAAGCTCCTCGCCCGCGGCGAGATGGACGCGCGGACGGAGCTGTTGCGCGCGTGGCTCGACGCCGGGCTGGAGCTGGGCAACCACACCTTCTCGCACATCAACTTGCAGAAGGCGCCGCTCGAAGACTACAAGGACGACGTGGTGCGCGGCGAGACGGTGACGCGGATGCTGCTGGCCGAGCGCGGCCTGAAGCTCCGCTACTTCCGCCACCCGTTCCTCTTCACCGGCACGACGCCCGAGTACAAGCGCGGCCTCTCGGAGTTCCTCGCCGCGCGCGGCTACACGGTCGCGCCCGTCACCGTGGACAACGGCGACTACATCTTCGCCAAGGTCTACCACGACGCCAAAAAGCGCGGCGACTCGGCGACCGCGAAGCGCGTGGCCGACGCCTACGTGCCCTACCTGGAGTCGGTCTTCGAGCACTTCGAGCGGCTGTCGGCCGAGACCTACGGGCGCGAGGTCAGGCAGACGCTCCTGCTCCACGCCAACGAGATCAACGCCGACCGCTTCGACGAAGTGGCCGCGATGTTGAAGCGTCGCGGCTACACGTTCGTCACGCTCGAAGAGGCGCTGAAAGACCCCGCGTACAACGAGCCGGACGCGCTCTACAAGAACGGCATCTCGTGGCTCCACCGCTGGCGCCTGCACAAAGGGCTCCCCCTGAAGTGGGAGCCCGAGGCGCCGAAGTTCGTCGAAGAGCTTTACAAGGCCGCGGGGGGGAAATAAGGGGAGTAGTAGGCAGTAGGCGGATGGCAGTACGCAGTTCAGAACAGGAAAGTGCCTGTAAGAAACGGGGGCGAGATTCGTAACTCGCCCCCGTTTCTTATCGACCACTTTATCTATCAGCTAACTGCGTACTGCCATCTGCCTACTGTCTTCACCGCTCGATGATCTCGATGCGGATGTCGTTGTCGGGGACGTTGACGACGGCCGTGCCGCCTTCCTGCAAGCGGCCGAAGAGAATCTCTTCGGCGAGCGGGGCCTTGATCTTCTCCTGAATCAAACGCGACATGGGGCGCGCGCCCATCTGCCGGTCGTAGCCGTGCTCGGCGAGCCAGCGGCGGGCGCGTTCGGTGAGCCGCAGCTCGACGTGCTTCTCGACCAGTTGCGCGCGCACCTCCGTGATGAACTTGTCCACGACGCGCTCGATGGTCTCGAACGTGAGCGGCGCGAACGCGATCCACGCGTCGAGCCGGTTGCGGAACTCGGGGCTGAAGGTGCGCTCGATGGCCCCGCGCCCCTGACCCTGCGACAGACCCTCCTGCCCCTGCTGGAAGCCGATCTTCGCGTCCGACATCTCGCGCGCGCCCGCGTTGGTCGTCATGATGAGGATGACGTTGTGGAAGTCCGCGCGCTTGCCGTTGTTGTCGGTGAGCGTGCCGTGATCCATCACCTGCAAGAGGATGTTGAAGAGGTTCGGGTGCGCCTTCTCGATCTCGTCTAAGACGACGACGGCGTAGGGCGTCTTGTTGACGGCGTCGGTTAAAAGTCCGCCCTGGTCGAAGCCGACGTAGCCCGGCGGCGCGCCGATGAGGCGCGAGACCGTGTGCGGCTCGGCGTACTCCGACATGTCGAAGCGTATGAACTCGACGCCGAGGGCGAGCGCGAGCTGCTTGGCCAGCTCGGTCTTGCCCACCCCCGTCGGGCCGGAGAAGAGGAACGAGCCGATGGGCTTCTCGGGCTGGCCGAGGCCGGAGCGCGAGAGCTTGATGGCGTTGACGATCTGCGCGACGGCGTGATCTTGCCCGTAGATGACGCCCCTCAGCGCCGTCTCAAGGTTTTGCAGGCGGTCTTTCTCGGAGCCGGCGATGGTGCGCGGCGGAATCTTCGCCATGCGCGCGACGACCGTCTCGATCTCGCGGACGCCGATCTCGGCGGGGCGCTCCTCCGCGGGCATCAGCTTGACCATCGCGCCGACCTCGTCCACCACGTCGATGGCCTTGTCGGGCAGGAAGCGGTCGTGGAGGTGCTTGGCCGCCAGCTCGGCCGCCGCGCGCAGGGCGTCCGAAGTGTAGGTGACGCCGTGCGCCTCCTCGTAGAGCTTCTTCAAGCCTTCGAGAATCTTGACGGTGTCTTCGAGCGAGGGCTCCGAGACCTCTATCTTCTGGAAGCGGCGCGCGAGCGCGCGGTCGCGCTCGAAGGCGGCCTTGTACTCGGGGTAGGTGGTCGAGCCGATGCAGCGCATCTCGCCGGAGGCGAGCACGGGCTTGATGATGTTCGAGGCGTCCATCGTGCCGCCGGAGACGGCGCCCGCGCCGACGATGGTGTGTATCTCGTCGATGAAGAGGATGACGTTCGGCTTCTTCTTGAGCGCTGAGATGACGGCCTTCAACCTCTGTTCGAATTCGCCGCGGTACTTCGTGCCGGCGAGGAGCGCGCCCATGTCGAGCGAGTAGACCTCGGCGCCTTTGAGCGCGTCGGGCACCTCGCCCTTTTGAATCTTGAGCGCCAACCCTTCCGCGATGGCGGTCTTGCCGACGCCGGGGTCGCCGACGTAGATGGGGTTGTTCTTGCGGCGGCGGCAGAGGACTTGAATCGTGCGCGCCACCTCCGCCTCGCGGCCGATGAGCGGGTCGATCTTGCCTTCGGAGGCGCGCTCGACGAGGTCGGTGGCGAACGCCTTCAAGGGGTCGCGCGCCGCCTGCTCCGACTCGTAGTCCTCGCCCTCGGCCTCCTGCGCGAAGCCGCCGCCCGGCTCGCCCTCGACCTTCGAGATGCCGTGCGCGAGGTAGTTGAGGATGTCGAGCCGCGTGATGCCCTGCTTCTTGAGCAGGTAGACGGCGTGCGAGTTGGGCGACTGGAAGATGGCGGCCAGCACGTTGCCGCCGTCCACCTCCTTCTGCCCCGACCCTTCGGCCTGGAGGAGCGCGTACTCGACGACGCGCTGGAAGGCGGCCGTGTACTCGGGGAGCGTGTCGGAGGACGGCGGGACGCTCTCCAGCTTCTCGTCGAAGAAGGCTTCCAGCTCCCTCGTCAAAGCGTTCGCGTCGCCGCCGCAGTGGCGGACGACCTTGGCGGCCGTGCCCTCGTGCAGCAGGGCGTAGAGGAGGTGTTCGAGCGTCACGTACTCGTGGCGCCGCTTGATCGCCTCCATCGCGGCGAAGTTCAGGGTCTCTTGTAGCTCTTTGGTAATCATTGAAAAACCGTAAATCGTCAACCGTGAACCGTGACAAGCTTAAATCCGTTAGATGCGGGCCGTAAACCGTGACCGGACTATGATGAAAATTTTCTCGTCACGGTTGACGGTTGACGGTTCACGCCTCCCCCGGTTCTTCCTCGGCGGTGCAGAGCAGCGGGAATTCGCGCGAGCGCGCCAACTGCGTCACGCGCTCGACCTTCATCTCGGCGATCTCGTAGGTGTAGACGCCCGCGACGCCGACGCCCTGCGTGTGCACGGCCCACATCACCCGGAAGGCGTCCGCCTCCGACTTGCCGAAGACCTGCGCGAGGACTTCGACGACGAACTCCATCGTCGTGAAGTCGTCGTTGTGCAGGAGGACGCGGTAGAGCGGCGGCTTCTTCAGCTTCTCGCGGCTCTCGGTCGCGACCTCCTCCTCGAACCCGTACTCGCGCTCCGGCATGGGGAGATTGTAAGGCGTGAACCGTCAACCGTAAACCGTGACAAGAAGAAGGCGTGAACCGTCAACCGTCAACCGTCAACCGTGACAGGAGGAAGAAGGCACGCCCCCTTTCTCCTGTCACGGTTGACGGTTGACGGTTCGCGCCCCTGTCACGGTTTACGGTTCACGGTTCACGTCTTTATCATGAGGCGCATGGTCGAAAGCCGTTTCCCAGACCCGCGCGAGGCGACGCCCGACGGCATCGTCGCCGTCGGCGGCCGGCCCGAGCCCGCGCTGCTCGAAGAGGCGTACGCGCGCGGCATCTTCCCGTGGCCGGTGGACGGCTACCCCCTGCTCTGGTTCAGCCCGCCCGAGCGCGGGATTCTCTTCTTCGAGGAGCTGCACGTCCCGCGCAGCCTCGCGCGCGCGCGCCGCCGCACGCGGCTCAACTTCACCCTCGACCGCGCCTTCGACCGCGTCATACGCGCCTGCGCCGCAATCGATCGCGCGCACGAGACGGGGACGTGGATTAAGCCCTGGATGATTCGGGGCTACTGCGAGTTCCACCGGCGGGGCGGCGCGCACAGCGTCGAGGCGTGGGAGGAGGGCGAACTGGTCGGCGGCGTCTACGGCGTGGACGCGGGCGGGGCGTTCGCGGGCGAGAGCATGTTCCACCTCCGCCCCAACGCCTCGAAGCTCGCGCTGCTGTTTCTGATCGAACACCTCCGCGCGCGCGGCCTCGGCTGGCTCGACATACAGGTCATGACGCCCCACATGGAAGCCCTCGGCGCGCGCCTCGTCCCCCGCGAAGAGTTCCTCCAACTCCTCGCCCGCACGCGCGCCCGCGGCCTCAAGCTGTTTTAAGGAAGTAGCCAGTAGTCAGTAGCCAGTAGAAAAAGCGGGCGGCGCGTCTCAGTCTTAAGGACGAGCGCGCCGCTTAGGTTTTCTACTGGCTACTGACTACTGGCTACTGACTACTCTCCCTAATTCTTCCGCCTCGGCCGCAAGCTCGCGCAGGAGTTTTGCGG
>DAIRFV010000014.1:15829-23912 GCA_036794905.1 Pyrinomonadaceae bacterium | reverse complement strand
ACTACTCTCCCTAATTCTTCCGCCTCGGCCGCAAGCTCGCGCAGGAGTTTTGCGGACGCTTCGGCGCGCGCGGCCCACCATTCGGCGACGGCGCCGTGCGCGGCGCGGCGGCGTCGGTGGAGCGCGCGCCAGTCCTCGGCCTCGCGCGCGAGCCAGGAGAGGGTGCCCGCGGCGTCCTGCCCCATGAGCGAGCGCAGCGCGAACAGGCGCTCGCCGGCGCGGACGCCCGCGCCGAGTTCGCGTGCCGCGCGCGCGAGGTCGTCGCGCACGAGGATGATGCCGGAGCGCGCGGGCGCGAGCAGCGTCTTCAAAAACTCTTCCGGCGCCCCCGCGCGCGGGTCTGCGAGCGCGGGCGCCTCGCGCAGGTGCAGCGGTAATTCTTCCTGCGCGCCCAACCCCACGGCCTGCGCGTCGAGCGCCGCCCGCAAAGTCTCCGCCCAAAGCCTGTAGAACGGCGGCGCGACCCGCTCGACCTTGTCGAGGTAGACGGGGAGCCAGCTCAACAGGTGCTCCCACAGCAACGCGCGCCGCGCGCGCCGCAGCGACTCGGGCGCATGCCCTTCAGACGCCGCGGCTTCGGCCTCGCCGAGCGCCGCGTACGCCGCGAGCAGCAATGCGAGGTGATCCGGCTCCGAAGGCACCGCGTGCCCGAGCGCGGCGAGGAATCCCGCCACGCGGTCGCGCGCTTCTCCCCCCAACATTCCCTCCGCCCCTACGTAAACAGAGGCGTAAGGGTAGAGTTGAAACACGAACACTTCCGTGTACGCGCTCGGCTCCGGCAGAGCCCCCAACCCCAGAGCCTCCGCCACGCGCGCCGCCCCCGCCCGCTCGGGCGGCTCCACTAAGACTGCGAGTGCGCGGAAGAGTTCCATGGGTTGGTAGTAGACAGTAGTCAGTAGACAGTAGTCAGTAGAAAACCCTTCGTCGCTCGAACCGTTAAGTTGTCATCGTCAACGACGGCAGGGCGGAGCCTGCCGGCTACTGGCTACTGGCTACTGACTACTGACTACTGTCTACTTCTTCAAGTTTGTAAAACTCGCGCGCGGGCTTGAGGGGGCGCAGCAGCCAGTAGGGGCGGCGCGTGCCGTCGGGGGAGTGCGCGTCGGCGGGGCGCGTGAATTGGAGCCAGGCGCGGTAGACGGCGCGCGACTTCTCCGTGTCCACGTGGATGTCGCCGGGGCGGTCGGACGCTTCGGCCTTGCGGACGCGGACGGCCTGGTGCCAGCAGTGCATCCCCGACACGGGGTCGGGGTGGACGGGGAAGGTGAGATTCTGATGGACGCCCACGTCCGCCCACCAGATGCGCGCGGTGTCCGGGTCGGAGGAGTCGTACGCGTGCGCGCCGCGCTCGCGCCGGAGCGCCCACTCCGTACCTTGACGGTCGAGCGCGACCGTCTGCATCAACTGACGTTGTCCTTCTCCCTCGTGCGCGAGCTTCCAGCGCCCCATGTGGTGGCTGCACGCGACCACGTCGGGGCGTATGCCTTCGGTGACCCACGCGCGGACGACGAAGTAGCCGGTCTCGGTCTCGACCCGAACGTTGTCACCGGTCTTGACGCCGAGGTCGGCGGCGTGGCGCGGGTGAATCCAGAGCGGGTTGGTGTGCGCGATCTCGTCGAGCCACTTGGCGTTGGCCGAGCGCGTGTGTATCTGCACGGGCAGGCGGAAGGTCGAGATGAGCACGGTCTGGCCGGGGTTGAGGTTGTCCGGGTGGACGTGGCTCTTGATGTAGAAGGGCACGGCGTACTCGTGCCAGCCCCAGTCGGCCAGAGTCTTGGAGTAGAACTCCAGGCGCCCGCTCGGCGTGGGGAAGCCGCGCAGCGTCCGGCCGTCCACGCTGACGCCGACGAAGCGACGACCCTCCGCGTCGGCGTCGGGCGCGGGGAGCGGCACGATGTTGGGCGAGGCGGGCTTCGGCGTCCGCGTGTAGACGCGGCCGAAGCGGTCGGTGCGCGCGTCCTCCAACTCCTCCTCACCCACCTCCTGCTCGTAGAGCGCGCCCGTCTTGCGCCCGATCTCGAACGCGCCGTAGCGGCGCATGAACTGAAGCGGCGTCAGGCCCTCGCCGGCCGCGCGCTCCGGAAGGCCGGGCACGGAGTTCTGGAAGATGTATGCGTAGTATTCGTCAACGCCGAGGCGCTCGCCCGGCCGCTCCTGCGACTCGGCGAACTTACGAATCCCCATTGAGCCGTCGGGGTCGATGCGCCACGTCAGCTCAAGCCAGAACTCGTTCTCCTCCCAGACCTCGCCGGGGTTGACCTCGCGCGTGTCTTTGACCTCGGCGCCGAGCCGTTCGCGCGCGGCGCGCAGCACGGGCTGGCGGAAGCCGAGCCACTGCGCGTCGTGCGTCTCGTAGGAGTGTAGGTCGTGGCGCTCGGAGCCGTGACCCATCGGCAGGACGTAGTCGGCGAAGTAGGCCGTCTCGTTCCACGTCGGCGTGAGCGCGACGTAACAGCCGATTAAGTTCTCGTCCTGCAAGACCTCGATCCAGGAGAAGCCGTCGGGGTTCGTCCAGACCGGGTTGTAGACGCGCGTGAAGTACGTGTCCACGCGGCCGCGCCCGTCCTTCAGAAAGTGCGGGAGCAGGAACGACAGCTCGTTCATCGCGAGCGGGTACTCGCGCGGCCACGTCAGCTCGTTCCAGCGCGGCGGGTGCGGCGGCGTGTAGATGGGCCTGGGGACGAACTTGTTCCAGGCGTTCGGGAAGACGCCGCCCTCGGTCGCCACCGCGCCGAGCAGCGCGTTGACGAAGAAGAGCGTGCGCGCCACCTGCCACCCGCCGCTGTTGCCCGAGGCGGCCGAGCGCCAGTTGTGACTTGAGAACTTCCGGCCGGCCGTCGCGACGACGCGCGCGACCTCTTCGACCTGCCGCGCGTCCACGCCCGACTCCTTCGCCGCGTAGTCGAAGGTGAACTCGGCGTAGAGGGTCTTCAACACCTCCTCGAAGCCCTCGAAGCTCGTCTCAAGCTCCGGGTGCTCGACCGCCATGTACTCCTCCCAGTTCCACCAGCGGCGCACGAACTCGCGGTCGTAACGCTCGTGCTGAATTAAATAATTCGCGACCGCCAGCATGATGGCGGCCTCCGACCCGGGGTAGGGCGAGACCCACACGTCGGCGTGCGTCGCCGTGTGCGACAGGCGCGTGTCGAAGACGATGAGCTGGGCCCCGCGCTGCTTCGCCTCCATCACGCGCTGCGCGTGCGGGTTGAAGTAGTGGCCCGATTCGAGGTGCGAGCTGATGAGCAGAATCACGTCGGCGTTGGCGTGATCCGGCGAAGGGCGGTCGAGCCCCATCCAGAACTGGTAGCCCGCGCGCGCCGAACTGGAGCAGATGTTCGTGTGCGAGTTGTGGCCGTCCACGCCCCACGCGGCGAGGACGCGCTCGGTGAACCCGTCCTCGCCGGGGCGGCCGACGTGGTACATCACCTCGTTGTGCCTGTCCTCCTGAATGGCCCTGCGTATCCGCCCCGCGAGGTCGTCGAGCGCCTCGTCCCAGCCGACCTGCACCCACTTGCCCTCGCCGCGCTTGCCCGCGCGCTTGAGCGGGTAGAGAATGCGGTCGGGGTCTGTCACCTGATTGAGCGTCGCCGGCCCCTTCGCGCAGTTGCGCCCGCGCGAGCCGGGGTGCTCGGGGTTCCCCTCGAACTTCCGGACGCCCAGCGTCTCCCTGTCCACGTACGCCAGCAGCCCGCACGCCGACTCGCAGTTGAAGCACGTCGTCGGCACGAGCATGTAGCGCCGCTCGACGCGCTCCGGCCAGGCCTTCGACTCCAACTCCACCCAATCGTCCCAGCGCTCCCGCGGCGGGAACGCCGCCAGGTGCACGCGGCTCGGCCCCGGGTAGAAGGTCTCGCCCCGCGCCTCCGTCTCCTTGCGCGCCGCGCTCACGCGCTCGTTCAAATCCTTAAGGTTCATGACTTCGACTCTCGGCGCACCGGGCGCCGTCAGTTCCGTATTTCGAGGGAGCTTAACAGCTCGTCGTAGAGGCGCAGGTCGGGTTGGAACTGCGTGGCGGGCAGGCGTTCGAGCTTGCGCCGGACGCGCTCGACGTAGGCGCCGTAGCGCTGCCTTGCGAGCCGGCCGCCGATTTCGCGCGGGAGCATGTAGCCGTCGTGTGTGCCGGCGTCGCGTTTCGCGGCGATGACGGGGGCGCCGGCGGGGAACTCGGCCGAGACGTAGAAGCGGCCGTCGTCGGTGAGCCCGCGGAACGAGTAAGAGACGTGCTGGCTGTTAATCAGCTCGTAGTCCTGTTGCCCCTGCGTGAGGAAGGCGACGCCGGAGCCGCCGCGGAAGCGCAGGTACCTGACGCGCGCGTGGAAGACCTCCGTCCCGTCGGGGAACGGGAGCATCGGGACGTTGCCCTTGAGCGCGGCGGGACGGCGCCGGATGAGCCGGCGCAGTTCATCCAACGTGCGCTCGGCGTCCTTCACGTACCGGGGCGAGACCGAGAAGGCTTTCAGGTAGTCGGCGACCGGCGAGACGCGTATGACCGGCTCGTGGAAGGAGTCGGCGGGCGCGTCGGGCATGCCGACGAGGGTGAAGGCGACGTGCTCGGGGTAGACGCCGTCGGGCTTCTCGCTCGCGTCCTCAAGCGGCGCGGCGGGGACGGTCTGTCCCGTGGCCTCGCGCGCGAGCCTCACGTCGAAGGTGATGCGGACGCCGCCGTGTGTCGCCGTCCGCTTCGCGGGCGCGGCGGCAGACGCGCAGGCAAGAGCGAGGATGACGAGCAGCGGGACGGTCGTCGCGCGCGTGCTACGCATGAGTCGTGTGCGGGGTCTCAACGCGGCTCCTTCTCGCCCGCGGCGAGCATCCGGACGGACTTCTCGATGCGGCGCAGGCGTGTCTCGGGTTTCTTGGCCTCTTCGATGTGCTCGACGTGCTCGCGGCGGTGCGTGTAGCTGAGTTTGTCCCAGGTGGTTTGCGCCGCCTTGCTGCCTTCGAGGGCGCGGGCGAAGTCCGCGGGCGGCTCGACGGTGCGCGGCTCGTCGTCGCGCTCCATCAGGACGGGGACGGTCTCGCCGCCCCGTACGCCCGCGGCGGCGCGCAGGTGGCGGTTGACGACCATGAAGTGGCAGCCGCCCATCGGGAAGAGCGAGCCGCGGAAGGGCGCGCCGTTGAGCGTGCCGCGCACGGGGACGCGCCCGCGCTTGCCGAACGCCTCCTCCACGTCGAAGTCGATGTTGATGGCGCAGACGCTGCCCGCGCCGCGCTCGACCAGCGCGCGGAAGCGCCTGGCGGGCGACTTCGCGGCCGTCTTACGCGCCGACTTCTTCGCCGCCGTCTTAGTCGTTGCCATACGACTCTCCTTTCAAGCGGACTTCGGTCGAGTCAAAACCCCTCGACGGCTTACGCGAGCGGCACGGACTGACCCGCCTGCACGTAGGCGTGCTCGTGGAGCGCGAGGCCGACGAGGGCGGGCGGGACGGAGGCCACCCCGAGCCACGGCGCGAAGAGGGCGAGCAGAATCAACACGACGCCCGCCCAGAAGAAGGCCGCGAAGCGACCCCGCGTCATCTCCCACGCGGCGAGCCGCGCGTGCGCCGTCGGGTGCGTGAGCGTGACCTCGCCCCAGACCATCAGCAGGTGGACAAGACTGGTCGCGCCGAGTGTCCACGCGAGCGGCGCGACGGCCTGCGGCTCAAGCCACAGCGCGAACGGCAGCAGCGCCGCCGAGCCGAGCAGCAGCGCCTGCACGAGCAGGTGCGGCGGCAGCAGAGGGTTCTGCCACAGGTCGCGCGCCTTCGCCTGCGCGAAGAGGTAGGCCGTGTAGACCGCCGTCAGCACGCCGAGCGGCACGCCCGCGATAATCAGAAGGCGCTGCGGCAACTCGCCCCCCGCGAGGCTCGCGGCGAAGTGGAGCGCGAGGACGAGCGAGTAGCCCGCGATGATGAACGCGCCTTTGACGAGCCAGCTCCGCCACTGCGGCCGCGTGAAGATCATGTAGAAGCGCGCCGGGTGCTCCAAATCCCAGATGAGCAGCGCGCCGGTGATGGCGAGGAACGCGCCCGACAGGACGGGCGCGACCCACGTCCACAGCGCCGTGCTGATGTGAACGTGCGCGTCCGAAGTGAAGAACGCCCCCAGCCTGCCGTCGGCGGGGACGCCGAAGAAGCCGAGCACCATCAGCAGCGCCGCGACGAGGTAGGCGCCCGCCGCGATGCCCTTCGTCCAGGTGTAGAGGCTGACGCGCCAGTCCCACGGGAGCGAGTGCGGGATGTCGTAAGCTAAGAGCGCCGCCGCCGAAGAGTTCGGGAACGTCGGGTTGCCGGAGTTGACCGTGTCGGCGCCGGTCTTCTGCTCGCTCCACATGAAGAGGTCGCCTTCGGGTCTCCTCGCGGCGAGCGGGTCGAGCGTCGCCTGGTGCGCGCCCTTGTAGAAGACTTTGGGCAGCGTCTCCTTCTCGGGCCGCCGCACCTCCACGGCTTCGCGGCCGACGTAGCTGGCGATGCGCGAGTCGGGGTCGTTCATGTCGCCGACGATGATGGCCTCGACCGGGCAGACGACGACGCAGGCCGGCTCCAGGCCCGAGTCGATGCGGTGCGCGCAGAAGTTGCACTTCTCGGCCGAGTGGTCTTCCGGGTTGATGAAGATGGCGTCGTAGGGGCAGGCGGCCATGCACGCCTTGCAGCCGATGCAGATGCGCTTGTCGAAATCGACGATGCCGTCCGGGCGCTGGAACATCGCCGCGGTCGGGCAGGCCGCGACGCACGGCGCGTGCGCGCACTGGTTGCAGCGCGTCACCTGGTGCGCGCGCCGCGCCTGCGGCCACTCGCCCACGTCCACGTGCTTGACGTAGGTGCGCGTCACCCCGATGGGCACGAGGTTCTCCGACTTGCAGGCGGTCGTGCAGGCGTGGCACCCGATGCAGCGCGTCTGGTCGAGTACCTTGCCCCACTGCGCGCGGGGCTGCGCTTCACCTTGCATCGAGTCTCCCCCGGTGGTTCTGTTTCGGCGTTCTGTTGAAGTATGCTTTTGCGGCCCGGCCGCCAACGCTTCTACACTTTCAGGCAAGTCAAAGTCAATCGCGCCGCCCGCGGCTTCAGCATCTGAAAATGAGGGGGGAAGAGAGATGAGAATGTTTTGCACGGCCGTCGTCCTGCTCGCGCTCGCCGCCGGCGCGCCGCGCGCCTCCGCGCAGGCGCCAACGCCCGCGGTGCGCGAGCGCGAGCTGGAGCGCATCAACTGGATGGAGTTCAAAGAGACCGTGCCGTCGAAGGTGCAGACCGTGCTCCTGCCGACGGGGACTCTGGAGCCGCACGGCGTCGTCAACAACGGCGCCGACATCACCGCGCCCGTCGCGATGGCGCGCCGCGTGGCCCCGCGCGTCAACGCCATGATCGCGCCCGCCATCCCCTACGGCATCACCGGCAGCATGGAGGCGTACCCCGGCGCGTTCCAGATCACGGAGTCGGCCTACCGCCCCTTCGTCAAACAGGTCCTGGAGGGACTGGCGAAGAACGGCTTCCGGAACATCATCATCCTCAACGGCCACGGCGGGCCGCAGACGGCCGTACTCAACTCGGTCGCCGCCGAGGTCGCGACCGAGCGCAAGGTGCGCACGCTCGTCATCAACTGGTGGTCGTTCGCCTCCGACATCACCAGGGAGGTCTTCGGCGAGGACGGCGGCCACGCCGGCTGGAACGAGACCGCCTACGTGCAGGCCGCCGACCCGACGCTCGTCCACCCCGAGCGCTACAGAGCAGACCTCGCCACCGCCTACCCCGCGGCGGGCACCTGGTCGGCCACGCCATTTCCGTCTTCGATCGGCCTCTACCAGCCCGGGCAGGGCTACCCGAAGTTCGACCAGAAGAAGGCCGAAGAGTATTTCAACAAGGTCAACGACAAGGTCACGAATCTCATCAACGAGGTCGTGCGCAAGTGGGACATGGCCGGGCTGTGAGGGAAGGGGTGTTGGGTGTTAGGTGTTGGGTGTTGGGTATTAGGCCTTGTTTTCCCCAAAACCCAACACCCAACACCCTCCCCGAAGGGGGAATGTGTTCTTACAAAAATTCTTCAAGCGGCTCGCCGGGGTGAGGCCGACGCCGACGCCGACGGTGACGCCGGGTCTGTTCGAGCCGGCGGC
>DAIRFV010000014.1:13628-15819 GCA_036794905.1 Pyrinomonadaceae bacterium | reverse complement strand
ACAGGGTTAGTAAAAAAATTATTGAACAAGATATAAGAGGTGACAGAGACGTCGTCCACGACGGTGGAAACGAGTCTGTTCGAGCCGGCGGCGCGGAGCGCGTTCCGCGTTCTGGGGCTGAGTGCGGCGGCGACGCAGGGCGAGGTGTTCGAGGCGGCTTCCAGCTTGCGGCTCGCGCTGAAGGTCGGCGTGCGGAAGACGTTCGAAGGGGACGCGGCGTGGCTGGGCGAGGTGCGCCGCGACGCGTCGGACGTGCGCGACGCGGTCGGCCGCCTCTCCGAGCCCGTGCAGCGCGCGCGCGAACGCCTCTACTGGTTCCAACTCCCCGCGCCGCCCTCCGCGGTCGCGACCACCGCGGGACTCTCGGCCGCGGTCGAGGAGCTGCTCAAGCGCGTCCCCGTCCGGGCCGAGAGGCCGGGCGGGGCGGCCGACGAGCAAGGCTCAGACGAACGGGGCGGCGCGCGGCTCGCCGAGCGTGAGGCCGCGGCGCTGCACGACGCGGCGCTGCTCGCGCTGGCCGGGGCCGTGCGGCTCGACCCCGCGCTCGGCGAACCGGAGGCGTGGGCGCGCGCGTTCCGACTCTGGCGGCGGCTGTTCGGGTGCGAGGAGTTCTGGTCGCTGCTGGTGGCGTCCGACCTGAAGGGCGACTACGAGCAGTTGGTCACGTTCGGCGAGGTGGCGCAGTTGCGGCGGGACGCGCCGCGCGTCGTCTACGCGCACGCCGCCGCCCGCGCGCGCGACGCCGTGCTCCGCAACGACCTGCACGAGGCCGCGCGCGCCTTCGCAGTCGTGCGCGCCGCGGAACCGCCCCCGCCGCTGCTGCGCGAGTACGAGGAGGAGACCGTCGGCCCGGCCGAGGACAAGCTCAAGGACGAGCTGGACGGGGCCTTCTGTTGGGTCGGCACGGCCGCCTACGACCTCAAGGTTGACGCCGCGAAGCGCAACGTCTGCAACGCCGCGTGGCGCAGCTTCACGGACTTGAGGGCGCGCCTCGCCGACTTCGCGCGGCTGGCGGGCGCCGACTCCTTCTACGCGCGGCGCGTCTTCGAGCACGCGTCGTCGAAGCTCTGCAAGCTCGCCTCGGCGTACGAGGAGATTCGGCGGGCGGACGAGGCGCGCATCGTCTACCTCAAGGCGCGCGCGCTCGCGCCGCCCGACTCGGAAGAGTCGGCGGCCGTCGAGGCGAAGCTCTCCGCGCTCGGCGCGGCCGAGGGCTCACGCGGGAGGAGTGGGGGCGAGTACGGGGCGGGGCTCGCGCGCGAGCTGGGGGACGTGGTGCGCCCGCCGCGGAAACTTTTTACGGACGACCCGAAGGGCGGGAAGACGCTCGACGGCTTAGTGCGGCAGGACGACCGCGCGGGCTGCCTGACGAGCATCGGCTTCTGGGTGGCGATGGTCGTGTTCTGCATGGGGCTGCAACGCTGCGGCGTCATCAACATGCGCTCGACGCGCACGAGCATCAACTCGCTGCCGGCGCTCAACGTCAGGCCGGACCTGAATTTCAACTTGAACTACAACCTCAAGCCGCTCAACCTGCCGCCGCCGCTCACGGCCCCCGCGCCGCCGCGCACGACGAGGACGCCGCGCAACCGCAGGCGGGGGGCGCCGGCCAACGCGAACGCGGGCAACGCGAACGCGGCGCCCACGCCTCCGCCGCCGGCCACGGTCGAGCGCGAGGTGCCCGCGCGGGAATGAAGAGAGCTTCACGCGGCGCCCCGATTCTTGTATGTTGAGTCGGCCCGAGGAACCTTCGATGACGAACGAACTCCCGCAGACGATAGACGTGTCGCTCTCGTCGCTGGCCGAGCTGGCCGTCGAGTGGTGGCGGCTCGAACGCTGGGCCGGCGCGGCGGAGGAGTCTTCGCCGCAGGCGCGCCACGCCGCGCGGAGACTCGGCCGCTTCCTCTCCGGGCACGGCCTCGAAGTCCTCGACGTGACGGGGCACGTCTACGAGCCCGGCCTCGCCGTCGAAGTCCTCGACGCCTTCGACGACGCGCGCCTCCCCGAGGGCGCGCAGGTCGTGGACGAGACGATCGCGCCCGTCGTCCTCTACCGCGGCGCCGTCGTCCGCCACGGTCAGGTCGTGGTGAGAAGGAATTCCAGTAGCCAGTAGCCAGTAGCCAGTAGGCTCCGCTTGACGGAAGTTGAAGATGACAACCGCACGGTTCGACTGACGAATGTATTTCTACTG
>DAIRFV010000014.1:0-13528 GCA_036794905.1 Pyrinomonadaceae bacterium | reverse complement strand
CTGTCACTAATCCATGAGCAACTACATAGATTTCGGCATCGACCTCGGCACCACCAACTCGTGCATCGCGCGGGCGGCGGGCGGCGGGGTCTCGGTCATCCAGAACAACGACCAGATGAACGTGACGCCTTCGGTCGTGCGCGTGCTGAAGTCCGGGAGCCTTTTGGTCGGGCGGCGCGCGCTGGGCGCGCTGGCCGAAGACCCGGACAACGTGGCGCTGGAGGTCAAGCGTTTGATGGGGCAGCGCTACGCGAAGACCTTCCCGGCGTCGGGGCGCGTGATGTCGCCGGAGGAGATTTCGGCCGAGGTCTTGAAGTCGCTCCTCGCGGACGCGCGCCGCCGGACAGGTGAGGAGGTGCGCGCGGCCGTCGTCACCGTGCCCGCGGCGTTCACGGCCTTGCAGTGCGAGGCGACGGCGCGCGCGGCGCAGCTCGCGGGGCTCGAAGAGTACCCGCTGCTTCAGGAGCCCATCGCGGCGGCCGTCGCCTACGGGGCGGCGCCGGGCGTGCGCGACCAGCGCTGGCTCGTCTTCGACCTCGGCGGCGGCACGCTCGACGTGGCCGTCGTCTCGACGCGCGACGGCCGCCTCAACGTCCTCGAACACCGCGGCGACAACCTCCTCGGCGGCAAGGACATCGACCGCGCGCTGGTCGAGAACGTCTTAGTCCCTTTCCTCTCCGAGCAGTTCGCGCTGCCGCGCGCCGAACTGGAAGCCGCGGAGCGGGCGCGCCTGCTCCGCAAGCTCACGCTGCTCGCCGAGTACGCGAAGATCGAGTTGACGACTTCGGGAGAGACAATCGTCAGCCTCCTCGACCTCGGCGAAGACCGCGAGGGCCGGCTCATCGAGGCGGAGATGCCTTTGACGCGCGCGCGGCTCGAAAGCGAGTTGGAGCCGCTCGTCGCGCGCTGCCTGCGGCTGGCGGACGAGGCGCTGGCGGGCGCGCGCGTGCGCGGGCTGGAGTTGGACAGGGTGCTGCTCGTCGGAGGCCCGACGCAGATGCCGCGCGTGCGCGAGGCGCTGGCGGCGCACCTCGGCGCGCCCGTGGATTCGTCGCTCGACCCGATGACGGTGGTCGCGCGCGGCGCGGCCGTCTACGCCTCGACCGTCGAGCGGAGCGCGGCGCAGCCGGCCGGCGTCAGGGCGGAGGAGAAGACTGACGGGCTGTCGGTTCGACTGGCCTACGACCCTCTGACCGCGGAGCCGCGGAGCCGCGTCGCGGGCAAGCTCGCGGGGAAGGGCGGCAACGCGAACCTCGAAGTTAAAGTGGACGCCGAGGGTGGCTTATGGACGAGCGGCTGGCTCCCCGCGCGCGAGGGCTTCTTCGAGACGGCGCTGGTGTTGCAGGAGGGGCAGCTCAACCGCTTCACCTTGAGCATCAGGGACGCGAAAGGTCGCGCGCTCGAAGTCTCGCCGAACGAGTTTCAGATACGGCACGGGCTCGCGCTCGACGCGCCGCCGCTGCCGCACACCATCTCGGTCGAGGTCGCGCACCCGGACGGCCGACAGGAGTTGAGCCCGGTCTTCCCGCGCCGCACGCTGCTCCCGGCCGAGCGCACCGTCACCTACCGCGCCGCGCACACGCTGCGGCCGAGCGAGCCCGACACTTCGCTCGCGGTGAAACTCTGGGAGGGCGAGGCGCTCTCAGACCCGCAGGCCAACAACTGGGTCGGCAACTTCCACGTCCGGAGCGCAGCCATCCGCCGCCCCGTCCCGGAGGGCTCGGAGGTGCAGCTCCACCTCAAGGTTGACGCCTCGCGCCTCATCACCGTGGACGTCTTCATCCCGTATCTCAACGAGCACTTCACCGACCGCGTCTTCATCGCGAAGGACGAGGAGCCCGACTACCTCGAACTGCTGAAGGGCGCGCACCTCGAAATCGAGAACTGCCTCGCGCGGCTCGAACGCGTCGAGGAGCGTCTGATTCTGACGGGCGCGAGCGCCGAGGACTTCGACTTCCCCGAGGTCGTCTACGACGACGGCTACGCGCCGGAGGCCGCAGACGACGGCGGGCGCGGCGCCTCCACCCCCGACCCTCTGCGCGCGGAGGTCGAGCGGCTGCGGCGCGAGCTGGAGGACTTCGACATCGAGCTGGGCGCGCACCGGCCGGCCGGCGACGCGGAAGACCAGGACAGGGCGGCGCGCGTCGTCGAGCGTCTGCGCGAGGCGCGGGCGCGCGTCGCGGAGCTTGAGCGGCGCGCGGGCGTCCGTCCCGTCGGGTCGGGCGCCGACGACGCCTTAACCCTCGCCGACTCGGTCGCCGAGACCGTGGGCGCGCACGGCACCGACGCGCAGCGCGAGCGCCTGGCGGCGCTCAGGCGCGAGCTGTCGGAGTCGGCGGCGCGCGGCGACGTGCGCGGAGTGAAGAAGGCCGCCGCCGCCCTGCGCGCGCTGCGGACGCAGGTGCTCCACGCGCAGGACTGGTTCTGGGAGGACTGGTTCCGCCACCTCGCGCGCCCCGGCCGCCAGTTCGTTAATCCGGAGGAGGCCGCGCGCTGGGTCGCGCAGGGGCAGGAGGCTTTGCAGTCCGGCGACCGCAAGCAGCTCGAACGCGCCGTGAGCTGGCTCTGGTCGCTGCTGCCGCCCGACGAGCAGGCGGCGCGGAAGGAGCGCGCCGTCAAGCCGGGGCTGAAACAGTAGGCAGTAGGCAGATGGCAGTCGGCAGTTGAGACAGGAAAGCGGCCCGGAAGAGCACCGGAGGCGACGAGTAACGAATCTCGCCGCCTCCGATGCTCTATGTCAGACGCAGCGTCTTCAGGACGGATGCATCAGGAAAGACTCTTTGCCTTTCAACTGCCCACTGCCCACTGCCCACTGCCCACTGCCATCTGCCTACTGCCTTAACCACTGGCTACTGCCTACTGTCCTTTGGTAGTATCGCTCTAATTTCTCCCGCATCAATTCGAAGGAGGACGGGCGCAGGGCCATCGGCCGCGCTTTCGAGCCGACGGCCGCCATGCGCCTGAGAAGAGAATGATTGCAAAAGGGATGAGTCGAACGGTCGTCGCGCTCGTCGCGCTCGTGCTGCTCGTCGTGCTGCCGACGGCGGCGGCGGCGCAGAAGAAGTCGAAGAAGAAGTCTCTGCCGAGGGGGACGCCCGTGCTCTGGCGGGAGCGCGACGTGGCGCGGCTCGACCTCGCGGCCGGCCCCGGCGGCGCCGCGATGCGGCCGGCCACGCGCCGCCTGCGCTTCATCGAGGAGGAGAAGGGCGGCTACTCGACGAAGTACCGCGTGCGCGACGCCCGGGGGCGCGTCTGGGTGGCGAAGGTCAGCAAGGAGGCGCAGTCGGAGACGGCCGCCTCACGGCTCATCTGGGCCGCGGGCTACGAGACGGAGGTCACCTACCTCGTCCCGCGCGTCCACATCCCCACCAAGGGCTGGTTCAGTAACGTCCGCTTCGAGGCGCGCCCCGCCAACGTCACGCGCCACGGCGAGTGGGGCTGGCAGCAGAACCCCTTCACGGGCTCGCGCGAGCTGGACGGGCTGAAAGTCCTGATGGTGCTCGTCAACAACTGGGACTTGAAGGACGAGAACAACGTCCTCCTGCACACCGCCGGCTCGCGCGAGGTGCGCTACGCCATCAGCGACCTCGGCGCGACCTTCGGCAAGTCGGGCGGCCCCGGCTTCTTCTGGCGGATCACGCGCAGCCGCAACGAGCCCGAGGACTACGCCGACACGAAGTTCATCGACCGCGTCGAGGACGGCTACGTGGACTTCGACTTCACGGGCAAGAACGAGCGCCTCGTCGAGAAGGTGCGCGTCGAGCACGCGCGCTGGGTCGGCGAGCGCCTCGCGCTCCTCACCGACGGCCAACTCGCCTCCATCTTCCGCGCCGCCAACTACGCGCCCGACGAGACACGCCTCCTCACGCGCGTCGTCCGCGCGCGCATCAACGAACTGACGCGACTGCCCCAGGTCAGTGGGCAATGAAGAGTAGGCAGCAGGCGGAGGGCCGTGGGCAGTTAAAGGCGAGAGGCTTCTTAAACCAAACAGCCTGAAAGAAGCGGGGGCGGCGAGTGACGAATCTCGCCGCCCCCGCTTTAATTCGGCCCCGTCCTGTTCTGAACTGCCGACTGCCATCCGCCTGCCGCCTACTGACTTCTGCGTAAATTCCCCAGCGGCTGCGCAAATCCCCACAGGCGGGGGGCGCCGGGGCGCGCAAACGGGCGCGGGGTGAGCCCGGCACGGGGCTTGCGAAAGTGTGCGTGAGGGGCGTCGGGGACGGGCCGGCGCTCACCTTCACGAGACGGCGACCGAGGGGGTGACTGCGATGAGATCAGACGCGGAACTGCAACGCGACGTGCTGGACGAGTTGAGGCGGGACGAGAGGCTGCGCATTGACGACCTCGACGTGCAGGTCGAGGGGCGCGTCGTCACGCTCACGGGTCAGGCCGAGACGCCCGGCGAGTGCTGGCGCGCGCTCCAGGTCGCGCGCTGCGTCGCCGGCCTCGCGCGCGTCTCCAACCGCATCGTCGTCCGGCCGCACTGACGCGGCTTGTCTTTTCCACGCCGAACCACGATTCTATCCCCAACGAAAACTGAACTCGGTCACTAAGTACTTTCAGGAGGGCGCCGGACGTGTCTGTCGTTGCGGGTGAGGTGAATCAGGGGCGCGTGTGCGTCGTCGGGTGCGGGCACGTCGGCACGACGAGCGCGTACGCGCTGATGTTGGGGGGGCTCGCGCGCGAGGTCGTGCTGCTCGACGTGGACGCGCGCCGCGCCGAGGGCGAGGCGATGGACCTGGAGCAGGCGGCGGCGCTCGCGCGCCCCGTCGAGGTGCGCGCCGGCACCTGGGACGACGCGGCGCGCGCGGCAATCGTGGTCGTCGCGGCGGGCGTCGGCGGGCGGCCGGGCGAGTCGCGCTTAGACCTTCTGGGTCGCAACGTCGTCGTCATCCGCGACGTGATGCGGAACCTTTCGGAGAGGGGCTTCGGCGGCATCGTCCTGATGACGACGAACCCCGTGGACGTGCTCGCGCAGTTCGCGCAGGAGTTCTCGGGGCTGCCCGTGGGGCGCGTCATCGGCTCGGGGACGGTTTTGGACTCGGCGCGTCTGCGCGCGATGCTCGGCCGGCACCTGGGGGTGGAGCCGCGCTCGATTCACGCGCACGTCGTCGGCGAGCACGGCGACTCGGAGATCGCCGTGTGGTCTTCGGCGCGCGTGGCGGGGGTGCCCGTGCGTGAGTTCTGCGAGGGCGCGGGACTTGAGTGCCCCGACTTCGACGAGCTGCTGCGGCGCGTGCGCCGCGCCGCGCCCGACATCATCGAGCGCAAGGGCTACACTGCTTTCGCCATCGCCTCGTGCGTGGCGCGCATCTGCGAGGCCGTGCTGCGCGACGAGCGCTCGGTGCTGCCCGTCTCGACGCGCCTGACGGGGCAGTACGGCATCGAGGGCGTCTACCTCAGTCTGCCCTGCGTCGTCGGCCGCGACGGCGTCGAGCGCGTCATCGAAATCCCCCTCGACGACCGCGAGCGCGAGGGCTTGCGCGCCTCCGCCGACATCCTCCGCCGCACGGTGGAGGGAATGAGGGGGTTAGACAGTAGTCAGTAGTCAGTAGTCAGTAGGAAGACAAAGCGGCGCGCCCGGTCTGAAGGCCGGGCGCGCCGCCTCTCTTTTCTACTGTCTACTGTCTACTCCCTTTCACAAATTGCCGCCGCTTCTCTTCCGGGAATTTCTCAATCGCGTAGCGGAGCATGACACGCGGCATGCGCGCGTGGTGCTGTCTCAGGAAACGCTCCGCCGCCTCCGGGTCGCGTTTCCCGGCCTCGCGCAGCATCCAGCCGACGGCCTTGTGAATCAAGTCTTCGCGGTCGGAGAGAAGTGCCCGCGCGAGGTTGAATGTCTCCTCGACCTCGCCCCGCTTGATGAAGTGGAAGGTCGCCAGGACGGCGATCCTGCGCTCCCAAAGGTCTGCCGACTTCGCGAGGCGGCGCAGAGGCCCGCGCCCCCTGTCCCACAGGTGCGCGCCGACGATGTGCTCGGCCGAGGAGTCAACCAAATCCCAGTTGTTGACGCGGCGCGTGTTCTTCAGGTACAGCCGGTAAATCTCTTCCCGCGCCGCGCCGTCGCCCCTGGCGTAGAGGCGGACGAGGATGAGCAGCGCCAGCAACCTGTCTTCGTGGAACGGCGAGCCGAGCAGCCGCTCGGCCTCCGGAAGACTCGTCGCCTCGTACTCTCTCGCGAGCCCACGCAACACGGGGACGCGGATGCCGCGGAAGAGGTCGCCCGCGCCGTACTCGCCCGGCCCCGTCTTGAAGAACCGCCGCGCCGCCTCCGCGGCGCGCGGGTCTCCGAGCGCCGCCAGTCTCTTTTGCAGTTCGGCCACGAACATCGCTGTGTCTATGCGCGCGGCGGCCCGCCCGCGGTCGCCCTGCGTGAAGCCTCCTCGTTCGACGTGTATTCGACCTTCCTCCCCGCGTGCGCGTCGAACAACCTCCGGTGCGCGCGCCGGGAGAATTCGTCGTCACGCGTCTCGTACTCCTTCACCCACTCGACCAGCATCCGCAGGTTCGCGTCCTGCGCCTCACGGCTCGGGTACTTGTGCGGCTCCCAGGGCCGCGCCTCGCAGTTCGCCACGCACGCCGCGACCCCCGGGTTGAGGAAGATCATCTCGGTGCAGTGAGCCGCCGCCACGCTCAGGAGGCCGGAGTAGCAGCCCTCGATGACCCATGCGTCCGCCCCCTCGATGAACCGCAGCAGGGCGCGCGCGCTCTCGTCGAAGGGGGCGCGGACGCCCGGCCGCTCGGCCTCCCACGCTATCAGGTCGAGGTCGAGGTGTGCCGCGCCGTGGAGGCCGGAGAGCGCCTTCGCCAGACTCGATTTCCCCGACCCGGAGTTCCCGAAGATGACTATTCTTTCCATGCCCTAAGTGGTAACCAGGTGCCCCCTGATCCTCGCGCCGATGCCCCGGGCCGTCTCTGCGTCTATCAGGTGGTCTTTGAACTCCGCGGCGTGGAGCCAGGGGTGGTTGAGGTGGTCGGGCTCGGAGTCGTAGCGCGGGAAGAGGTGCCAGTGGATGTGCGGGTCTACGTTCCCGTAGCAGGAGTAGTTCATCTTCCACGGTTCGTACGCCGCGACGATGGCCCGCCCGGCGGTTATCAACTCCCGCGAGAGCGCGAGGTAGACGGCCGGCTCCAGCTCGTGCAGCTCCCGCACGTGCTCCTTCAGGAGCAGCAGGCAGTAGCCGCGGTGGAACTGGTGGTCGCCGACGAAGAGGACGGAGTGCTCGAACTCGTGGACGAAATGCGCGTTGCGCCCGCCGCGCCAGAGCGTGACTCGTTGACAGATCGAACAGTTGTTTCCCTGACTTATGACCCTACCCTCTCTTTCGCTCGTTTCTCGATGGCAGTGGCAATATCCGTCCAGACCTGATCCCGCCGCCCGGTCGCGGTCGAGAAGTTAATGACGGCCCGGCCATCCCGCGGCAGGGCTCGCAAGTCGGCGAGCCCCGGCTCGCTCCGCCACATACGCGGGCGGATGATAAGCGGCGCCACGCGCAACCCCTCCTTTAGGTTTTCGTTTGCCCGTCTACGTTGCTCTGCGAAGAAGGAGAGGCTCCAGGTTACGCGAAAACATGTGCGCGACGGGCGGAACTAAAGCACGCCCCGCGGGTGGGAGGCAACTCTTTTTTTCGTGGGGACGTGGCGCGGGAAGTTTATGACGGCGCGGCGAAGGCCGAACCGCCGCGGCGGGGGCGCGCGGCGGTTCGGCCTTCGCCGGGGGCCGAGTTGGGGCGTTAGACGTGGGCGAGGTGTTTGGAGTCGCGGTCGGTGACCAGCTCCGGGTGTTCGCGGCGGAAGGACTCGGCGATGTGGCAATCCCAGCAGACGGGGAGGTACGAATCAAGCACGACGGGGAGCGCGTCGGGCGGCAGCTCGCGGCACTCGAAGGTGCGGCGGTCGTAGGCGCGCAGGAGGGCGGGCTTATGCGCGTCCCAGCGCGGGCCGGTCATCGGCTTGCGGCAGAGCACGCAGGTGCGCCCCTCGTAGAAGTCCGCGAGCATCACCCGCACGGCGCAGTCCTCGGGCGCGTTGGCGATCTGGTAGATGCAGTCCCGGTCGCAGTCGGCGCGCGCGGGCCAGCGCGTACACGACGACAGGCGCAATTCGGCCTCGCCGTCCGCGTCGGCGGTGGCGGCGGCGTGCGCGGCGTCCACCTCGACGGCGACGTGCCGGCGCGTCTCGGGGCAGACGACGACGCGCGTGCCGCGGTAGAGCAGGTATGCGTCGAGCTTGACCTTCAGGATTCGGTAGGCGGCGCGCGCCGCGAAATAGGCGGCCACGAGCGCCGCGGCCGCGACGAAGCAGACGAGCAGGAGCTTAAACATGACGGCCTCCTTTCGGAGTAGTCAGTAGTCAGTAGCGCTCCGCGTTGATTGAGGTTGATGACGCCAACCGCAGGGTTCGAGCGACGAAAGGTTTTTCTACTGACTACCGACTACTGACTACTGACTTCTGTCCTTCAGAAGATGCGCCGTGAGGCGGCGGCTTCGACCTCGCGCCGGGTCTCGATCTCACTGATGCGGGCGCGGAGCCAGGCTTTGACCTTGTCTTCGAGGAGTTGCTGGTTGTCTTGAAGCTCAAGCCCTGCGACGGTGTCCCCTTCGGCGTCGAGGGGGATGTGGTGGCAGGGGACGGGGGCGGCGTGGTGTGCGTCGGGGACGAAGTCGTCGAGCAGGCAGGCGGAGCAGGGGTGCGCGCGGTAGGGGTAGCCGTAGTTGAGGCAGGAGAGCGAGCCCTGGAAGATGGAGGTCGGCTTCCAGGGGGTGCGCACCGAGCGGCCGTAGCCGCCCTTCTCGATGAAGTCCAGCTCGGCCCTCAGTATCTCAAGGCGGTCGCGTGTGTCGGTTGACATGGCTCGGGTCTCCTCTCCTGTCGGGCGGCGCGCGTCCCGGGACGTGCGCCGGAAAAAGCCTCCCCCGGGATCGTTAAGAAGACGCGGCGCGGCCGTCCGAACCGTCCCTCAGCGCGCCGCGGCGCGGTACGAGGCGAGCATCTTCATGTAGTTGGCGCGCTCGAAGGCCGAAGGGTCGGCGACGTTCGTGCGGCTCATGCTGCCGATCATCTGGTTGACGGAGACGTACTCGTGCTCCTCCATCCAGCCTTCGACCGCGCGCAGGACTTCGCGCAGCCGCCCGACGCCGTGCTGTAAAAGCTCGGAGGCCATCATCGCCACCTTCGCGCCGGCCATCAGAGACTTCAGCACGTCCTGGTGCGTGTGCACGCCGGTGGTGACGGCGAAGTCCGTGAGCAGCTCGCCGTAGAGGATCGCCACCCAGCAGAGCGGCAGGCGCAGCTCGTGCGACTGGCTGAGGGCGAGGCGCGGCGTCACCTCCAGCGCTTCGAGGTCGATGTCGGGCTGGTAGAAGCGGTTGAAGAGGACTAAGGCGTCGGCGCCCTCGTCCGTCAGCCGCCGCGCCATGTTGCCGAGGCTCGAGAAGTAGGGCGAGAGCTTCATCGCGACGGGGATCGAGACCGTGCGCTTCACGTCGCGCAGGATTTCGACGTAGCGCTCCTCGACCGACTTGCCCGAGATGAAGGGGCTGGCGGGGATGAAGTAGACGTTCAGCTCCAGCGCGTCGGCGCCCGCCTCCTGGATGAGGCGCGCGTACTCGATCCAGCCGCCGGGCGAGATGCCGTTGAGGCTGCCGATGACGGGGATGTCCACGCTCGTCTTCGCCTTGTGGACCAGCTCCAGGTAGCCCTCGGGCCCGACGCCGTTGTAGCTCGCCATCTCGGGGAAGTAGGAGAACGCCTCGGCCGTCGAGTAGGTGCCGTGGTCTAAGGAGGCGTGGAGCGAGAGGCTTTCGAGGTCGATCTGCTCCTCGAAGAGCGAGTACATCACGACCGCGCCCGCGCCCGCGTCCTCCAGGCGGCGGATGCCGTCGAGCGTCTGCGACAGCGGCGACGCCGAGGCGACGAGCGGGTTCTTCAACTTCAGACCCATGTAGCTGGTAGTTAAGTCCATCTTTGGGTGTTGGGTGTTGGGTGTTGGGTGTTGGGTGATAGGTGAAACCCAAGCTCGTGTTCTTCACCTATCACCCAACACCCAACACCCAACACCCATTACCTCCTTTCTGCCATCTCCTTGTACTGGCGCCAGCGTTCGTTGACGGCCTCCTGCGCGCGGCCGAGGAGGAACCTGGCGACCTCGGGGTCGCTCTGCTGAAGCATGCGGTAGCGCGTCTCGGTGTAGATGTAGTCCTGCAAGGGAATCTTCGGGTCGCCGGAGTCCAACTGGAACGGGTTCCTGCCCTCCGCGCTGCGCGCGGGGTTGTAGCGGTAGAGGGGCCAGTGGCCGCTCTCGACCGCGAGCTTCTGCTGGCCGAGGCCCTTCGCGATGTCGATGCCGTGGGCGATGCAGTGGCTGTAGGCGATGATGAGCGAGGGGCCGGCGTGCGCCTCGGCCTCCGTGAACGCCTTCATCGTCTGCGCGTCGGACGCGCCCATCGCCACCTGCGCGACGTAGACGTTGCCGTACTTGGCGGCCATCAGGCCGAGGTCTTTCTTCGGCGTCGTCTTGCCGCCCGCGGCGAACTTGGCGACCGCGCCCAGAGGGGTTGACTTGGAAGACTGCCCGCCCGTGTTCGAGTAGACCTCCGTGTCGAGGACGAGGATGTTGACGTTCGCGCCGGAGGCGACGACGTGGTCGAGGCCGCCGAAGCCGATGTCGTAGGCCCAGCCGTCGCCGCCGACGATCCACACGCTCTTTTTGACGAGGGCTTCGGCCACCGAGAGGAGGTCTCGCACCTCCGGCTCGAACCGGTCGGAGAGCTTCGCCTTGAGGGCCGCGACCAGCTCGCGCTGCGTGTTGATGCCGCAGTTGTCGAGTTGCTCGTTCGAGAGCAGCCCGTCCGCGAGCGCGTCGCCGACAACCGGCCGGAGGCGGTCGAGCAGCGAGCGCGCGTACAGGTTCTGCTGGTCGAGCGCGAGGCGCATGCCCAAACCGAACTCGGCGTTGTCCTCGAAGAGCGAGTTAGACCACGCGGGGCCGCGCCCCTCGGCGTTGATGGTGTAGGGCGTCGTCGGGAGGTTGCCGCCGTAGATGGACGAGCAGCCGGTGGCGTTGGCGATGAGCGCGCGGTCGCCGAAGAGCCGCGTGAGTAAGCTTACGTAAGGCGTCTCGCCGCAGCCCGCGCACGCGCCCGAGAACTCGAAGAGCGGCCGGAGCAGTTGCGCGTTCTTGACGTTGTCGTACTTGACCCCGCCGTTCTGCGTCACGTCGGGGAGCTTGAGGAAGTAGTCCCAGTTCTTCCGCTCCTGCTCGCGGATGGGGAGCTGCGGGCGCATGTTGAGGGACTTGCGCGAGGGCTGCGACTTGTCCTTCGCCGGGCAGACCTCGACGCAGAGGCGGCAGCCGGTGCAGTCCTCGACCGCGACCTGGATGGTGTAGCGCTTGTCGGGCAGCTCCTTGAACTTCGCCGGGATGTGCTTGAAGGAGTCGGGCGCGTCCGAGAGGTCTTCGGGGTCGAAGACCTTGGCGCGGATGCAGGCGTGCGGGCAGACGAAGACGCACTTGCCGCACTCGATGCACAGATCAGGTTCCCACACGGGCACGTCGAGCGCGATGTTGCGCTTCTCCCATTGCGCGGTGGCAGTGGGGTATGTGCCGTCCGCGGGGAAGGCGCTCACCGGCAGAGAGTCGCCGCGCCCGGCCAGGATTTCGGCAGTGACGTGCTGCACGAACTCGGGCGCGGCGGGGGACACGGCCGGCGGCACTTCGAACCCGGACGTGGCTCGCGCGGGAACCTGAACTTCGTACAGGTGCGCGAGCGCCGCGTCCACGGCGGCGAAGTTCTGCCGCACGACCGGCTCGCCGCGCTTCCCGTACGTCTTCTTGATGGAATCTTTAATCTTCGCGATGGCCTCCTCGCGGGGCAGCACGCCCGAGATGGCGAAGAAGCAGGTCTGCATGATGGTGTTGATGCGCGTGCCCATCCCCGCCTCGCGCGCCACGTCGTAGGCGTTGATGGAGTAGAAGCGCAGGCGCTTGTCGATGATCGTCTGCTGGACGGAGCGCGGGAGCTTCGCCCAGACCTCTGCGTGCGGGTAGGGGCTGTTGAGGAGGAAGGTGGCGCCCGCTTCGGCCGCGGCGAGCACGTCGTACTTCTCGACGAAGTTGAACTGGTGGACGGCGACGAAGTTGGCGCGCGAGACGAGGTAGGTGCTGCGGATGGGGCGGGGGCCGAAGCGCAGGTGCGAGACCGTCATCGCGCCCGACTTCTTCGAGTCGTAGACGAAATACCCTTGCGCGTAGTTGTCGGTCTCCTCGCCGATGATCTTGATGGTGTTCTTGTTCGCGCCGACGGTGCCGTCCGCGCCTAAGCCCCAGAAGAGGGCGCGCACGCCCCCCTCGTTCTCGGTCGAGAACGCGGGGTCGAAGTCGAGCGAGGTGTTGGTCACGTCGTCGCGGATGCCGACGGTGAAGTGGTTCCCGGGCGTCGCTTTTTTAAGCTCGTCGAAGACGGCCTTCGACATCGCGGGCGTGAACTCTTTCGACGCGAGCCCGTAGCGCCCGCCCGTCACGCGCGGGATCCCGGCGAAGGGCGACGTGCCCTCGATGACGGCCTCGCCGACGGCCGTCAACACATCCTGATAGAGCGGCTCGCCCAACGCGCCCGGCTCCTTCGTGCGGTCGAGCACGGAGATGGCCCTGGTCGTGCGGGGGAAGGCCGCGAGCAGGTGCGCGGCCGAGAACGGGCGGTAGAGGCGGACTTTGACGAGCCCGACCTTTTCGCCACGGGCGACGAGGGCCTCGACGGTCTCCTCGACGGTCTCGGCGCCGGAGCCCATGATGACGACGACGCGCTCGGCCTCGGGGTGCCCCGTGTAGTCGAAGAGTCTGTACCGGCGGCCGGTGACGACGGCGAGTTTGTCGAACGCCTCCTGCACGATGGCCGGCGCGGCGAGGTAGAAGGGGTTCGAAGCTTCGCGCGACTGGAAGAAGACGTCCGGGTTCTGCGCCGTGCCGCGCATGACGGGGCGGTCGGGCGTGAGCGCGCGCTCGCGGTGCGCGCGGACGAGGTCTGGGTCGATGAGCGCGCGGATGTCTTCGTCCGAGAGCTGCTCGACCTTCTGCACCTCGTGCGACGTGCGGAAGCCGTCGAAGACGTGGAGGAAGGGGACGCGCGACCGCAGCGTCGCCGCCTGCGAGACGAGCGCGAAGTCCATCGCCTCCTGCACCGAGTTGCCGAAGAGCATCGCCCACCCGCACGAGCGCGCGCTCATCACGTCGGAGTGGTCGCCGAAGATGGAGAGCGCGTGCGTCGCCAGCGCGCGGGCGGCGATGTGGAAGACCGTGGAGGTCTGCTCGCCCGCGATCTTGAACATGTTCGGGATCATGAGGAGCAGCCCCTGGCTGGCCGTGAACGTCGTCGTCAGACTGCCGGCCTGGAGCGTGCCGTGGACGGTGCCGGCGGCGCCGCCCTCCGACTGCATCTCGCGGACGGCGGGCGTGACGCCCCAGATGTTCTTCCGGCCCTCGGCGGCCCACGCGTCCGCGTTCTCGCCCATGTTCGAGGAGGGCGTGATC
>DAIRFV010000162.1:0-13056 GCA_036794905.1 Pyrinomonadaceae bacterium | reverse complement strand
ACCTCGCACAGGTGGACGAGACGCGGGCGCGCGTGCTGTTGGCCGAGCGGAAATACAGGGAGGCCGCCCGGGTGCTGGCGGGTGCCGTCCAGACTTTCGAGCAGGGTGGTGAGTCCGCTCTGCTGGCCGACGCCCTCACGCTACAAGGCGTGGTGTGGGCTCGGCGCGGGGCCTACGACGAGTCGGCGGCCGTCCTGCGCCGGGCGGCGGAGATGGGCGAGGGGCTCGGCGCACAGAGTACCGCGGGGCGGGCTCTGCTCACGTTTTTGGAGGAGCACGGCGAGCGGCGCGTGCTCCCGCCGGAAGAGGTGTACGAGGCCTACCAGCGGGCGGACAGGCTGCTCGCAGGGACGCAGGACGCGCAGGACGTGGCGCGCCTGCGGGCGTGCTCCCGCGCGGTCATGCGGCGGCTGGCGGGCGTGCAGATACACGACAAGAACTTCTCTTTCTACGGCGCGGTGCATGAATTGGAGGCCAAGCTGATCGAGCAGGCGCTGGAAGAGGCGGGCGGGAGCGTCGTGCGGGCCGCGCGGCTCCTCGGCCTCAAGCACCAGACGTTTACCTCCATGCTTCAGTCCCGGCACGAGAAGCTCCTGCCGAAGCGGACGCCCCGCGAGAGGCGGCTGAAGAGCATCATCAAAAAGGACGCCTAGGTGCTTTAAGGTTAAACCCCCTCCCTCATGGCCGGCTTAGCGAGGAGAAGGGCGTCCGGCTCGTCGCCGCTAAAAGGCGCGCGGCTACGTTCGTCCGACCTCGCCTATCTCTTCTTCCTCACCTCCCACACACGTACAGCCTCCTCGCCCGCGCCGGATGCCGTGGGCATTAACCCCGATTGCAGTGGCGGGCGCGCACGCGCACCATCGACGTCCTCTAGTGGCCAGGGGCGCCGTACGGGAGGGGACTCTAGTCAAGGCTTCCGACGGACGCCGCTGGCGCGCGTGAAAGAATCGGCGTATTCCGCCCAGAGGCTTGAGACTTTCAAGACGAAGCGGTTCAAGCTTCGTCTGCTGCAAAAGTTGTTGCATTCTCCGCGACTCGGGGTTAATCTCCCGTCGGCGGGCGTCGCCTCCGCATTCCGCCCCCGCAAGACACACAAACACCTTGCCGCCACTAGGCAGCCTGTCCGCGGCAGGACTGGCAAGTGATTTAAAACAGCGCCGGTAAAACCGCGAGCAGGTCGAAAGTAATCTTCGTCAGGCTGTCCGACCAGTCGGGCGCGGCCGTCTCCGCGCCGACTGTCTCCACCTTCGACATCTTCAGGACGGCGCCCTCCAGCAGGGGCGTCGGTTGCGGCGGCGGGTTGTGAATTATTCCGGCCGAAACCGGGCAGCAGAAAGCTACAACTAGCACGGCAGCGCTAAGTGTTCTACGCATGAGCTTTTCCTCGTTGATGCGGTGGATTTTGCTAAGCGGATTGACTCCCCGCTTCGCGCAGGATGGGCGGCCTTTTTTACATCCGCCAAAAAATGGCGACTGTAAAGAAAGGCTTACCTTACATAACTTTAGCAGATTAGCGCTTAGGGGAGCCAGGGAACCTTCCGCCGGCCGCGGACGAACGCGCCCCGCCGTGCCGTCGCAGGGCAGCAGACCTTATCCACACGGGTCAATGTGAGGCGGCGCGCGGGGCGGGAGGGCGCCCGGACGCGGGGGGCCGGGCAAGCACAAGCCGCCGCAGACGCGGCACAAACGCGTCACCGAGGTGGGCCAAGACGGAAGCTGAGCGGGCGTGCGCGCCGTTTGCAAAAACCGTTGCGTTCTGCGGCGCTCGGGGTTAATCTCCCGTTTAGCGGGCGTCTCCTCCGTTTTCCGCCTCCCGCGAGACACACTAACGTCCGGCCGCCGCCGGGCAGCTTGTCCCCGAATGGACTGGCGTTCGATTTAAACCAGCGCCGGCAGGATCGCGAGCAGTTCTAACGCGGCGGCCGCCAGACTGTCCGACACGTAGGCGGGCGCCATTTCGGCGTAAAATATTTCGCCGCCCGACCACTGTTGCGGGGCGCTCGACCGCGGTTGCTGGGGCGCGGGGGGAATTACAATCTCGCCCGCGCGGGCGGTGCCGACCAACACAAGTAACATCACTGAAGCTCTAAGGGCATTGAGCATTATTCTTTTCCTCTTTGGCTTATGGAGTTATTGACCCGACTGACCGTCACACTTGTAAACCTGCGTGACGGTCTTTTCAATGCCGCCAAAAAATGGGAGGCACAAGGAAAGGCTGACCTCACATGAATTTAGCAGATATGCGGCTGAGGGAACTAGACGACACTACCTTAACCGAGAGCGAGCGCGCGTCGCTTCGCTGTCAGGCGGCCGCAGACCTCGTTCGGGCGGGACTCTACGAGGCCGCGTGTGAGGCTCTGGGTGGGCTGTGGCGCGGCATCGGGGAGCGCCCGAACGTCGAGGGGCTGGACGAGGGCACGACCGCCGAAGTGCTTTTACAGGCCGGCGCGCTGTCGGGCTGGCTGGGCGCGAGCCGGCAGTTCACGGGCGCGCAGGACGCGGCGAAAGACCTTCTCAGTGAGAGTGCGGCGCTGTTTGAAAGGCTGGGCGAGCCGGAGAAGGCCGCCTTCGCGCGCAGCGACCTGGCCCTGTGCTACTGGCGGGAAGGCGCCTACGACGAGGCGCGTGTGTTGCTCACGCGCGCGTCCGGCGAACTGGCCGGCGCGGACGCCGAGCGGCGGGCGATAGTCCAACTGAGGCGGGCCTCGGTCGAGTTGACTTCGGGAGAACTGCATAACGCGCTCGGCCTTCTCAAAGACAGCGAACAGGTTCTGGGCGGGAGCGAGAATCACGCCCTGTTGGGCAGCTTCCACAACATGTACGCCGTGACGCTGCGGCGTCTCGGGGCGGCGGAGGCGGACGGAGAATACTATGACCGGGCCATCATCGAATACACGGCCGCCGTCTTTCACTACGAGCAGTCCGGTCACGAGCGGAACGCCGCGTCCGCCGAGAACAATCTCGCCTTCCTCCTCTACAAGCTCGGGCGTTACGCGGACGCGCACGAACACCTCGACCGAGTCCAGTCGAGCTTCACGCGGCTGAATGACGAGGGCTACCTGGCGGAGGTGAACGAGACGCGTGCGCTCGTGTTCCTCGAAGAGGAGAAATACCGCGAGGCGGGTCGGGCGATAGCGGCGGCCGTCCGGGCGCTGGAGCAGGGCGGCGAAGCGGTGCGTCTCGCAGAGGCGCTGACGGTTCAGGGGGTCGTGTGGGCGAGGCTCGGGAACTGCGAAAGCTCGACGGAGGTTCTGCGCCGGGCGGTCGGGGTGGCCGAGGCGGCGGGGGCGCTCAACAGCGCGGCGGCCGCGGCACTGACGCTGATTGAGGAGCACGGCGGGCGTCGCGCGGTGACGGGTGAAGAACTCCACGACCTGTACCGGCGCGCAGACGGGCTGCTCAAGGGGACGCAGGACGCGGAGGTGTTGGCGAGGCTGAGGGACTGCGCGCGCGTCGTGATGAAGAGGCTGGCGGGCACGCGGCTCGGCGGCGGGGACTTCTCGCTTTTCGAAGCGGTGTACGAGTTGGAGTCGAGTCTGATCGCGCAGGCTCTGGAGGAGGCCGGGGGGAGCGTGACGCGCGCGGCCCGGCTCCTCGGCATGCACCACCAGACGTTGACTTCCATGCTGCAAACCAGGCACAAGCGGCTTGAGTCGAAGCGGACGCCGCCCGAGAAGCGCCTGAGGAGCATCATCAAAGTGGACAGGGAATGAGGCGGCCCGCCCCCGCGCGGGGCGGGGGCGGGCTCTAAATCGGTTGCAATATCTCCGGCGCGGAAGTAATCTTCGGCGCGCAAAGTCGCCTCTATTTTTCGGCGTTCACGTCAGGCACACTAAGACTGAGCCGCCGAAGGCAGCTTGCCGAAGAACGTAGTTGCCCGGAGACTTAGAGCAGTGCCAGCACGCCGTCGAGAGCGGCGAAGGCGGCCGCCGTGATGCTGTCCGAGTATTCGCCGTAGATGATGCCGTCCGCCGCCGGGTCTTCGCCCCAGCTTTCGGTAGTCTGCACGTCGTAGGTTTGGGGCGCGCGCGGCGTACTGGTGACGGCGGGGGAAGGGGCGGGCGGGCTGTTCATATCACCCGCGAAGGTTGAGCCGGACAGCGCCAGCATGAGCAACAGGGCACAGATGGTCTTTCGCATTTTCTTTTCCTTTATGGAATTTGTAGCCGGACTGACCGTCACGAACCGCTGCAGGGTGACGGTCTTTTCACGCCCGCCAGTTTTCTGGCGGGCGCACAGGAAAGGCTGACCTCACATGAATTTAGCAGATGTACAACTGAGGGAACTAGATAGCCTCTCGCTGAGCGCTGACGAAAGGGCGTTGCTGCGCTGTCGCGCCTCGGCCGAACTCGTGAACAACGGGCAGTATGAGGCCGCGTGCGAGGCCCTGGGCGGGTTGTGGGGCGGCATCGGCCGGCGCCCGGAGGTGAAGGGATTGGGGAAGAGTGTCGCCGCCGAAGTGCTTCTACAGGCGGGTGCTCTGTCGGGCTGGGTGGGGGCGAGCAGACAGGCTCGCGGCTCGCAGGCGGCCGCGAAAGACCTCATCAGCGAAAGCGCCTCGCTCTTCGAATCGCTCGGCGAGACCGAGCGGGCGGCGGCCGCGCGCAGCGAGCTGGGGCTCTGCTACTGGCGGGAGGGCGCCTACGACGAGGCGCGCGTGCTGCTCAAGAATGCGCTCGACGCGCTCACGGAGACGACGGCGAGGGCGAAGGCCACCCTGCGGCTCAACATCGTCGAATTCCGTGCCGGCCGGTACAGCGACGCCCTCGCCATCCTGAAGGACAACGCACACATTTTCGACGAGCGGGTGAGCCACACCCTCCGCGGCAGCTTCCACAACGAGTTGGCCCTCGTGCTCAAGGAGTTGGGCACCTCGGAGGGGCGGCCCGATTATTTCGACCACGCCATCATCGAGTACACCGCCGCCATCTACCATTATGAACAGGCGGACCATAAGCGTTACCGCGTCATCAACGAGAACAACCTCGCCAACCTGCTCCGGAAGATGGGGCGGTACCAGCAGGCGCACGAACACCTCGACCGCGCGGTGGCGGTCTTGCGCAGACTGCAAGACGCCGGGATGCTCGCGCAGGTGGACGAGACGCGCGCCCGCGTCCTGCTCGACGAGAAGAGGTACGCCGAGGCCGAGGCCGTGATCGCGCGCGCCGTCCGGACGCTGGAGGACGGCGGCGCGGCGGCCCTGCTGGCCGAAGCGCTGACGACACAGGGCGTGGCGTGGGCGAGGCTGGGCAGGAATGACGAGTCGATCAACGTCCTGCGGCGCGCCTCGCGTTTGGCGGAGGAGGCGGGCGCGTTGTGCAACGCCGGGCTCGCGGCGCTGACGCTGGTGGAGGAGCACGGGGCGCGACGCGCCCTCTCCCCCGATGAGCTTTACGACTGCTACCGGCGCGCCGACCTGCTGCTCGAACAGACGCAGCACGCGGAGAGCGTCGGGCGGCTGCGCGCCTGCGCGCGCATCGTCATGCGGCGGATGGTGGGCACGCAGCTCGGCGACAAGAACTTCACGCTCTTCGGCGCGGTTCACGAGATCGAGGCGCGGCACATCGCGCAGGCCCTGGACGAGGCCGGGGGCAGCGTGACGCGCGCGGCCCGGCTGCTCGGCATCCGCCACCAGACGTTCCTCTCGATGCTGAACACGAGGCACCGGAGACTGCTGGAGAAGCGGACGCCGCCCGAGAAGCGTCTGAAGAGCATCATCAAAAGCACTAAAGACGGCCGCCGCCCCCCCCAGTAAAAATCACGCCGGTCAAGAGTCGATGCGAGGCACCGGGCCGAGTCCGGGCCCCGCCCCGGTGCGCTTGTCGCTTGTCGCTTCAGCCCGCATGGGGCAACATACGATCCACAGGCAAGTCGTATCTCTTCGGGGCAAAAGGTCTGGGCGAAAAGGGGGGCCGGGACGTTGGGTGAATATTCGGACGCGTTCGTCTTCTTCGGGGCGACGGGCGACCTCGCATACAAGCAGATATTCCCGGCGCTCCAGGCGCTCACGCGGCGCGGGCGTCTGGACATGCCGGTCGTCGGCGTGGCGAAGTCGGGCTGGACGCTGGAGCAGTTGAAGGAGCGCGCGCGCGCGAGTCTGGCGGAGCGCGGCGCCGTGGACGAAGAAGCGTTCGCGCGGCTCCTCTCCAACCTCAAGTACGTGGACGGCGACTACCGCGACCCGGCGACGTTCGAGCAGTTGCGGAAAGAGCTGGGCGACGCCCAGCGGCCGCTCCACTACCTCGCCATCCCGCCGAGCCTGTTCACGGTCGTGGCCGAGGGGCTCGCCAAGTCCGGCTCGGCCGAGGGCGCGCGCATCGTCGTCGAGAAGCCTTTCGGGCGCGACCTCGAATCGGCGCAGGAGCTCGACCGCTGCATACACAAGTTCTTCCCCGAGGACGCCGTCTACCGCATCGACCACTACCTCGGCAAGGAGCCCGTCCAGAACCTCCTCTACTTCCGCTTCGCCAACTCGTTCCTTGAGCCCGTCTGGAACTGCCACTACGTCGAGAGCGTGCAGATCACGATGGCCGAGTCGTTCGGCGTCGAGGGGCGCGGCAAGTTCTACGACGAGGTCGGCGCCCTCCGCGACGTGGTGCAGAACCACCTGCTGCAAGTCGCCGTCCTCCTCGCGATGGAGCCGCCCTCGTCTTACGAGACCGAGTCCGTGCGCGACTGCAAGATCGCGGCGCTGCGCGCGATGCGGCCTCTGGATAAGCAATCGGTCGTGCGCGGGCAGTTCCGCGGCTACCGCGACGAGCCGGGCGTGGCGCACCGCTCGCAGGTCGAGACCTACGCCGCCGTGCGCCTGCACGTGGACAACTGGCGGTGGGCGGGCGTCCCCTTCGTCATCCGCGCGGGCAAGAGCATGCCGGTGTCGGCGACCGAGGTGCTCGTGACGATGAAGCGCCCGCCGATGTCCATGTTCGGCGAGGTCGTCTCGCCGCACTCGAACTACTTCCGCTTCCGCCTGAGCCCGGAGATCGTCATCTCCATCGGCGCGCGCACGAAGGTCGAGGGCGAGCCGATGGCCGGCGAGGACATCGAGCTGGTCGCGCACGAAGACGCGGGCGACGACACGCCGCCCTACGAGCGCCTGCTCCGCGACGCGATGAAGGGCGACTCCTCTCTCTTCACGCGCGAGGACTCGGTCGAGGCTTCGTGGCGCGTCGTAGACCCCGTGCTCGGCGACGTGACGCCCGTCCACGAGTACGAGCCCGGCACGTGGGGCCCGCGCGAGGCCGACGAGTTGACCGCCGACATCGGCGGCTGGCACGACCCCGCGGGCAGCGTCCATAAGTAAACCGCGCGCACCCGGCCGCCCGCGGCGCGCGCCACAACTTTCAGGAGGACAATGATGGCGATTGAGAAGGACGTGGAGAAGTCGTACTCGAACAAGGGCGTGGCCGCCAAGCTGCGCCGCCTGGCCGACGCGCTGGAAGAGGGGAAGACCTTCGAGATACAGGTCGCGGGCGAGCGCGTCCGCGTCCCGCCCCGCGCCACCGTCGAGTTCGAGTATCAGCGCGAAGGCGACGAGGAGGAGCTGGAGATCGAGGTGAAGTGGACGCGGAGTTAAAGGCGCGACGTAAACGTCACGGTAAAAGGGGCGGGGCTTTACGTCCCCGCCCTTTTTTAATGGAGGCGAGGAAGGCGGAACATGCAGACTGCCTCTTGCGTTTCGCAGGGGGGAGGCACAACGGCCGATGAAGAAACTGACGGGCGAGTCCGCCGCGATGAGGGCGGCGACTTTTCTCCTGAGGGTAGGCGTACTGCTGGTCTTCTGCTTGGCGTTGACGACCTCGTCCAACGCACAGGCGGGCGGTGAGGCGAAGGCGTCGCAGGAGTTGTACGACCGGATCGCCTCGCTGGACGCGGCGCTGTTCGACGCCTACAACGGGTGTGACATCGACAAGGTCGGGACGTTCTTTACCGAAGACCTTGAGTTCTATCACGAGAAGGGCGGGCTCACACTGACCCGGGACGCCACGCTGGCGCTCATGCGGAAGAACCTGTGCGGGGCGGACAGCAACAGGGTGAGGCGAGAACTCGTCCGGGGGAGCATGGAGGTGCGCGCGATACACAACTACGGAGCCGTGCAGACCGGCGAGCACCGCTTCCACCTGACGCAGAAGGGGCGGAAAGAGGCGCCCGACGGCATCGGCAAGTTCGTCATGCTCTGGCGCAGGACGGGCGACGAGTGGAGAGTCGCACGCGTCATCAGCTACGGCTTCCGCGCGCCCTAGGCACAGAGAGGGGTCAGGCCGCCGCGGCCGGCGTGCGCAGGCGCGCCATCACGTAGGAGTCCACGTAGCGGCCGTCGCGGTACGCGTGCTGGCGCAGCAGCCCCTCGCGCTCGAAGCCGAAGCGCTCGTAGAGGCGGACGGCCGCCTCGTTGTCCGTGTAGACTTCCAGCTCCAGCCGCGTGAGGCCGAGCCAGTTGTCCGCGAGGTCTACGCCGGCGCGCATCAGGGCGGTGCCGACGCCCTTGCCCTGCCAGTCGGCGTGCACGCTCATGCCGAGGGCCGCGGCGTGGTGCCGGCGCGGCCTCGCGGGGAAGGTGTGGAGGCTGAGCATCCCCACCACCTTGCCGCCGCCGACGGCCACGAGGTTGTACCCGCCCTCGCCGGGCTCCGCCAGCCGCTGCCGCCAACGTTCGACCGACGGGTAGGGCAACTGCATGGTGTTCGCGTAGAGCTTCGGGTGCGTGAACATCTCGTAGAGGGCCGCACAGTCGTCGGGCTCCGCGAGCCGTATCGTCAGACCTTCAACCTGCATCGGATTCACCTCAACTTTTCTTCGCCCCGGGCGGCGGGAACCCGCGCGACTCGTCGTCGAGCACCAGCACCCAGTCGTGGCCGCGCCCGCTCGACGGCGGCGCGAACTCGCGCGTCCCGCCGCCGCCGAAGCGCCCGGCGAACGTGCTCGCGCCGTCACGCGGGTTATACCAGTAAGCCCTGACAAAGTCCCCCTTGATCTTACCCAACGCGACGACCAGCTTTCTCCCCTCGGGCGTGTAGGCGAAGGCGAAGCCGCCGTCCGCGGCGCGGGCGGCCCGGAGGTGTCCGGCGCCCCCGACGGGGTCGCCCGCGAGCAGCGTCTGGTCGGGCGCGAGCCCGAGGAAGGGGCGCGACTCGAAGAGCCTGCGGAGATGCCCCATCTGCGCGGCGCCGGGGTGAGACAGAGCCTTCCGCCACGGCGTCCTCGCGTAGGAGATGGGCTCGCGCCCCGGCCGCCACATCTGCCAGATGTTGTGATTGCCGTAGGTGTGCCCGCACGCCCCGGCGAGCATCGACCAGTAGGCGGCCTGCCTCACGTCGAAGTCGTCGAACCAGCCCTTCTCCTCCGGCTTCCAGTCCACGGGGTGATCCTCGTAGCGCGGCTCGCCGTCGAGGGTCGGCTTGAACGGCGCGAGGCGGTAGTCGGCGGCCGTGTGTTCGTAGTTCGGCGCGTCCTTCGCGCTGTGCCCCGACTGGAACATGTTGAAGTCGAGCCAGTCGTCCCCGTGGAACCACCGGGACGAGCTGGCCCCGCCCATCGGGTGATAAGTCATCAGGTGACGGCCTGCGTCGCCCTTCTTCAACCCCTTCGCCAGGGCGCGGACGATTGCGAGGTGCGCGTCAGACTCGGGGCTGCGGTCGCCCCCGAGAATCCAGATGACGGGGCTCTCCCTGTAACGACGCCCGAGGAACTCGCCGAAACGCTCCGCGCTCCCGGGCGTGAAGACTTCGGGGCCGACGCCCCACTTCTTATTCCACTTGTCGCCCCACGTCGGCAGCATCCCGACGTGCAGACCCAGCTCGCGCGCACGGTTGACGACGTAGTCCACGTGACGGAAGTAAGCCTCGTCGGGCCGCGTCGGGTCTCTGCCTTTGAGCGGCAGGTGGCCGTAGGGGTTCGGCACGCCGAGCCCGTCGAGTTCGGCGAGGACGACGGCCTGGATGACCGTGAACCCGCGCGCGGCGCGGTCGCGCAGGTACTCGTCCGCCTCCTCGCGGTCGAGGCGGTGGAACAACTCCCACGCGGTGTCGCCGAGGTAGAAGAAGGGCGAGCCGTCGTCCTTCAACAGGAACCGCCCGTCGGGCGCCACCTTCAGGCGCGGCGCCGCCCGCGCGGCCGAAGCGTCGGCGGCGGCGACGACGGACAGGAGCACGGCGAACGCCAGCGCCCTCATCTTGAGTTTGTACAAGCCGACCGGCCTCCGCGAGTGTGGTATAAATTCGCAAGCCGCCAACCCCGTCCGACGCGCGCGCCCCGGGGCGTGCGACATGATACCGCAGTCGGACGGCGCCGGTTCCTCAAAGGGGAGACGAGGAGACACTTCTCATGACGCCGAGGCCGGATGAGTCGGACGTGACGGACGTTTCGCGCAGAAGGTTTCTGACCCGACTGGCGGCGGGCGCGTGTGCCGCGGGCGCGCTCATGCACAGTTCTAACGAGGCGCACGCCGCCGCCGCGTCTTACGCGCCGAAGACCTACACCAACCCTGTCTACGAGGGCTCGATGCCCGACCCCTTCGTGCTCCGCCACCGGGGCGTCTACTACGCCTTCGGCACCACGGGCGGCGAGCGCAAGGCGGACGGCCGCGTCTTCACGCTGCTGCGCTCCGCAGACCTCGTCAACTGGCGCGAGCTGGGCGGCGCGCTCCTGGAGCCCACGTCCGACCGCGCCTACCAGTACTGGGCGCCCGAGGTCGCCTACGAGGGCGGCACGTTCTACCTCTACTACTCGATGGGCGGCAAGGAGGAGGAGAAGTTCGAGCTGCGCGTCGCGACGAGCCGCCGCCCCGAGGGGCCTTACCATGACGCGGGCGTCAAACTCCTCGACTGCGAGGACAACCGCTTCACGATAGACGCGCACCCCTTCAAAGACGCGGACGGCCGCTGGTACATGTTCTACGCGCGCAACTTCCCCGACACGCAGGGCGGCGCGCACCCGGGCACGGCGCTCGTCGTGGACAGGCTCATCGGGATGACGAAGCTCGCGGGCGAGTGCAAAGTCGTCCTGCGCGCGCGCCACCCGTGGACGCTCTACGAGGCGAACCGGCGGATGGAGGTCTACGGCCGCACCTTCGACTGGCACACCATCGAGGGCGCGTTCGTGCGCAGGCACGCCGGCCGCTACTACTGCTTCTACAGCGGCTCCAACTGGCAGACGCCCAACTACGGCGTTGACTACGCCGTCGCCGACAAAGTCACCGGGCCTTACGCGGGCGAGGGCACCGAGGCGCGCATACTCAAAGGCATCCCCGGCAAGGTGCGCGGCCCCGGCCACCACAGCATCGTCCGCGGGCCGGACGGCGTGACCGACTACTTCGTCTACCACGCCTGGGACGAGTCGATGAAGGTGCGCCAACTCTGCCTCGACCGCCTCGAATGGACGCCCCGGGGCCCGCGCCTCCTGGGGCCGACCTACACCCCGCAGCCGGTTCCCTGACGTGATAAGACATCGGACATTGCTGCTCGCGCTCGCCCTGCTCTGCCTCGCGGCGGGCTGTTTCCGACTGCCTTCGCGCCATCACGAAGAGAGGCTGAATCAACTGCTGAGGTCGGGCATAGAGGCGATGACGGCCGGCGACTACGACGAAGCCGTGCGGCAGTTCGACGGGGGGCTGTCGCTCAGCCCCGGCAACCAGACCTTCCTCACCAATAAATCCGTCGCCCTGCGCTCGCGCGGCGCCGTACGCTACAACGCCTCGCTCAAGCTCGAAGACGAGGCGGCCAGGGCCTATGAGAAGGAGGCCGTGCGCCGCGAGATCGTTGAAGCGGCGGCGCTGGCCACCGACGCCGTGGGCCGTATGAAGTCCGCGAACGTCTGGGACGCCGTGTGGAACGCGGAGGCGTACGAGACGAACAGGCCGGCGGCCTTCGCCGCACGGGCCCAGGCGCTGAGCCTGCTCGCCTCCAGGTTCGACAAGTCGCGCGCGGACGAGGCGCTGGCCGCGATGCGCGAATACATGGAGGTGGAGCCGGACGGCCCAAGGAAGATGCAGGCGCGGCTGTACGCAGGGCAGATGCTGCTCGACGTGGGCCGCGGCGCGGAGGCCGCCGCCGAGTACCGCAAAGTCCTCGCCGCGGACCCGGCCAACCTGGACGCCACTCTGGGCGCGGGGCTGGGGCTCTTTCAGTCGGGGGACAGGGCGCGGTACGCCGAGGCCGAGACGCACCTCCGCCGGTTCGTCGAGCGCGCCCCCGAGAATCACCCGCTGCGCACGTCCGCCAAAGATGCGCTCGACTTCATGTCCCAGCACGGCACCCCGCCCGCGCCGGGGGGCGCAGACCCGCGGCGTTGAGCTGAGGGACTTACGCGCGGCGTGGGGTCTTTCAAAGTATGCAGGCTTCGACGAGTACACACACGGGTGCGCCGCCGGGCGCGAAGCCCTCCGCGGCGGGCGGCGCGGGCGCGAAGGGGCGGCCGAGTGAGTGGTGGGTCGAGGTCGTCCGCTGGGCGGCGCTCGTGGTGTTCGTGTCCGTCCCTCTGGCGACGCCGTTCGTGCAGAGGTTCGCGGGGCGCGCGGTGTGGACGGTGACGGTGGCGGCGCTGCCGCTCTTCATCGTACTAATCGGGTATCACCGCTGGCGGCGCGTCTGCCCGCTCGCCTTCTTCGCGCAGTTGCCGGGCAGGCTCGGGCGCGCGGGGCGGCGCAAGGCCCCGGCGTGGCTGGAGGAGAACTATTACTACCTGGTCGTCGGCGTCTTCGTCGCGTCGCTGTGGCTGCGGCTCGTGGCGACGAACGGGGACGGGCTGGCGCTCGCGGCCTTCTTCACGCTGCTGGTGCTCGCGGCCTTCGTCGCGGGGCTCGTCTTCACGGGCAAGACCTGGTGCAACCACCTGTGCCCGGTCTCCTTCGTCGAGAAGATTTACACCGAGCCGCACGGCCTGCGCGAGACGGAGAACTCGCAGTGCGCGAAGTGCACCGCCTGTAAAAAGTTCTGCCCCGACATCAGCGAGGAGAACGGCTACTGGAAGGAGATCGCCTCGCGCCCGAAGCGTCTCGCCTACTACGCCTTCCCCGGCCTCGTCTTCGGCTTCTACTTCTACTACTACCTGCAATCGGGC
>DAIRFV010000434.1:0-3544 GCA_036794905.1 Pyrinomonadaceae bacterium | reverse complement strand
GGGCGGGCACAGAACTTCGTTGACAGCCGCATGAAACAGGCATAATCTTTGCCCACCAAAGACGTAACGCTTACAAAACCCATCGTCCTCGCGGTCTCAAAAGTGCCCCGAGCCCTCGCGCTTGAAAACTCTTAAACGTTAGCGCCCGGGCGAGTACCGCGCGGGCGCGCTTCACATTCCCGCTGGCTAGAGGCTCTCTCTCGACGCGCGCACCTCGCGCGGCGCGCATGATCCAGACCGCCTACGAGTACATGTTCCACGCGCCGCAGATCACGACGAGCGCGCTCTACCTGCTCCAACTCAGCCTCAACAACCTCAAGAGCCCGCGGGAGGCCACCGCCAGCCTTTTGGCCTTGTGACGAAGCGACGAAGCGACGAAGATGAGAGAGCAGCTAACGGCACACATCCGAAAGATCGTCCGCGCCGTCGAGGTGCGCTCGAATGATTCGTTCAACTTCGCGGGGCGACACTTCTCGCTCGCCGCGCAAGGCGCCGGGCACGCGCACCACGCGCAGGGGTTCGCGCAAGCTCAGGCCAACCCGCTCGTGACTCTGCTCGAACAGACGCTCTACCAGCACTGCTACTGCCGCACCTTCGACGGCGCGCTGCGCGACGAGCAGCCCTTGAACGTCTCCGGCTTCGACCTCACGCCGGTTCTTTCGGAGGCCAACGCGACGCGCGAGCGCTGGGACTCGGGCTGGCAGGTCTATCAGGTTCTGCCGTCGGGGCAGGTCATGGCGCACAAGGACGGGCGCACGCGCGCGCTGTGGCCGGGCGAGTTCCTCTCGACGGACGCGCCGGGGTTCGCGCCGCGGCCGGGGACGAACCTCTCGGTCTTCTTCAGCCGCGAGACGAAGACGATGCAGCCCGGCTTCTACTTCGCCTTCGGCGAGGCGCAGGCGGGCGAGCTGGACAGCTTCAGCCTCGCGCGCTTCTACTGGAACCTGCGCGCCGAGGGCGCCGCCCCGCTCATGCGCTCGGTCACGCGCGGCCTCAATCGCTTCCAGGTGCCCTTCCGCATCAAGTGTCTGACCAACTCCGCCTTCTACACGCGCAACGACGCGGCCGTCCTCTACGTCGACAAGCGCTTCTACCGCGTCACCGCGCGCGTGCTCGCGCACGTCTACGAGGAGGTCGCCGAGCATCTCCGCCCCGAAGCGCCGCTCTTCACCAAGCGGCTCGCCGACGGTCTGGCGTTGGCCGAAGAGCCCTACACGGGCGAGAGCTTCGGCATGCAGCGCTGCCGCATACTGGCGGAAGGACTTCTCGGCGCCCCCGCGCGCGGCGCGCGCGACGACGCCTCGAGGCTCGAAGAGGTCGAGCGACACTTCGCCGCCTACGGCCTCAAGCTCGAAGCGCCGTACCTCAACCCGCGCTCAATCGATCAGTACGAGTTCACGCTCGACAGGGAGGCCGCATGAGCGCACAGGTGGGCGGGTTCCTCGATGCGGCCGACTTCATCGCCGCGCGCCTGTGCCGCGACGCGGTGTGGGCGGGCGGGCGCTGCAACTGGCTGGGCGACTCGATGGAGTTCGTCGGCGGGCAGTGGGCGGTCGCGCACCGCGCCTTCGGCCCCGACCTCTACTCGGGCACCTCCGGCGTCGCGCTCTCCCTCGCCGAAGCATACGCTGTGACCGGCGAAGCGCTCTTCCGCGAGACGGCCGTGGGCGGCGCGCGCCAGGCGCTCTCGCGCCTCGAAGAACTGCCCGCGCAGACGCGCACCGGCTTCTACACCGGCCACACCGGCATCGGCTACGCGCTGACGCGCATCGGCGAACTCATCGGCGGGCAGGAGTTCGTTGACCGCGGCCTTGAGATCGTCGAGGCGCTCATCGCCTTCGAGCCCGACGAACGCGCGACCGACGTGCTCGCGGGAAGCGCCGGAGCCGTACCGGCACTCCTTCATCTCCGGAGCAAGTACGACCGTGAGCCCCTGCTCGAACTCGCGCGCCGCCACGGAGAGTTTTTGATAGGCGCCGCGCGCAAGACGCCGACGGGCTGGTCCTGGAACACGCTCAACATCCCGGCCGAGCAGCGCACGCAAGACCTCAACGGCTTCTCGCACGGCGCGGCCGGCATCAGTTGGGCGCTGCTTGAGCTTTGGAAGGCGACCGGGGAAGAGAAGTTCCGCGTCGCCGCCGAGCAGGGCTTCGCCTACGAGCGGCAGTGGTTCGACCCGCGGCAGGAGAACTGGCCCGACTTCCGCGGCCTCTACGACACGTGGGGGAGCGGCGGCGGCAACCAGCCCGGCTTCATGGCGGCGTGGTGCCACGGCGCGCCCGGTATCGGCCTCTCGCGCGTGCGCGTGTATGAGCTGACCGGGCAGGAGGTCTACCGCCGCGAGGCCGAGGCCGCGCTGCGCTGCACCGGCCGCACGCTCGCCGCGCCCACCGCGCCGGGGCAGGCCAACTACTCGCTCTGCCACGGCAGCGCGGGCAACGCCGACCTGCTCGTCTACGCCTCGCGCGTCTTCGGCGACGACTCGCACCAACGCCTCGCCGAGCAGGTCGGACTCGCCGCCGTCGAGCAGTACCGCAAGACCTTCAGCCCCTGGCCCTGCGGCGTCCTCCAGGGCGGCGAGACCCCCGCCGCCTCCTCGGCCTCGCCGGCATCGGCCACTTCTACCTCCGCCTCCACGACCCCGCGGGCGTCCCTTCGGTCTTGATTATCTTGCCGGGAGGGGAAAGTTAGACGGTAGAAAACTCGGAGTAGATATGAACAGGGCGGCTCTCATCAACCGTTGATGAGAGCCGCCCTGTTCCTCGTCTCTTTCCTGCTGACTATTGACTACTGACTACTTCTTCTTAGTCGGGCTGGTCGGAGTCGTCGTGGTCGTCGTGGTGTCCTTCACGGCGGACATCGCGGCGGTGTCGTCACCCGTCAGCGTCACGCTCTGCGCGCGCGCCGTAAAGTCGTTGAGCAGCGTGCCGTCGCCCAGGATGACGCCGTCGCTCAAAATCGTGCCGTCGCCCAGGATGACCCCGTCGCTCAGGAGCGTGCCGTCGGTCAGGAGCGTGCCGTCGGTCAGGAGCGTGCCGCTGTTAAGGAAGAGCGTGCCCTCGCCCAGCAGCGCGCCGTCGCTCTTCATGATGCGGTCGGCCATGACGACGCCGAGCGACATCCGCGTCAGGTCGACCATGATGACGCCCGCGCCGTCCAGGAGCGTGCCGTCGCCGAGAATCACGCCCGTCCCGTAGACCTTCTGGTACTTCGTTATCAGTTCGGGGCCCGAGGCGGTCGCGTGGTCGAGGACGATCCCGCGCGACCAGCCGAAGGTGTGGCCGGCGACGGTCGTCTGCGGGGTGGGCGCCGTCACGCCCGACTTGAGCAGCGACGTGCCGAGCGGCATCGTCACGTTCAGCACCGAAGGGTTCCAGTACTGCGGCAGGTCTGTGCGGAAGAGTTTGGCGAGGCGCACCGCGCCCTCCATGTTGAGCTGGCCCGCGCCCTGCTCGAAGGCGTTGAAGCCCGCGAGCGGCTGCGCCGTGTACATCAGGATGGCCTTGACCATGTTCGGCGTCAGTCGCGGGTTGTGGCGCAGCAG
>DAIRFV010000161.1:0-13066 GCA_036794905.1 Pyrinomonadaceae bacterium | reverse complement strand
CTGCGCATCCCGCTCTGCTCGGCCGCGATGGACACCGTCACCGAGAGCCGCCTCGCCATCGCGATTGCGCAGCAGGGCGGCATCGGCGTCATCCACAAGAACTTCCCCGTCGAGCGGCAGGCCGAAGAGGTCGATCGGGTCAAACGAAGCGAGTCGGGGATGATCGTCGACCCCGTCACCATCCGACCCGACCGCCCCGTGCGCGAGGCGCTGGCCGTGATGCAGCGCTACAAAATCTCGGGCGTCCCCGTGGTTGACGAGGACGGCCACCTCGTCGGCATCATCACCAACCGCGACCTCCGCTTCGAGACGCGCTTCGACATCCCCGTCTCCGAGGTGATGACGCCGCAGCCGCTCGTCACCGTCCCCGTCGGCACCACGCTCGACGAGGCCAAGGGCGTCCTGCAAAAACACCGCATCGAGAAGTTGTTGGTCGTAGACACCGACAAGCACCTCAAAGGTCTCATCACGGTCAAGGACATCCAGAAGGCCATCCGCTACCCTTCGGCCGCCAAGGACGACCTCGGCCGCCTGCGCGTCGCCGCCGCCATCGGCGCCACGGGCGACTTCCGCGAGCGCGCCGACGAATTAGTTAAAGCCCGCGTGGACTGCCTCGTCATCGACACCGCGCACGGCCACTCCTCGCGCGTCGTCGAGGCCGTGCGCGAGGTCAAGCGCCGCCACCCCGACACGCAGCTCATCGCCGGCAACGTCGCCACCGGCGTCGCCACGCGCGAACTGATCGACGCGGGCGTCGACGCCGTCAAGTGCGGCATCGGCCCCGGCTCCATCTGCACGACGCGCGTCGTGACGGGCGCGGGCGTGCCGCAGATCACGGCCATCGATAACTGCGTCGAGGCGGCGAGAGGGACGGGCGTCCCCGTCATCGCCGACGGCGGCGTCAAGTTCTCGGGCGACGTGGCGAAGGCCATCGCCGCGGGCGCCGACGTGGTGATGATCGGCTCGCTCTTCGCCGGGACGGAGGAGTCGCCGGGCGAGCTGATACTCTTCCAGGGCCGCTCGTTCAAGGCGTACCGCGGCATGGGAAGTATCGGCGCGATGCGCGAGGGCTCGCGCGACCGCTACGCGCAGGAGACGACCGACGTCGAGTCGAAGCTCGTCCCCGAGGGCATCGAGGGGCGCGTCCCCTACAAGGGCACGCTCGCCGACATGGTGACGCAACTCGTCGGCGGCCTGCGCGCCGGCATGGGCTACACCGGCTGCCGCGACATCCGCGAGTTTCAGGAGGACACGCGCTTCATCCGCATCAGCCCCGCCGGCCTCAAGGAGTCGCACGTCCACGACGTCATCATCACGAAGGAGGCGCCCAACTACCGTCTGGAATAGTTAAGGGTCGAGTTCTAGACCGTAGGGGCGTGGTTTGTCCGCGCCCCTATATTTATTGGGCAATCAACGCCCGACAAGTGTCCGCGGCGGCTTGCGGCGCGGGCCGGCCGGCGCGGGTTTTCCGCGGTAAAAGTTAAAGCGTGGCGGCGGCACCGGCCTTGCAGAGGAGTCCGGCGAGTTCTGATTTAAAGTTCGCCGCTGAGGCGGTAAGCTCGGGAGGTGCTTTCGATGTCATTCGCCATGCTGTGCGGCCCCGACGGGGGAATCATCATCTTCGGTCTGCTATTTTTGGCATTGGCGGGGGCGCTCGTCGGCGCCTGCATAGCGGCAGCCATCTACGCGACGATCGGCCTGGCGAAGTGGGCCGCCGCGCGGCATAACAGGTTGGCCGCGAACGGGGGATGAGGCGGCATCGGCCGCCAACAGTCATACTCGATGAACGAACGCAAGGCGGTCTTGATTTACAACCCGAACGCGGGGCGCGGCCGAGACCCGGCGCGGCCGGTCGAGACGTTTTGCGCCGCCGCGCGCGCGAGCGGCATCGACGTGGAGGTCAGGGCGACGGCCGGGCCGCACGACGCCGCGCGGCTCGCCGGGGAGGCCGCGCGCGCGGGCGCGACGGACGTCATCGCGCGCGGCGGCGACGGGACGGTGCACGAGGCGATACAGGGGCTCGTCGGGTCGGGCGTGCGGATGTTGGTCTGGCCGGCGGGGACGGCGAACGTGCTCGCCCGGCAGTTGGGGCTGCCGCGCGGCGCGTCGGAGGCGGCCGCGGTCTTCGCACGCGGGCGCGCGCGCCGCATCACGCTCGGCGCGGCGACGAACGAGCGGACGGATGAGCGGCGCTACTTCTTCATGCTGGCGGGCGTGGGGCTCGACGCCTCGGTCGTGCAGAGCGTCCGGCCGCGCCTGAAGCGGCGCGTGGGCGAGGCGGCCTTCTGGTACGCGGGGCTCGCGCACCTCGCGCACTGGGTGCCGCGCGAGTTCACGGTCGAGGTAGGCGGCGAGCGCCTGCCCGCGACCTACGCGGCCGTCGGCAAGGCGCCGTGGTACGGCGGCGGCTTAGCCATCACGCCGCGCGCGCGGCTCGACGCCGAAGAGTTCGAGGTCTGCGTCATCGACACGCACAGCCGCCTGCGCTACCTGCGTCTGCTCGGGCAGGCGATGCGCGGCGGCGCGCGCGAGGGCACGCCGGGCGTCACCTTCCGCCGCGCCGCGCGCCTGCGCTGCGTGGGCGACGTGGGCGTGCAGGCCGACGGCGAACTGATCGGCGAGCTGCCGATGACGTTCGAAGTCGTCAAAGAGGGGCTGGAGGTCATCGTCCCTTAACTCGGAGGAGGGTGAGCGTCAGAAAAATTTTGAATGTAGTTTGACGAGCAGGGGCTCGGTCTAACGGGTAAGAGCAATGATGAAGTACGGCGGGTTGAAAAAGGGGCTGGCGGTCGCGTCGGTGCTGGCGTTGTTGATGACGGGTGCGGCGGCGGGGCAGGCGCCCGCGGGCAAAGTCACCGGAGAGGAGGCGGCCGAGGCGCGGGCGACGGCCGCGGCCTTCGCCGAGCGGCTGCGGGCGACGCAGGACTTCGGGGCGGTCGCGCGCGAGATGTACGCGGACGACTTCATGTCGCGCCAGCTCAAAGGTCTCGACGACTGGGCGGGGCGCGTGCAGACGAACACCTTCATGCTCGCGGGCGTGCCCTCGCTCACCTTCGAGCGCTCGCTCGCCGGGAGGGCGTCCGCCGAGGACTGGCGGCGCGTGCGCGTCGCCGCCGACAACCTGCTCCACTTCATGTTCCTGTCGCTCATCGCCCGCCAGAGTTTTCAGGACTTGGGCGACCCCGATAAGTACGACGCAGGCACCGTGCTCGGCGTCTTCCCGCCCGAGGCCGTCAAGGTCATGGGCGCGAACAAGGCGCTCGCGAACTTCCTGAAGAAGCAGGAGGACGAGGTCGTCATCAGGACGCCGGAGGAGTTGCGCGCCGTCGCGGCGGCGCTCGAAGAGGCCGTCCGCCTCACGCGCCCGCGCCTCGCCGAGTCGCTGGCGCAGGGCAAGCACCTCGAAGCGAACCTGCGGCTGTTCGGCGAGGGCTTCTCGCGCGACGAGGTGGAGACGGCGGGCGCGGGGCTCGCGGGCTACCCGGAGGGCACGCGCCTCTTCCGCGTCTTCGCGCCGAACGCCTACAGCCTGCTCTTAGTCAGACAGGGCGGCGCGTTGAAGATCGTCTGGGCGGGGCTCCCCTCGAACTGAAGCCGCGAGCCGGCGCCCCCGATCTCCATTAACCCACGCAGTCAACCTCACTTCACAAAAGGCTACGAGCCCCACGTCGGGCTCAGGGACTGCGTCGCAGCGGGCGGCGTGTTGACGCCCTCGAAGGTCGCCCACGAGGGCGACGCCCGCACGCCCACGCGTACGTCCTCAACCCCGCGCACGAGGCGCGCGTCTTCGAGCGCCCGCCGACCGTCGAGGCCGGCCCCGAGGCATGGATGTGGCGCGGGGCGCGCCGAGCGGCCTCAGCCGCCGTGGCGCTCGCGCGTCCAGAGCATCACGCCCGCGGAGGCGAAGGCCAGCGCGACGAGCATCAGGAAGCCGCCCGCGAGCATCCAGCCGTCGCCCGGGTCGCCGCCGAACTGCGCGGCGAGCGGGTTGGCATGTTGAGCCGGCGCGGCCACCGCGGCCACGCGCGAGCCGAAGTAGAGACTGGCTATCGAGCAGAGCGTCAGGAAGGCCGAAGCCGCGAAGAGACGTTTGATCGTTCTATACATTTACCGGAGACCTCTTCCTTCTCCCGGTGCCGCGAGGTTAGACGCGGCGAGGGGGAAAAGGTTCCGGGGCGTGAACCGTGAACCGTGAACCGTGAACCGTGACAAGTGAAGAACTGCCTTCCTCTTGTCACGGTTCACGGTTCACGGTTCACGGTTCACGCTCTTCTCACTTTCCCTTCAGCCACGCCTCGCGCAGCGCGCGCGCTTCGGGCGGGGCCGTGTCGTCGCGCTCGATGCGGTAGGAGGCGCGCGCGGCTTCGGGCGTGCGCGTGAAGCGGAGGCCGACGTGGGCGAGCGCCTCCGCGTAGGGGAGGGTCTCCGTGCCGTGGACGTGGCGGCGGAAGAAGTCGGAGAGGTCGAGGCCGGTCGTCTCGGAGGCGAGGCGCTCGAACTCCTCGACCGTGTAGGCGCGCCCCTTGAGGTAGTAGCTGTCGCCGGCGCTCTTCGAATAGAACTCTTCGTAGGCGCGGCGCATCACGTCTTCGAGCGAGGCGCGACCCTTCGAGCGACCGCGGATGAGGAGGTCGAGCGCGACGGCCACCGTCTCGCCCTTCGGGTAGTAGCTGACGAGCGTGTTGGCGGTGTTGGTGCGCTGGTCGTGCGACGCGCGGTCGATGAAGGGCGCGAGGATGCTCGACTCGACCGCGCTCGTCAGGCGGACGCCGGGCGCGTTCTCGATGCCGCCGATGGCGCCCGCGTAGGCGCCGAACAGTTGCTCGTCCTCCCACAACCCGGCGCGCCGCTGCGCGAGCTTGCCGTAGTAGTTCGTGAACCCCTCCGCGATCCAGAGCCCGCGCGTGACCACGGGGCGCGTGAAGTCCCAGGGCCCCAGCCCCGCGGGCCGCATCCTCTTCACGTTCCAGACGTGGAAGAACTCGTGCGCGGCCGTCCCGACCGCTTCGTCCAGAGTCCGGCCGTCGCCGAGCGCGGAGGTCTCGACGATCTGCGTCGAGTTCAGGTGCTCCATGCCGTCGCCGCGGCGCGCCGTCGGGTCGAAGTGGAAGAGGAAGGTGTACTGCTCGTAGTCGGGCTCGGGCATCATGGCGAGTTCGGCGCGCACGACGCGCTCGACGCGCTTCGTGAGTTCCGCGCGGCGGCCGCCCTCGTCGCCGAACGAGTGGACGACGACGCGGTAACTCTTGCCCGCGACCTCGAAGGTCTGGACGGTGAAGTCGGGCGCGACCTCGGTCGGCGTGTCCGCGAGCAGGTCGTAGTTGGCGAAGCGGAACTCGCTCTGCTCCGTGTTCTTCGACTGGCCGTTGATGATCTTCCAGCCCTGCGGCGCGTTGACCTTCAACGTCACGGGGTCGTGCTTGTGGCCGACGACGTAGGCGAAGACCGAGTGGCCGTTGAAGTTCGCGTGGCGCGCGTCGAGCTGCGAGAAGGTGCCCGAGAGGTCGTCGGCGAAGACCTTGTAGGAGAAGGTCAGGCCGTCCGCGCCCTGCGCGTCGGCGCGCCACGTCTGCGTGTCGAGACGTGCGGCCGGGAGGCTGCCGCGCTCGCACTTCGTCTGTGGTTTGCAGTACGGCGAGACGCGCGCCTCCTGCACGTTCTTCGCGAAGTCGAAGACGGCGTAGCGCCCCGGCGACCAGCGCGGCATCTGGAAGTCGACGTGGTCGGCGCCCGTGACACCGCTCACGTCAACCTGCACCTCGAACAGGTGCGACGCCGGGCTCGGCATCGAGATGGTGTAAGAGATTTTGTAGGCGGGCGCGGAAGTGTCCTGCGCGCGCGCGTGCGCGGCGAAGAGCGCCGCGAGCATGAGGAGGCAGAGTGCGCGCGCGCAGGCGCGGGCGGAGCGTGTCATCGTTCTTGACCCCGTCGTCGGAAGTTGGGAGCGTCGTGTTAAGGGAGACCGCGCCGCGATTATCGGCGGCGGTCGCCGCGGCTGTCAAAAGAGTCGCTTGACGCGGCGCGTCAGGTCGGCTATCAACTCTCACTCATGACCCAACGGCTCTACCATGCAGACTCGCACCTCGTCGAGTTCGAGGCGCGCGTCGTCTCGGTCTCGAGGACTGAGGACGGGCGCGCGGCCGTCGTGCTCGACCGGACGGCCTTCTACCCCACGGGCGGCGGGCAGCCGACCGACACGGGCGTGCTCGGCGCGGCGCGCGTCGTCGAGTGCGTGGACGAGGAGGGCGGCGGCGTCCTGCACGTCTGCGAGGGCGAGGCGCCCGCCGAAGGTCAGTTGGTGAAGGGGCGCGTGGACTGGCCCCGGCGGCTCGACCACATACAGCAGCACACGGGTCAGCACATCCTCTCGCAGGCGTTCGTCGAGCTCTACGGCGCGCAGACGCGCAGCTTCCGCATGACCTCGGACGCCTGCGAGATAGACGTGGAGCTGTCAGACCCTTCGGACGAGCGCGTCGAGCGCGCCGTCCGCCGCGCCAACGAAATCGTCTGGGGCGACCGCCCCGTGCGCGTCCACCTCGTCACGGCGGACGAGGCGGCGCGGCTGCCCTTGAGGAAAGACTCTGCGCGCGCGGGCGAGCTGCGCGTCGTCGAGATCGAGGGCTTCGACTTCAGCCCGTGCGGCGGGACGCACGCCGCCTCGACCGGCGAGGTCGGCTGCGTCGTCGCGCGGCAGTGGGAGCGCGCGAAGGGGTTGGTGCGCGTCACCTTCGCCGCGGGCGGGCGCGCGCTCGAAGACTACGCCCGCGCCAACCGCACGGAGCGCGCGACGGCCGCGCTCTTCAGCGTCGGGCGCGACGAGGCGGCCGAGGCCGCCGCGCGTCTACAGGAGGAGCACAAGCAGTTGCAGCGCCGCCTGCGCGCCGCCGAAGAGACGGCCGCGCGGGCCGAGGCGCGCGAGCTTTACGAGGAGGCCGCGGGCGCGCCCGACCGCTCCCCGGGAAAGGACGAGCACGCGCCCGTCGTCATCGCGCGCGCCTTCGAGGGGCGCGACGCGGAGGCGTTGCGACGTCTGGCGTCGGCGCTCGCCGCGCACGCGCGCGCCGTGGCGCTGCTCGGCTCGGCCGAGGGCGGGGCGGCGCGGCTCGTCTTCGCGCGCGCGGCGGACGCGTCCGTTGACGTGAACGCGCTGATGCGCGCGGCCTGCGAGACGCTCGGGGGGCGCGGCGGCGGGCGACCGGACATGGCGCAGGGCGGCGGCCAGCACGCCGAGCGCCTGACGGAAGTGCTCGACGCGGCGTCCGCGAGCGCGCGCGGGGCAGACCGTTAACCCGCCCCTCACACCGATGTTATGTTCCCGGCCGAAGTCTACTCACCGAAAGTTAAGCTTCACCTGAGCAGGAACGAGAACGGCGGCGGCCTTCTGAAGGCACCGCCGTTCTCGCTCTCGACGCCTCGCCGGGGCGCGGCCGAAAGTCGTTGACCGTACAGAGGCACTCATGGTAGCTTTTCGGGCGACGTATTCTCACCGAGATTTAGCTCTACCTTATCTTTGCCCCTCGCTCGCGCCCAGGCGACCCCGGCAATGGCCGGGACTCGTCCGCGGCGCGTTGAAATCTCCAACCGCAATCACTCGCGCGGGTGCCGGTCAGGGACAGGCCCGGCCTTTCGGCGGGCGGTCAGGCCGACAGCTTTGCCAGTCCAGACAATGACAGGAGAGCTTTAAAGATGCGCAACTCCCTAAGACGTCCTTCCCTTCTCTTCTACGCGGCCGTGTTCGCGGCCTTCGTCTTCGTCAGCGCGGCGGAGACCTCGGCGCAGCTCATCATCTCTGAGTTCCGCGTGCGCGGCCCCAACGGGGCCAACGACGAATTCATCGAGCTTTACAACAACTCCGGCGCCGACCACACGGTCGCGGGCGGCGGCACGGGCTACGCCGTGGCGGCCTCGAACGGCGTGGCGCGCTGCGTCATCCCGAACGGGACGGTCATCCCGAACCGCGGTCACTACCTCTGCGTCAACTCCGTCGGCTACAGCCTGGCCAGCTACCCGGCCGGCAACGGCACGACCGCGACGGGCGACGCCACCTACACGACCGACATCCCCGACAACGCCGGCATCGCCATCTTCAACACCTCGGTGGCGGGCAACTTTGTGCTCGCCAACCGGCTCGACGCCGTCGGCTCCACGTCCGAGGCGAACACGCTCTACAAGGAGGGGACGGGCTACCCCGCGCTGACGCCGTTCTCGATTGACTACTCCTTCTACCGCGACAACTGCGGCAAGTCGGGCTCGATCACGACCTTCGGCAACTGCCCCATCTCGACGCCGAAGGACACGAACAACAACGCGGCCGACTTCGTCTTCGTGGACACGAACGGCACGAGCGCGGGCGCCGGCCAGCGGCTCGGCGCGCCGGGGCCGGAGAACCTTTCGAGCCCCATCCAGCGCAACGCGTCGTTCACCGTTAACTCGCTCGACATGTGCGTGAGCGCCAACTCGCCGCCGAACCGCGTGCGCGACTTCACCTCCGACCCGGCGAACAACTCCACCTTCGGCACGCTCGACATCCGCCGGACGGTGACGAACTTCACCGGCGGCAACGTGACGCGCCTGCGCTGGCGCGTCATCGACCTGACGACCTTCCCGGCCCCGTCGGGCATCGCCGACCTCCGGCCGCGCACCTCGACGGCCGTCGTCGTCACGGTTGACCGCGCGCCGTGCGGCTCCGGCACTTCGAACGTCACCGTCCAGGGCACGACGCTGGAGCAGCCGCCCAGCCAGCTCAACGGCGGCGGCTTCAACTCGTCGCTCTCCTCGGGCACGGTCACGCTCGCCACGCCGCTCGCCAACGGCGCGACCCTCGACGTGCGCTTCCTGCTCGGCCTCCAGCAGACCGGCAGCTTCAAGTTCTTCATCAACATCGAGGCGCTGCCGTAAGGGAGTAGGCAGGAGGCAGATGGCAGCAGGCAGTTAGAGGCAAGAAGCTTTCAGTAAAGAATCCGCGCGTGAAAACGGGGGCGGCGAGGTTAATGACTCGCCGCCCCCGTTTCGTAGAGGAAGACTCGTCAGGAGTCTTCCTGTTCTTAACTGCCCACAGCCTGCTGCCTCCTGCCTACTGCTTTATGCCTACGGCCTTCCCCTTCAACGCGTGAAGCAGTCCTTCTCTTCCACGAAGCGCGCGTCCTCGACCGCGGCGTTGTGCCTGACCTCGCTGTAGGTGATGACCGAGAAGTCGTCGCGGATTCTGAACGGGAGTCTCACCCCGTCCACCGCGCGGAAGTCCTCGAAGTAAGTCTTGTCGCGCCGCACGAGCAGGCCGGTCTGCGCGTCGAAGTAGAGCATCGTGCGCGTGCCCGACTGCGTAGTCGCCTCGACGACCTGCGCCTCCGCGCCCGCGACCTCCTCGCGCCCCTTCAGCGCCATCGCGGGGTAGAGCCGCCGCAGGTCGTCCGCCCACGTCCAACGCGCCTCAAGCCTCAGCCCCGCAAGCTCCGCGCCCTCGACGCGCCGGAAGCCGAACAGAGGAATCTGCATGTAGCCGTACTCGCCCGTGAAACCGCGTCGGATGACGCCGAGCCCGTCCACGTTGACGAGCGCGACGAACTTGTCGGGCGACTTCTCCACGACTTCGACCGTGCCGCTCACCTTCATCCCCGCGTACGCGCCCTCGATCCTTCCCTTCGACACGCGCGTCGAAAGCGGCGCGTCCGACCCGCGCCGCCGCACCCCCGTCGCCTCGGCGTATCGCTCAAGTATCCGTTCGACCTCGGGCGCCAGGCCCGCGGCCCCCGGAGTGACTCCCGCCCCCTTCCCTTCTTCAGACGGCTGAGCCTTATTAGTCTCGCCGCCGCCGCCGTCCCCCACGGCGGCGGGGACGGGCGGCGGCGCGGGCGCGGCGACGACGACGGCGTTCGCCGTGCCTTTGGTGTCGATGGTGTCGAGCGCCGCTTCGAGCTGCGGGTCGCGGCCCGCGAGGAGCCCGCGGCGCGTGAGCTTGATTGGCAGGGTCGGCTCGACGCCGAGGCCCTCGATGTGCCGGCCGTCGGCCGCGACGAAGTCCGCGAAGGCGTACTGAAGAATCGCGCCCGTCGGCAGCTCCTTCGCCGCCGACGGCAGCGTCGCGCCCGCGCTGCGCTGGCCGACGACGACGGCGCGCCCCGACGCCTGCACGCCGCCCGCGAATATCTCGGCCGCCGACTGCGTCTCGGCGTCGATGAGCACGACGAGCTGCCCGCGGTACGCGTTCTTCTGCGGCACGATCCCGAGTTCGTGCCAGCCCGCGCGCGTGCGCATCACGCCGAACGAGACGGGGCGCGTCTCAAGCAGTCCGCCCAGCCCGTAGACGAGCCCGAGCAGTCCGCCGCGGTTGCCGCGCAGGTCGAGCACAATGCCGGGCGCGTCCTTCATCTCGCGCAGCGCCGCGCAGAACTTTTCGAGCACGGGCGCCGCGAACAGGTTGAAGCGCACGTAGCCTATCCGGCCGCGCAGGCGCGCCGACTCGAACTCGACGAACTGCGCAGGGAGCGCCCGGAAGAGCGGCACCAGCTCGCCCTTCAGGCGCTCGCGCGGGACGACGGCGCGGCGCAGGCGGTTGCGCCCGTCGAGGAAGGTGAGTTTGACGCTCGTGCCCGGCGGGCCGTTGACGTAGCCGACGATGATCTCGGCCGGAATCTGGTTGCGCGCCGACGGCTCGTAGACGGCCACGAGCCGGATCGTGCGGAGGATTTCCGAGAGGGGCTGGCCGTCTATGCTGCGCAGCGCGTGCCCCGTGCGCAGCCCCGCGCGCGCGGCCGGCGAGCCCGGCTCGACGCGCGTGACGAGCGCCGCGCCCCCGACGACGCGCAGGTCGATGCCGATGCCGTAGGTCAACTGCTCGGCCGCGCGCAGGCTCCCCTTGCGGCGCGGCTCCTCGTCCCCGGCGTTTCTTTCCTCGCCCTCCCCGCCCCTGAACTCGTCCTCCGCTTCAATCGAGGGGATGGCCTCGGGCGGGATGATGTTGAAGTGCGAGCGGCCGAGGCGGTTGAGCATCTGCTGCAAGAGCGCGTGCAGCTCGCGGTCGGTGCGCGCGTCTGCGGCGCGCGGGGCGAACTCCGCGCGCACGGCGTCCCAGTCCACGCCGCCGAACTTCGGGTCGAAGTGGTTCTCCCTGACCGTCCGCCAGACGATGTCGAACGACTCACGGCGGCGCTCCGCCTCGGCGCCCGCGGCCGCGATCGGCGGGGCGGCGGCGACGGCCGGCGTCTCTACGCGCGGCGCCTGCCGTGCGTGTGTGACGGATTGCAGAGCGAAGAGTATGAGGAAGAGTGCTCTGAGCGGGGTAACCCTTGACATTCGACTCCTCGCGCGCGGGGCCACGGCCCTGCGCGTCTCGAACGCGAAGCGCGCCCCCGGGGAAGACTTTTGGAAGGCCGCGCCCCGCCATTAAAGCACCCGCAGGGCGGTGCGTGTCAAACAAAAGTCCGCGCGCGTCTTTCAGCTAAACACTCTCGGAGCGCATCCCGCCCGCAATCAATGTGCAAGAACCGACCGTCCCCTTTTAGGCCGCTGTGTAACTCAAAGAGAGACGCGTTTTGATTCGCTTTCCCCAGGCCGCTCGCCGTCCGCCGTCCCGGCGAAAGGGCCGGCAAATCTCACAAACGCTGAAATAGTATGACTTACATCCCTCTGCCGGCGCCGTGTGCGCGCTATGGCACGGCCGTTGTTATTGAGATAGGCAGGTGCTTGGGAGTTCAAAAATTTGTGGGTGAGTAACTGAGGAGGATAGTGAACATGCTTTGGACCATTCTTGTGATTCTGCTGGTTCTTTGGCTTCTGGGTCTCATCGGCGGCGTCGGCGGCGGTCTGATCCACTTGCTGCTCGTCGTGGCCCTGGTTATCTTCGTGATCAACCTGTTGACCGGACGCCGTCCCGTCGTCTAAAGGCGGGAACACACGAGTTAGAACGCCGCCCGGCCTCCAACGGCCCGTGCCGGCTTCTTGAGACGCCCTGGCGCCTCGGCGTCAGAGCATCGTCCACAGCAGCAGCGCCTTCTTCCCGCGAGGGGGAAGGCGCTGTCTCTGTTTGTATGCACACTTGACACTCCCCCCACCTCCCCCTAATATCTACCCTCGCGTGGGGCAGTAGCTCAGTTTGGCAGAGCGCCGCGTTCGCAATGCGGAGGTCAGGGGTTCGATCCCCCTCTGCTCCACCAAAAGGTTCAAGAGGTTAACGGCTACTCGAAAGGGTAGCCGTTTTCATTTGGACACATCCGCGGTGGAGGATGCCCATCAAGAACTGGAGCGGGGCGATGAACCAGTTCGCTATACTGTTCGACGGTCGAGCCCCAATGGGCGGACTCAACCAAAACTCACTTACACAGAATCCGGTATAGGTTCAGAAAAGGAGATGGAAGTTTTAAGGATTGTAGTTGGAGGTTAGTTGTCGGAAAGGGACTCTGCTGAGGTGCATATGTTGCATTCTTGATTCCAGCGGAATTTTTTTATCTTTTTTTGCTCATCACTATAGCTCTAACTTTTTCGCCGTTCCTGTTCATACCTGATTCGGTCTTGCTCCAACTCAGACTCGATTCTCTTACTCTCAATAAAGTTATACAGGAGCCACCCGCATACCATCCCGACTAAAGGACAAATCACAAGAACAAGCCTATTAAAGGTGGAACTCTGGAAGCCGAGAACTCTGGAAGCGGCGATTAGCAGTATTACCGCTACAAAACTTACCGCCGCGCCACCTGCGCCGAAGATAAAACCCATCTCGCTCCTCCTTTTCAATCATCGCTCATCATCACAATACCGTTAGCTCTATTGATTGAATTTGGGCGGCAGAACAATAATCCTAAAGTATTACAAATGGCAATAGAGATTTAGGCAGTGGAATGGCTGAGGAAATAGGAATTTCTATATGTGCTATGAACAAAAGACGCAACCCTCCGCCAATAGAAAACCGTCAACTCGTGCTGGACGCTATAAGGAAGGGTTGCCGAACTTGGAGTGAAATAGTGACTTCTACTAAGTTAACTGAAAACCAACTTGGAGTGGTCTTCATCGATTTACTAATGCAGAAGAAGGTGAAGGCCGAATATCAAAGCGGGGAGCGTAGATATCATCT
>DAIRFV010000160.1:5622-13117 GCA_036794905.1 Pyrinomonadaceae bacterium | reverse complement strand
ACGGCGATGTGCGCCGCCGGGTCGTACTCCTTGCCGACGGCCGGGCTGCCCTGCGGCACCCAAATCTCCACGCGCGTCGAGCTGTAGCCCGAAGGGATGTAGCGCACGTAGTAGCCGTCCGGGTGGGCTGACCAGCGGCCCGAAGGCACCTGCTGACTGCCCGGGCCGAACGGGGCGTTGCCCGAGAGTACGGCGACGCGCTCCATCTCCGCGAAGGAGGCGCCGGGCGTGGTCAGCATCTGGCGGAGCTGCGCCTCGGCCTGCGCGATCTGGCGGAGCGGTGCGGGGACGCCGCCGAGCGCGTCGGTCAGCGCGTTGCCCTGGAGCACGTCGAGCGCGCTGCGGTTGAGACCGGCGAGCTGGCGCGGCGTGAGCAGTTGCGAGGCGACGGCCTTGATGTCGCCCTGTAGGTCTTCGAACTTGGCGCGCGCGATGATGGCCCACAGGAGCTGCTGAATCTTCTGTTGGGGAATCTCGGGGCGGTTGACCGAGTTGCGGACGATGGTCATCACGGCGTCCTCGGCCGGGCCCTTGGGCGGCGCGAAGAGGTAGCCGTCGCCCTCGCCGGGGCCGTGCGTGCCGGCCTTGAGGCAGTAGCTCTGCGTCTGCATCGAGTAGTAGCCGGGTTGCAGGACGAAGCCGCCGTTGGGCGTGCGCTGCAAAGTCATCAGCGAGCGGCCCGCCTCGCGCGGCGTGACGCCGTCCTTCGAGGCGTCGCCCCACTTGGCGTCCGAGAGGCTGGTCGTGATCGGCTGCTTGTCGCCGAGCAGGTTGGGCGTCTTCTTCTTCAGCTTGTCGCCGAGGCCGCCGAGGCCGCCGAGCTGTGCGAAGGCCGCGCCGGCGCAGGCCGCGATTAGCAGCAGGGTGCAGACGACCCTCAGGCCGCTGGGTCTAAAAATTGACTTGTACATTGATGTCTTACTTCTCCAGAGGTTTGAAAAATACCGCAGTGCGTAGATGTTAGCTCTCGCCAAATGGTTGGGCAAGTCGGAAAGGCTCGAAGATGACCCGAAAGCAAACGGACGGGGCCGCCCGCCTCCCCCTTCACTTTTCGACCGCCGCCGATTACCTTCTCACGCATGAGGCCGGACGGCGGGGCACCCGAAGAGCTGCGCGAGTTGCGCGACGAGGTCAAGCGCTGCATCGACTACCGCGCCTTCTACCTGCGCTACTGCCCCGAGGCGCGCGCGTCGGGCGCGCGGCTGCAATCCCTCTGCCCCATCCCCGCGCACGCGCACAGCGGCAAGGGGCACCCGAGCCTCTCCATCGACTTACAGCAGGGACTCTTCAACTGCTTCTCGCGCGACGAGGGCGGCGACGCCATCACCTTCTACGAGCTGATGCACGGCGTCAGCTTCGCGCGCGCGGTGAGGGAACTGGCGCGCGAGCTGGGGCTCGACGGGCGCAAGGGGCGCCGCCCCTCGCTCGCCGCGGCGTCGGCGCCGGACGCCTCCGAGGCGGAGGAGAGCTTCGAGCCGCTCGAAGCCGAGCCGGCCGCCGCCGTCTGCGCGCACTTCCTCGAAATCTGCCGCGCCGAAGACCAGCTCGAAGGCACGGCCTACCTCGCGCGCCGCGGCATCGACGCCGCCACCGCGCGGCGCGCGGGCGTCACCTACTTCCCGCGCCGCGCCTACCGCCGCGTCATGCGGAGCATGTCGGACGGTTTCTCCGTCGAGACGCTGCGCCGCGCCGGCCTCTTTAATCGGAAGGAGCACCTGACGTTCTACCATCACCGCCTGCTCTTTCCCTTTTACGTCGGCGGGCGGCCGCGCTACCTCCAGGCGCGCACGACCGCGGCCGGCGTCGAGCCGCGCTGGCACAACATGCGCGGCCCCGTGCCCGCGCTCTACAACACAGACTCCTTGCCCGGGCTCCCCAGCGACTCAATCGTCTACCTCGTCGAGGGCTTCACGGACACGCTCACGCTCCTCGGGCGCGGCTTCAACGCCGTCGGGCTCGTCGGCGCGGGCGGGCTCAAGGAGGAATGGCTCGCGCCCCTCGGCCGCTTCCGCGTCGTCGCCGCGCTCGACCCCGACGCCGCCGGCCGCCGCGCCGCCGCGCGCTACCGCGAACTCTTCCACGCACGCGGCCTCGGCCTCGCCGTCATCGAACTCCCCTCCGACATCAACGACCTCTTCCGCCACCACCCGGCGGCGGCTTTGGAGCTGGAACTGCTGACCGAAAGGGCATTGGAAGATGTGGACAGTGGTCAGTAGGCTCCGCCTCGCGGGAGTCGATGATGACAGCCGCACGGTTCGAGCGCTGATTGTTTTTTCTACCGGCTGCTGACTACTGGCCGTTGTCTACTTTATAATCACCCGCTTATGGCCGAAGAGACCGCAGGAGTAGGCGCGAGGGCGGAGGGGCTGACGCTGGCGGCCAAGCTGCGCATGCTGCTTGAGATCACCAGGAAGATCAGCCGCTCGCTGGACCTCGAAGAGGTTCTGGCGCAGGTGATGGACACGCTCGACCAGCTCCTGCCCTACGACGCCGCCGGCATCTACATCATCCGCCGCGACCCGCACCTGAGCGAGGGCGGCACCGCCTCGCTCGTCTTCCACGCCGAGGCCGTGCGCGGCTACGACATCGAGGAGCTGATGGAGCTGCGGCTCCGGCTGGGGCAGGGGCTCATCGGCTGGGTCGCGCAGACGGGCGAGGCGGTCGTCGTCCCCGACGTGCGCGAGGACGCGCGCTACGTCAACGCGCGCAAGGAGACGCGCTCCGAGGTCGTCGCCCCCATCATCTCGAACGACTCGGTCATCGGCGTCTTCGACCTCGAATCCGACGACCTCAACGCCTACACCGAGGACGACAAGCAGCTCCTCATGCTCCTCGCCTCGCAGGTCGCCATCATCGTCGAGAAGGCGATGCTCCACGAACAGCTCGTCGAGAAGAAGCGGCTCGAAGCGCAGTTGGAGGTCGCCCGCCAGGTGCAGTTGGCGCTCCTGCCCGAGCGCGACCCGGAGGTGGACGGCTTCGACATCTCGGCCTACAACTTCTCGACCGAGGAGGTCTCGGGCGATTACTACGACTTCGTCAAGCCCTACGAAGACAACCTCGGGCTCGTCATCGCCGACGTGTCGGGGAAGGGCGTGCCGGCCTCGCTGCTGATGGCCTTCCTGCGCGCCTCCCTGCGCTCGGCCATCCACGTCGGCTACGCGCCGAACGTCGCGATGGCGAAGGTCAACCACCTGCTCTGGGAGTCCATCGAGCCGCACCAGTTCGTCACGGCCTTCTACGGCATGCTCGACGCGACGAACCGCACGCTGGCCTTCGTCAACGCGGGGCACAACCCTCTGCTCGTCCTCAGCCCGGACGGCCCGCGCTTCGTCGAGCGCGGCGGCCTCCCGCTCGGGCTCTTCAAGGACACGCGCTACTACGAGTACTACCTGCCCATCGAATCCGGCCAGATACTCGTCCTCTACACCGACGGCGCGACCGAGGCGCAGAGCCCCGAGGGCGTCGAGTACGGCCGCGCGCGCCTCGTGGACGCCGTCAGCCGCAGCCGCGACCGGCGCGCGCGCGAGATGATCGACTACATCTACAACGACATCTTCGAGTGGACGGGCGGCCGCGGCTCCGGCGACGACGTGACCTTCGTCATCATTAAGGCGCTGTGAGACACAGTAGGCAGCAGGCAGTTACAGGCCAGATACATCAGCTCGAAAACAATCGGGGGCGGCGAGTAACCAGTCTCGCCGCCCCCGATTATTCATCTCAGGCGCCTCGTCTTCGGGACGGACGCGTCAAGAAAGGCTGTTGCCTTTCAACTGCCGACTGCCATCTGCCTACCGCCTGCTTTCCTAGTGCGCTGTCGGCGATTCGTGCGCGTGGTCGCCGCCGGGGGCGACGGGCGCGCGGTAGTTGCCGAAGCGGAACTCGGCCTCGGGCTGGTCGAAGCTGTAAACGTCGAAGCCGTAGGCGTCGAAATACGCGACGAGGTCGTCGGCCGAGCGCAGGAAGATGACCGGCTGGTAGCCGGCGTCGGCGCGTATCTCCAGGATGCGCTCAAGTATCTCCAGCGGGGCAAAGACTCTCGCCGGGTCTCGGTACGTCGCCATACTCTCTTGCGCCTCCTTTCAGGTTCGCGGGGCTCGACTGCGTCACTTGCACGCCCCGCTCCCGTCTCACCTTCTGATGTACGCCGAAGCGGCCACGGTTGTTTGCAAGACGAGTGTCATTTCGGTTACGACTGTTTACGTAAGTTTCCCCGCGCCGCCGCGCCCTCGGAAAATTCCCACTTGCCAAGTCGTGCGCCGTTCTGTCATTTTAGACAAGGGGAACGCCACACGGGTTCCGCCCCGCCGGCCGCCCCGCCTCAACCCTTCATCCTCGTACCCGAGCACTACTTTACGTAGCAGACCCCCGGAGCAGATTTTAGATGAGCACACCCCAAGCGCCTTTCGCCGCGCCGACGCCCCCCGCGGCGGCCGGAGCGCCCCCGCAGTTGAACTTCCTGAACGTCTTGCAGCACATGCTGGCCGTCTCCGACAAGGTCAGCGACCTGATCTTCTCGCCGGGTCGGCCGCCGCAGGTCGAGCTGCTGGGCGAGTTGCAGCCGGTCGAGGTGCCGGGGCTCGAAAAGCTCCTGCCCACGCACACGGCCGCGCTCGCCAAGATCATCATCGGCAGCCACCTGACGGCGGGCGAGAATTTGCAGAAGTTAGGCTCGGCCGACCTCTCGTTCAGCGCGCCGGGCTTCGCGCGCTTCCGCGTCAACATCTTCATGCAGCGCGGGACGCACGCCATCGTCATGCGCGTCATCCCCAACCACCCGCCGCAGTGGAGCGACTACAACCTGCCCGTCGTCCTCAAGGAGATCGGCGGCCTCAAGAACGGCATCGTGCTGGTGACGGGGCCGACGGGCTCGGGCAAGTCCACGACGCTGGCCGCCGTCATCGACCTCATCAACGACACGAAGTCCTACCACATCGTCACCATCGAAGACCCGATTGAGTTCCTGCACCCGCACAAGCGCTCGACCATCCACCAGCGCGAGCTGCACTCGGACACGCCGAACTTCGCGCTGGCGCTGCGCGCGGCGCTGCGCCAGGCCCCGAAGGTCATCCTCGTCGGCGAGATGCGCGACCGCGAGACCATCGAGGTGGCGCTCGAAGCCGCAGAGACGGGCCACCTCGTCCTCTCGACCCTGCACACCATCGACGCCGCGAAGACCGTCGACCGCATCGTCGGCGTCTTCCCGAAGAACGAGGAGCAGTCGATCCGCACGCGCCTCTCGCAGTCGTTCCGCTTCATCGTCTCGCAGCGTCTGATCCCGCGCGCCGACCGGCAGGGGCGCATCGCGGCGGTCGAAATCCTCAAGTCCACGGCGCGCACGCGCGAGTACATGGAGTACGGCGAGCGCGAGGGCAAGTCGCTCGTGGACGCGATGGAGCAGGGCGAACTCGACGGCATGCAGACCTTCGACGGCGTGCTCGAACGCTACGTCCGTGAGAGGGTCATCAAGAAGGAGGACGCGATGGCCTACGCGTCCAACCCCGGCAACTTCCTGCTGCGCCTCAGCGACATGGGCTCGGCCAGCCCCATGCCCCCGCCGGGCGGCGGCGGCAACTCCATGCTCGACATGATCGAATAAGCCGAAAGAAAGCGTGAGCCGTAAACCGTAAACCGTGACGAGAAGGACTTGACCCTTCTCGTCACGGTTTACGGTTTACGGCTCACGCCTTACTATTGCGGCAACCATGTTGGCGTGGGGAAGACATCAAACCTTCGTGGCGTTGTCTGGACGTGGACTTCGGGCTTTATGTTCGTCGCTGATGTCGGCGGCGCTGCTCGGCGTGTCTTTGACTCTTCCGGCCGCGGCGGGTGCGGGGCAGTCGGCGGACGACGGCGGGGAGGGCTTCGTCAACCTCGCGCTGCCGGCGGGCGGCGAGGTCTTGGTCGAGAACAGGCGCGGCGGCGTGCGGGTCGAGGTCTGGGACGGCGAGCAGGTCGGGCTGGCGGCGTCGGTCGAGGCGGGCGCGGACGCGCCCCGGGTCGCGAAGCCTTCGCCGCGGCGCGCGGGGCGGCGCAAGGCCGCGCAGGCTTCAAGGCTCCCGGTCAACGTCGAGAGCCGGGGGGGTTCTTTGAAGATAACGGTCGCGCGCGCGGCCACGGCGAAGGCTTCGCGCGTGGACTTGAGCCTGCGCGTGCCGGCGACGGCGCGGCTCAAACTCAACACGACTGACGGCGAGATTCTGGTGACGGGGCTGCCGGCCTCGCTCGTCGCGCAGACGCTCTCGGGCGACCTGCGCGTGGCGCTTCCAGTGGCGTCCGGGGCGAGCGTCACCGCGCAGTCGCTCAACGGCACAGTCCACGTCGGCCGCGGCGTCGAGTCCGACACGTCGGACGCGCGCGTGCTGCGCGGGAAGTTTCAGACGAGCGCGGGCGGCCCCGCCGTCAACCTCTTCTCGGGTCGCGGGCGCATCAGCCTCGAAAGGCTCGCGCCCGGCGCGGGGAGTTTCGAGCCGGCGCGCGTGGCCGACGGCGGTGCGGGCGGCTCCGGGTCGCGCCGCGCGCGTGCCGAGACGCCGCGCGTGCGGGAGACGCAGGACGAAGGCCCCGTCAGACCCGTCCGGCCCGGCCCCACGCCCGCCGAGACGCCGCAGGAGGTTGACGAGGAAGAGGTCGTGCGCGTCGAGTCCGACCTCGTCACGCTCAACCTCTCGGTCGTCGAGCGCGCGAGCGGGCGCGGGCTCCAGGGGCTCGCCGCCTCCGACTTCCGCGTCTACGAAGACCGCGTCGAGCAGACGGTCGAGCACTTCGAGGCGGCCGAGGCCCCCTTCGACCTCCTTCTGCTGCTCGACCTCTCCGGCTCGACCTCGCGCGTGACCGACACCATCCGCGCGGCCGCGCGCCGCTTCGTCGCCGTCACGCGCCAGCAGGATCGCGTCGGCGTCATCGCCTTCTCGGGCTCGGCCGCGGTCGTCTCGCCCCTGACGAGCGACCGCGCGCGCCTGAACGCTGCGCTCGACAGGATGTCGCCGCCCGGGGGCGACACGCGCCTGCACGACTCTCTGTCCTCTGCGCTCGACTTCCTCGAACGCGCGGCCGACCCCGCGCGCCGCCGCGCCCTCATCGTGATGAGCGACGGGCTCGACTCGGCGCTGCCGAACGTGACGGGCGTCGGCTCGACCAACAGGTACGAGGACATACGCAGCCGCGTGCAGGAGTTCGACGGCGTCGTCTACGCGGTCTGGACGAACACGGAGTTCTACGAGGCGTTCAGCCCCGAGGACATACAGCCCGAGACCTACGACCTCGCGCACGAGCGCATGAAGGAGCTGGCGGAGGCCGGCGGCGGCCTCTTCTACGAAGTGGAGAAACTCGAAGACCTGGCCGGCGCATACGAGCGCGTCGTCGCAGACCTCGGCACCGTCTACAGCCTCTCCTACCGCCCCACCAACAAGCGCCGCGACGGCGCCTGGCGCGCCATCCACATACGCGTCCCGCGCCGCCCCGACGCCGTCGCACGCGGCCGCCGCGGCTACTTCGC
>DAIRFV010000160.1:0-5522 GCA_036794905.1 Pyrinomonadaceae bacterium | reverse complement strand
AACATCCGAGGCGTTTTGGCGGCAGCGCGGGGGGCGGTTCGGGCGTCTAAGTCTTGAGATGCGTACAAGGGGAAGTCATCTGCTGGTCTTTTTCGTGGTGCTGGCGGCGGTGGCGGCGGGGCTGACGGTGCTGGTCGCGAAGCGTTCGCGTTCGCGCGAGGCGTCGCCGGTGCTGGCGGCGGCCGCAGACGCGCCCGCGCCCGCGCGCCGAACTCTGCCGCCGCTGCCGCTGCGGCCGCTTTCGCCGCGCCTGAAGTCGCTGCGAGAGCGCGCGGCGGAGTCTGCCTCGCGCGTGCGCGGCCTCGGGTGGCGCGGCGAGGTCGGGATGACCGAGCTGTCGGGCTGGGAGTACGGCACGCGCACGAAGGAGATCGCCGACGTGCTCGGCACGGACGATTTGAAGGGGTTGAGCCGCCTGGCGGTCGCGGGCGGGATGCTGCCCGAGGGGACTGACCTCCCCTCGCTCGCCGTCAGCTTCACGGCGGCGACCGCGGGCGCGACCTACTCGCCGCTCGACAAGCAGGTGCTTTTAGTCACGGAGCGCGGCGGCCCGCGCGACTCGGGGCTGCTCACGCACGAGTTCGTACACGCCTTGCAGGATCAGCACTTCGACCTGCTGCGGATGGTGCTCGCGCGCCCCTTCAGCTTCGACCGCGAGGAGGCCGCCTTCGCGCTCATCGAGGGCGACGCCGTCAGCGTCGAGCGCCGCGTCAAGCAGGGGCCCGCCTGGGAGCGCAAGTCCGTCGAAGACCTGACGCGCGAGGAGGACGAGCGCTACGCCACTTACCGGAAGGGCATCGGCGCCTTCTTCCCGCCGCTGCTCACGGAGACCTTCATCTTCCGCTACCGCGACGGCCTGCACTTCGTCGAGACGCTCAGGCGCGCCCGCCCCGCGGTCAGCCTCGACGAGGTCTTCCGCCGCCCGCCGCAGTCCTCCGAGCAGGTTTTGCACCCGGAGAAATACCTTTCGGGCGAGTCGCCGCGCGAGGTCGATCTGGACCTGGAGGGCTTCGCGGACGAGGGCTGGCGACCCGTGGCGACGACGCCGCTCGGCGAGATCGGCGTGCGCGGGTTGCTGTTGGCCGGCGTCACGACGGACGAGGCGCGGCGCGCGGCGGCGGGCTGGGGCGGCGACCGCTCGTTCGTCTTCGAGCGCGAGGGGCGCGCGCCGCTCTTCGTCTGGCGGACGGTGTGGGACACGCCGCGCGACGCGCAGGAGTTCTTCCGCGCCTACAACCAGATGCTCCAGCGCCGCGCCGCGCCCGGCGCCGCCCAGGTCGAGTCCGAACGCGAGTGGCGCGAAGGCGCGGCCGTCACGCGCGTGCGGCTCGAAGGCGACGCCGTGACAGTCGTCCGCGGGGCGGAGGAGGATGCGGCCGGGGCTTTGAAGGTGGCGTCGCAGAGCCGTTGAGAAGCGGCCGCGGCTCTCGACACCGCCCAAAGCTCTTGTCATGCGGCGCGCCGCGGAGTATGCTTTCGGCGAACGCTCTCCCTTTTGTGTCCCAAAGCCTGCAAGGTGGTGCCCACATGAATCGAATTAAGAGAACTTCACTCCGTAGCCTTCTGGCGCTGGCCTTCGTCGCGGCCTGCGCGTTCGGCGTCGCGCGCGCCGACGTGCGCGACTATCGCGTCATCTCCGCGCGCGCGGGCGGCGTCAACCTCGTCGCGGGCGACGTGAAGGTGCGGCGCGCGGCGTCGGCGGAATGGCTCGCCCTCTCGGCCCAGGACGAGCTGAAGAGCGGCGACAGCGTCCGCACGGGTTCCAACGGTCGGGTCGAAATTCTGCTCAACCCCGGCTCCTACTTCCGCGCGGGCGGGGGGACGGAGTTCACTCTGGCTAGCGCCGACCTCAACAACCTGCGGGTCGAGCTGGCGCGCGGCGGCGCCGTCGTCGAGGCGACCGGCTACAGCGACATGAACCTCTCGATTGAGGTGGCGACGCCGGGCGCGCTCGTCCGCGTCGAGCGCAGCGGCGTCTACCGCTTCAACGCGCCGGCCGGCGGGCCGACGGAGGTCGTGGTCGCCAAGGGTCGCGCCGTCGTCGGCGGGACGGTCGTCAAGGGAGGCAAGGTCGCGCGCGTGTCCGGCGGCGGCGTCGTCGAGGTCGCGAAGTTCGACAAGAAGTTGCGCGACGACCTCGACATGTGGAGCCGCGAGCGCGGCAAGGAGCTGGCGAAGGCCAACGAGCGGCTCAACCGGCGCGCCCTCAGCGCGGCCCTCACCACGGGCAATTACGACAGCATCTTCGGCCGGACGAACAACCCCTTCGGCTTCTGGTTCTATAACAACACCGTGGGCTGCTACACCTTCCTGCCCTTCGGCTACGGCTGGCGCTCGCCCTACGGCAACTTCTACCACACGGGCATCTACCGGCCGCGGCCCGACCCGAGCGGTGGTTGGATACCGCCCACCGTCCAGCCTTCGGGCGGCGGCACGGTTTACAACCCGGGAGGCGGGCCGGGCGGCGACGGTGGCGGCGGTGGCGGCCGCGACTTCAGGCCGACGGTGCCCACGTCCGTCACCTCGCCCTCGCGCGGCGAGCCGTCGGAGAAGCCGTCGCGCGAGCGAACCATCGCGCCCCATCACAGACCGAACAACTAGTCTCCCCCTCGAAGCACGAGAATCGCCCCGCCGGCGGCCCGAGCCGTTTGGCGGGGCGATTCTCGTCTGCGAAGACTTAATGCGGCGGCGGAAGATTCATTCCGCGGCAGGGCGGCCGAGGACTTTCAAGAGGCGGTCGGGGTAGTCCGTCATGATGCCGTCCACGCCCATCTCGACGAGGCGGCGCATGTCCCCCTCGGCGTTGACCGTCCAGGCGTGGACTCGCAGGTTGCGGCCGTGCGCCGCCTCGACGAAGTCGCGGGTCAGCACGCGCAGCGCGCCCGCGTGCTCCGGCACCTGAAGCGCCTGCATGACGGGGCTGTAGGAGGCGGCGAGCCCCGCGCCGTGCAGCGTGAGAAAGCTCGCGACCTCGCCCGTCGCGGCCGAGGTCGCGACCTCGGGGCACTCGCCCCGGAACTCCGCCAGGGTGCTCCCGCTGAACGAAGCGATCAAAACTCTGTCCGCCAGTCCCTGCTCGCGGATGAGGCGGCACAGGGGCGCGGCGAGCGAGGGGATGGTCTGCTTCGGCTCGATGTTGAAACGCATGTGCGGGAGGGAGGCGAAGACCTCACGCAGCGTGGGCACCGTGACGCCTTGCCCCCTGAGCGGGAAACTCCGGCCGCCGTCGGGCGAGAAGCGGTAGCCCGCGTCGAGCCTCTTCAACTCCGCGAGCGTCAACGAGCCGACCCGCCCCGCGCCGTCGGTCGTCCGTTCGAGTCCGTCGTCGTGGAAGACGACCAGCTCGCCGTCGGCCGTCGCGCGCACGTCCGTCTCGATCACATCGACGCCCAACGCGCCCGCCCGCTCGAAGGCGTAGAGCGTGTTCTCGGGCCACAGCCCCGCGCCGCCGCGGTGGGCGATGGCCAGCGTCCGCCCCGCGTCCTTCTGGAAATACTTATGCTCGGCCACGACCTCGCCCTTCGAACGCGACAGCACCGCGTAGAACGCGCAGCCCGCCAGGACGACGGCGAGAGCCGGGGCCGCGAATAAAATTAATCTCCTGCTCATGCTCAAGCGGTTCCACGTGCCGGCGGGCGTGTGGCCGGCGTCCTTTCAACCTGCGCGGTCAAACGTCACCGCGCATCTCTCCGAGGTCTAATCTCGTTCGCGACGACGAGGGCCGAGTGCGTGACGGGCGCGAGCCCCGGACCGGGGAAGACCGTGTCGCCGACGAGGAGGAGGTTGGGGACGTGCGTCCTGTGCGTGAGCGCGTGCGGGCCCTGGAGGAGGTCGGGCGTGCGCCGGATGCCGCCGGCCATGCCGAGGCGGCGGCGCGTGCGTTCGTAGAAGGTGCGCGGCGTGGCCGTCTCGAAGACCTCCGCGCCGCCGCCCAACTCGGGGAGCGCGGCGTGGAGCCGCGACCAGAGCGCTTCGAGGGCGCGCGCGTCCTGCTCCTCGTGCTCCGTCTCGTCGGAGTGGAACGAGAACCACTGCTCGGCGGAGGTCGTGGCCGAGACGGTGGCGGCGCGTCTGCCCGCGGGCGCGCGCGCGTCCCAGGCGGGCGCCGCGCCGAGCATGAAGACCGCGCTCTCGGCGTCGAACGCCTGGCCCTCCTGCCAGTCGTCGAGCGCGAGAATCTTCTCCGACGGGAGACGGCGCGCGGCCTCTTCGTCGAGGCTGAAATAAATCTGGTACGCGCCCCAGCCGCGCAGATTTTTCAACTGTGCGCGGACGCGCGCGGGCGTGTGCTCGGCGCCGAGGAGCTTGCCGTAGGTGTCCCAGACGGTGAGGTTGCTGACGACGGCGCGGGTGGTCCCGACGGTCTCGCCGCTCAGGAGCGTGACGCCGTTCGCGCGCCCCCCCGAATCGAAGGCGAGCCGGAGCGCGGTCGTGTCGAGACGGACGGTGCCGCCGCTCTTCCTGATGGATTCGACGAGAGCGTCGGCGAGCGACTGCGCGCCGCCGCGCAGCGCGCACATCGTTCGCAGAGGTTCTGTGAGCGCGACCGCGGCGTAGAGGTACGAGCAGGAGTCGGAGGGCGCCTGCGCGAAGGTCTGGAGCTGCGCGTCCACGAAGCGCCGGAAGCGCGGCGAGGTGTCTGCGAGGTGTCGGGCGGCCGTCTCGCCGCGCGCGCCCATGACGCGCGCGGCGAGACGCGGCTCTGAGGTTGCGAGCCGCAGGAGTTGTAGCTTCGACGCGGAGGCGAGCGCGGGCGTGTGGCGCGCGGCGCGGCGGAGCGCGTCAGCTATCTGTGAAGCATCGCGGTAGAAGCCGACGGCCGCGTCGGCGCATTCGGGGAATGACGCGCGCAGCGTCTCGTAAAACTCCTCGGCCCGCCCGCCGACGCGCACGTCCGCGCCGCCGGGCAGGCGGACGGTGTAGGCGGGCGCGACCTCACGCGCCTCGGGCGCCGCGACGGGCAGCTCCGCGAAGACGCGCTCGTGCAGACCCGTCGGCTCCCAGCAGGCGTAGAGCCCCGCGCCGGGCTCGAAGTCGTGGCCGAAGTGGCGGAAGTTCGAGACGCACCCGCCCGCGCGCCCGGCGCGCTCGACGAGGCAGACGCCGACGCCGCGCGCCGCGAGCAGCGCCGCGCAGGTGAGCCCGCCGATGCCGCCGCCGACGACTACGACCTCGTAACTCATCTCGTCAGACGACGCGGCAGAGCCTCAGCGCGAGTTCGAGCAGGAGCCCCGGGTCGGGCGGGGGCGTTTCGGGGAAGTAGGGCTTGAGGTACGGCTCGATGACGATGAAGACCGACTGGATGGCGTTGAAGACGAGGTGGACGACGAAGCAGGGCAGCAGCCGCCCCGAGTGCGCCCGGACGAGCGTGAGGGCGAGGCTGAGCATGAGGATGACGCCGATGACGCCGTAGCTCGGCCAGTACTGCGGGACGTGGATCAGCGCGAAGAGCATGAAGACGGAGACGACGGCCCACGCCGCGCCGACCAGCCGCCGCAGAGAGGAGTAGAGCAGGCCGCGGA
>DAIRFV010000159.1:0-13132 GCA_036794905.1 Pyrinomonadaceae bacterium | reverse complement strand
CCCCCATGTACCGTTCGTAGGCGGCACCGTCGTCGAAGCGGATTTGGTCGGTCACCGTTAGTCTTCTCCTCAACTTGGCTTAGCTTGAAAAAAGTGATGATATCTCGCGGCGTCTCGTGCCGCATAACGCACGGCGGGGTTTACAAACGTCCGGTTCCCACCTCGAAGTAATTCCCCGATGCCTTCAACGAATCCTTTGACATCGTCGGACTTTATGTTATATTGCGCCCTTGTTGAAAACGATATTCAATTTCAAGCCTTTGCGCCCGCGGCACTAAGAGAGTGAGGCTCCAGGCGCGGTAACGCTTGGAGCCTCGGCGCACGACCGATTCGCTTCGCCCTTGCAGAGCCCACGGATGGCGTGCTGTTTCTATCCTAGCACTCCTTCCGATTAACACTCAATTACCTTGCCCTACAACCTCCGGCGGTTGCTGCCGCGACCCGGAGGTGGATCGCCGACCCGTTCTGAAAAGGCCGCGGGAACCCGTCGGCGGATTCCATGCGATGCGATTCGTGTCCGTCGCCCGCGCGTCCGGTGCCGGACGCGCGGCTCGGGGCCGGCCGCATGTCTTGAGTAACTAGCCGGGAGGAGAATCTGTATGCACGCGCAGAAGAGCCGGGAGAGGCGTAGACGCAGGTCGCGGTGTTGGGTGCTCAAGGTCGGGGTGTTGGGCGCGCTGGTGGCCTTCACGGTCGGGAACAGCCGGGCCGTCGCCATCGGCTACGCGCGCCACGCAGACGCGGCGGCCGCCTCCACACAGGCTCAAGGCAGGACGCAGGCTCTACGCTTCGACATACCCGCGGGGACGTTGGAGGCCGCCCTGGCCGCCTTCCAGAATCTCACCGGCCTGCGGGTGTTGATTCCCGACGAGAAGATGCGCGGCATCTCTTCAACGGGCGTCTCCGGCGCGTACACGCCCGAGCAGGCGCTCGCGCAGATTCTCAACGGCACCGGCGTCACCTTCCGACGCACCGCGCCCGACACTCTGACGCTGGAGATACAGGCCGCGCCCGAGTCGGTCGAGGTGGTCGGGCGCACTTCGCCGCTCTCCTCGTCGAAGTACACGGAGCCCCTGCGCGACATCCCGCAGACGGTCACCGTCATCCCGAAGGACGTGATCGTGAAGCAGGGCGCGACGACCCTGCGCGACGTGCTGCGCAACGTGCCGGGGCTGACGATGACTGCCGGCGAGGGCGGCGCGCCGGCCGGCGACAATTTGACGCTGCGCGGCTTCAGCGCGCGCAACGACATCTTCGTGGACGGCGTGCGCGACCTCGGTCCGCAGTCGCGCGACCCCTTCAACCTCGAACAGGTCGAGGTGGTCAAGGGGCCGGGCTCGGCCTACACGGGGCGCGGCTCGGCGGGCGGCACCATCAACCTGACGAGCAAGGCCCCGGGGCCGACCGGCTCCTACGGCGGGACGCTCGTCCTCGGCAACGCCGGGATGAAGCGCGGCACGGCCGACCTCAACGCGCCGCTCGCGCGGCTCGGCATGGGCGAGCGGACGGCCCTGCGCCTCAACCTGCTGGCGCACGACTCGGGCGTGGCCGGGCGTGACGTGGTGGAGGAGGAGCGCTGGGGCGCGGCCCCTTCGCTGGCCTTCAGCCCCGACGCGCGGACGCGCGTCACGCTCAGCTACTTCCACCTACAGCAGGACAACGTCTCGGACTACGGCATCCCCTGGGTGACGGCGACCAACAACGCGCTGCGGGAGTACCGCGACCGCCCGGCGCCCGTCCCGCGCGACACCTTCTACGGCTTCCGCGAGCGCGACCGCGAGCAGCTGCGCTCCGACCTCGCCACCTTCCGGCTCGACCGCGAGTTCAACGACAACCTGCGGCTCAGCAACCAGCTCCGCTACGGCCGCTCGACGCGCGACTCGATGGCGACGCCGCCGCGCTTCGCCTCCGACGCCTCGACCGTCATCAACCGCGAGATGCGCTCGTGGCTCACCGAGGACGACATCTGGGACAACCAGACCGACCTGCGCGCCGCCTTCAAGACCGGCGAGGTCGAACACACGCTCGTCACGGGGCTCGCGCTCACGCGCGAGCGCAACGTCCGCTGGCTGCGCACCGCCCCGAACTCGCAGACCACCCTGCTCAACCCGAACACGGAAGACACTTACACCGGCGCCATCACGCTCAACCCCTTCGTCGGCGACATCACGGCCGACTCGCAGGCGCTCTACGCCTTCGACACGGCGCGCGTCGGCAAGAAGTGGGAGTTCAACGGCGGGCTGCGCTGGGATCGCTTCGACGCCGCGGGCGTCGCCGTCGGGACGACCAACGCGACGACGGGCGCGTTCACGCCGGGCGCGTCGGTCGCGCGCGTAGACCGCATGTTCAGCTTCCGCGCGGGCGCGGTCTTCAAGCCTAAAGAGGAGGGCAGCATCTACGCCGCCTACGGCACTTCGCTCAGCCCCTCGCTCGAGGGGCTCTCCTACGGGACGGCCAACGCCTTGATCGATCCCGAGAAGACCTACACGTTCGAGGCGGGCAGCAAGTGGGAGGTCTTCGGCAGCCGTCTGCTCCTGACGGGCGCGGTCTTCCGCGTCGAGAAGACCAACGCGCGCACGCCGGGGCTGCCGGGCGAGCCGCCGCAGGTGCTCGACGGCCGCCAGCGCGTGAGCGGCGCGGAGCTGAGCGCCTCGGGGCGCGTCGTGCGCGGCTGGCAGCTCTTCGCCGGCTACACCTTCCTCGACAGCGAGATCGTCAGGTCGAACACCGCGGCCGAGGTCGGCAAAGAGATTCTCAACACGCCGCGCAACTCCTTCAGCCTCTGGACGACCTACGACACGCCGTGGAAGTTGGAGCTGGGCGGCGGCGCGCGCTTCGTCGGCCGCCGCTTCGGCAACAACATCAACACGCGGCAGGTCGAGGGCTACTGGCTGCTCGACCTGATGGCCTCCTACCCGCTCTCGCGCCACGTAGACCTGCGGCTCAACGTCAACAACCTGACCGACGAGTACTACTTCGACCGCCTCGGCGGCGGGCACCTCGTCCCCGGGGCGGCGCGCACGGTGACGCTCAGCACGAGCTTTAATTTCTGAACGGGGCCGGGCAGTTCGAAGATGCTTTTACACATCCCGGAAGTGCTGACGGCCGAACAGGTCGCGCGTTGCCGGCGCGTGCTGGAGGGGGCCGAGTGGGTTGACGGGCGCGTCACGGCCGGCCCCCAGTCGGCGCGCGCCAAGGACAACATGCAGTTGCCCGAGGGCCACCCGGCGGCGCGCGAGCTGGGCGACCTGATTCTCGCCGCGCTCGAACGCAACCCGCTCTTCATGGCGGCGGCGCTGCCGTCGAAGGTCTTCCCGCCGCTCTTCAACCGCTACGAGGGCGGGCAGTCGTTCGGCAACCACGTGGACAACGCGGTGCGGCAGGTGGCGGGCACGCCGCACCGCGTCCGCACAGACCTCTCGGTCACGCTCTTCCTCGCCGCGCCCGAGGAGTACGACGGCGGCGAGCTGCTGGTCGAGGACACCTACGGCGTGCACGGCGTGAAGCTCCCGGCGGGGGACGCGATCCTCTACCCGGCGAGCAGCCTGCACCGGGTCAACCCCGTCACGCGGGGCGCGCGCCTCGCCTCCTTCTTCTGGGTGCAGAGCATGGTGCGCGACGACGGCGAGCGCGCGCTCCTCTTCGACCTCGACGCGGCCATCCAGCGTCTCGTGCAGGACGCCCCCGACCACCCCTCCGCCGCGCCGCTGACGAGCGTCTACCACAACCTGCTGCGCCGCTGGGCGGACGTGTGACGCCAGCCGCCCGCGTCGCGCGCACGCGTCGGACATCCCCGCTTCCTGTAAACATCTTTCCGGAGTCGAGCAGCCTTGAGGCTCTTTCGGCGGCCGAGCGGCGATAGCCCGTCAGACCTCGACAACGGATTCGGCCGACATCAACAGTCGCGTGAGGTAGATGGGTGGGGGCGCCACTTCCTCGGGCTCTCAATCTTTGTTCGCCTGTCCCATCGCACCCGAACTTGTGCTACATTCCGGCCGATGCCGGGAAGAGAGGCCACATCGGAGCTGCGCCCGTTACTCGTCAAGCTCTGCCTGGGGTTCTGCCTCTGCACCGCCGTCGGCCTGTTCTTCTCCGTCAGGGGCTCGCAAGGCATCTCCGCGGCCAGCCTGCTCGCGTCCCTGCCGCGCTGGTACGTCTGGGGGGCGCTCGTGCCTCTCATCATCTGGACGGATCGCCGCTTCGCCGCTTCGTCCCCCTCTCTGACGCGCCGCCTCGTGCTGCACCTGCCCGCCGGCCTCGTCTGGACTTGCGTCTTCGTCCTCGTGCTGTTCGTGATAAGCATCGCCCTCTCGGGGCAGCCGCTCGACCCGGCCCGCTTCGCGGACAAAGTGCGCGCGGAGTTCTGGGGGACTTTCCAGTGGAACGTCCAGGTCTACTGGATGATCGTCGGCGGCTGGCTGGCGTGGAGTTACCACCAGGAGTCGCGGAACCGCGAGCTGAGGGCTTCGCAGTTGGAGAAGCTGCTCGCCGAGGCGCGGCTCCAGACCTTGCGGACGCAGCTGCAGCCGCACTTCCTCTTCAACGCGCTGAACACCATCTCCGCTTTCGTCGAGCGCAACCCGAAGGGCGCGCGGCGCATGATCGAACACCTCGGCGACCTGCTGCGCTTCTCCCTGGACAGCTCCGCGCGGCAGGAGACGACGCTTGAGGAGGAGCTGGCGGCGCTCGAACACTACCTGTCGATTCAGCGCGTCCGCTTCGAGGATCATCTGAAGGTGTCCGTGTCCGCGGAGCCGGGGACGCTGCGCGCGTCGGTGCCGGGGCTCATCCTGCAGCCGCTGGTCGAGAACGCCATCCGCCACGGGGCCGCGCAGCGTTCGAGCAGCATCGAGGTCTCCGCGTGGAGGGACAACGGCCGCCTGCACCTGCGCGTGTTGGACGACGGGCCGGGGCTGCCCCCCAGTTGGCAGCTCTCCGAGTCGGCCGGCATCGGCCTCTCGAACACGCAGGCGCGTCTCGCGCAGCTCTACCCCTCGGCCCACACGTTCGCGGTGCGCGAGGGGCGCGGCGGCGGGGTCGTCGCGGAGATCGTCATCCCCTACCGCGAGGAGGTTTCGGGTCAGGCCGCCCGTCAGCATGGAGAAGATTAGCGCGCTCATCGTTGACGACGAAAGGCCGGCACGCCAGAGGTTGCGGGACTTGCTGGAGAAGCAGCCCGGGGTGGCCGTCGCGGGGGAGTGTGCCAGCGGCGCGGAGGCCGTCCGGCTGATTCAGGACATCAAGCCCGAGCTACTCTTTCTGGACATCCAGATGCCGCTCCTCGACGGCTTCGAAGTCGTCAGGCAGGTGGGCGCGGCGCTGATGCCCGTGACCGTCTTCGTCACGGCCTACGACGCTTACGCGGTGCGCGCGTTCGAGGCGAGCGCCCTCGATTACCTCTTGAAGCCGTACAGCGACGAGCGGTTCGAGCAGTCGTTGGCGCGCGCGCTCGCCTACGTGCGCACGCAGCGGCGCGAGGAGATGAGCCGCCGCCTCGTCACCGTCCTGTCCGAAGGCCGTCAGGGCGCGCAGCCGGGTGCGGCCGGCGCGCCCCACCTCGAACGCCTCCTCGTCAAGGTCGGCGGCCGCATCATCTTTCTCCAGACCGAGGACGTTGACTGGATCGAGGCGGCGGGCGTCTACGTGGAGCTGCACGCGGGGGGGCGCAAGTTCCTCCACCGCGCGTCGCTCGCCGAGCTCGAAGCCGCGCTCGACCCCGGCCGCTTCATACGCATTCACCGCTCTTCCATCGTCAACATCCAGAGCGTCAAGGAACTCTTCCCGCACTCGCACGGCGACTACGCGGTCGTGCTCAGAGACGGAACCCGGCTCAAACTGAGCCGCAGCTACAGGCCCAAGTTGGAGACCCGCCTCCGCCAGTCGCTCTAGTCTCGCCGTCCGTCTCGGCGGCCGCCGCGTCCAACTCGCAACAGCCCGCCGCGCCTCGTAACGTAATCGTTGCCACGCCGCGCCCGAAAGCGTTGAAATGTGTCCCGACCTGAACCTGAAGAGATTCCGACGGAGGTGACATGAGAGTGACAGGCTTGAGTGGCAGCGTCCTGGCGAGGCGAGTCGGGGCGCTTCTGTTCGTCTTAACGTGCGCGGCCCCGTCGGCGGCCGACTCCGTGAGGACGCGCGAGCGCAGCGTGACCGAGGTCGCGCAGGGCGTCTACGTCATCCGCCACCCGGACGACCCCACGGGCTTCCCGAACGGGAACACGACGGTCATCGTCGGCGAGAGGGAAGTGTTGGTCGTTGACTCGTGCTACCTGCCTTCGGAGGCCCGCAAGGACGTGGAGCAGATTCGACGCTGGACGGACAAGCCCGTCCGCTACGTCGTCAACACGCACTGGCACGGCGACCACCAGATGGGGAACTACATCTACGCGGAGGCGTTCCCGCAGCTCGCCGTCGTCGCCCACGTCGAGACGCAGAAACAGTTGGAGGGCTACACCTCCACCTTCATCGGCCGCTACCAGAAGACCACCGCCGACGTGAGGCAGAGGTTGGAGACGGGCAAGGCGGAGGACGGCAAGCCGCTGACCGAGGAGGCCCGGAAGGAGCTGCAAAAAAATCTGGCCGGGCGGGAACAGGTGCTGGCCGAGTTCAAGGACTTCCGCATGCGCGTCCCCAACCTCACCTTCGACCAGGAGCTGCACATCGACCTCGGCAACCGCGAGGTGCAGCTAAAATTCTTCGGCCCCGGCAACACCCGGGGCGACGCCGTCGCTTACCTGCCGAAAGAGAAAATCCTGATCGCGGGCGACCTCGTGGCTCACCCCGTGCCGTACCTGGGCGGCGGCTTTCCCTCCGAGCTGCTCAAGACGCTGCGGGGGCTGAGCCGGCTCGACGCGCGGACCATCGTCCCGGGCCACGGCGAAGTCTTGCGGGACGAATACGCCAGGAACTACTTGCAACAGGTCGTAGACTTCGTGGATACGGTGGTCGCGCAGGTGAGCGTCGAGGTCTACCGGCGCGGGAACGGCCCCCGTAATCTTGAGGCCGTGCGCGAGGCCGTGATGAAGGGCGTGGACGTGGACGCCTGGAGGCGGAAATTCGCCGGCGACGACAAGGAGAACCGCGAGTTCTTCGACGGCTTCTCGATGGCCGGGCTGGTGACGGCCGCCTACCGCGAGGCCTGGGGAAACTAGAAAGGCATCAACATGCAACGTGTCAGACCACAGGCGAAGCCCCTCGCGTCACTGGCGTGGGCCTTATTGTGCGCGCTCGCCCCGGCGCTTCCCGTCCGGGCGGAAGCGGTGCCGTTCGATTCCGGGCGCTGGGAGATACAGGCCAGAGAGAGCCGCGTGGTCGATCACCTCGGGCGCAGCAGCCTCTATCTGAAGGGCGGCGTCGCCGCCGTCAAGGACTCCAAGTTCACGAACGGGGTCATCGAGTTCGACCTCGCGCTCCCCCGCGAGCGCGGCTTCATGGGCGCGGTGTGGAGGATGCAGGACTTCGAGAACTACGAGGAGTTCTACATAAGGCCGCACCAGTCCGGCAACCCGGACGCGAACCAATACACGCCCATCTTCAACGGCGTGCCCGCCTGGCAGCTCTACTACGGCGAGGGCTACGGCGCGCCCGTCGGCTACGACTACGGCCAGTGGACGCACGTCAAGATCGTCGTCAACGGGGGGCGGGCGGAAGTCTACGTCAAGGACATGGAGACGCCCGCGCTCCTCGTGCGCGAGCTGAAGCGCGAGACGCAGGAGGGGCGCGTCGGCCTCAGCGTGGGCAGCTTCGCCCCGGGCCATTTCTCAAACTTCACCTTCACGGCGCTCGACAACCCGCCGCTCAAAGGCAACCCGCCCGCGGCGCCCGCGACCCCTCCGGGCACGGTCAAGTCCTGGATGGTCTCCGACGCCTTCGACCGAAAATCTCTCGAAGGGAAATACCAGCTCACGCCGGCCGACACTGAAAAACTCAAATGGAGGACGGCCGGCGTCGAGCCGAACGGGACGGCCAACCTGGCTCGGTTGCAGGGCGTGGCCGAGGGGCGCGACACGGTCTTCGCGCGGCTCGTCATCCGGTCAGACCGCGAGCAGGTCAAGAAAGTCCGCTTCGGCTTCAGCGACGAGGTGAAGGTCTACTTCAACGGCCGCCTGCTCTACGGCGGGAGCGACATCTTCCAATCCAGAGACTACAGGTTCCTCGGGACGATAGGACTCTACGACGAGCTTTACCTTCCGCTCCGGCGCGGCGAGAATGAACTCTGGCTGGCCGTCACGGAAAACTTCGGCGGCTGGGGCGTGACGGCTCGGTTCGAAAACCTGGAGGGAATCAGGCTCGCCGATTCGGGGGCCAGGTAGCGGTTGCGCTTCACCCGCACCGGGAGCTTCTCGTGCACGGATTCGCGGATGAACTCGCGCGTTCTCCGTGACGAGGCGCTCAGGGCTTAACCCAACGCATCAACCGAACCCCGCCTGCCACGCGCGTCAGCTACCGCTTTACAGAATTGCCTTTAGTGCGTACCCTAAAGCCCTGCCCCTGACAGACCCGGCTTCTCGACCGGGACGATAGAAAGCGTCGCTGCGTATGTTCGAGGTGGAACGTCGCATCGACCTCGCCGCTGACATAAAGCCTGGAGACCCGGAGCGCCACGGCTTCCCTCAACCCCCAAGCATCGGGAGACGCCCCCTTTGTGGTTCGTCCTAATTTCCAATCGGAGGAGAGCGCCGGCAGTGACCGGAGCAACCGCGCGGCTTTTAACCGGTCAGCCGTTGAGCGGGTAAAGCCGTTCACCGACTTCGAGACCGCCGCCCGGGTGGTGGGGAGGAATTCGTAGAGGAGGTGAGGAAAGATGTATGACGACGAAGGGCCGTTTAATCCGTCGGAAGTCGCCCCCGAAAGAAGTGAAGGCGGCCGCGCCGGGAGGCTCACCGGGGTACGGGTCGTAACGCTTGCCAAGTGGTCGGCGCTGGCCGTGGCCCTCACGACCGCGCTCCTATTCCTCGCCACTCCCGCCGGCTCCAAAATCATGAAGCTCCTGGGCTTCGACAAACGGATTGAGCAGAACGCCGCGCGGATGCTCAACGAGGGCAGGCAGACCTTCCGCTTCGACACCTTCGGCGACGAGGCTTTCTGGGGCGGCGCGCTCGACCTTCACCTGGCGATTGAAGGCGCACAGTTCGGGGGCGTGGGGCCGGGGCTGAGTCCGAGGGCGGCGCTCGGCCTGGGTCTCAAGGTGGATGTGGACGCCCTCCCCGCGGGCCTCGTGAAGCAACTGAGGCAGGGCCGGGTCAACCTCGACGACCCCGCCGTCACGCTGGCACTGCTCAGGCACGACGCAGTCTTAGGCGTGAAAGGGTTCTTCAACGAGAATGACGGCTTACGATCCGTCGGGATCACTTGCGCCCTCTGCCACTCCACGGTGGACAACTCGCTGACCGCGGGCATCGGCCACAGGCTCGACGGGTGGGCCAACCGCGACCTCAACGTCGGCGAGGTCGTCGCACTCGCCCCGGACCTCAGCCCGTTCAGCAGCCTCTTGGGCGTCGATCAGGACACGGTGCGGGCGGTGCTCAGGAGTTGGGGCCCGGGGAAATTCGACGCCGAACTGATCCTGGACGGCAAGGCCTTCAACCCGCAGCAAGTCTCGAACGGCGTGGTGACCGGGACGAACGTGCCGGGCGCGACACTGATCCCGGCCGCCTTCGGACTCGCCGGCGTGAACCTGCACACCTGGACGGGCTGGGGGTCGGTCACACACTGGAACGCCTTCGTCGCCACCCTGGAGATGCACGGGAGCGGAACCTTCTTCGACCCGCGGTTGAACGACCCGGCGAAGTTCCCGATAGCCGCGGCGAACGGCTTCGGGAATGTGCGGAACACGCCCGACCTCATCACCCCGAAGCTCCCGGCCTTACACTTGTACCAGCTCGCCATCCCGGCGCCCGCGCCGCCCGAGGGCAGCTTCGACCCCGCGGCGGCCGAGCGCGGCAACGAAGTGTTCGACGGCAAGGCTCGGTGCAACGTCTGCCACGTCCCGCCACTGTTTACCGAGCCGGGCTGGAACATGCACACGCCCGCCGAGGTCTGCGTCGATGACTTCCAGGCGAAACGCTCGCCGGACGAGCGCTACCGAACGTCGCCGCTGAAGGGGCTGTGGACGCACCAGCGCGGCGGCTTCTTCCACGACGGTCGCTTTGCGACCCTGCACGACGTGGTCAACCACTACGACACTTGTTTCGGTCTGGGGCTGACCGCGCAGGAGAAGAGTGATCTCGTGCAGTACCTGTTATCGTTGTAGGCTATTTCCGACGTTGACGGCCGCGTCGGCGCAGGCTTTATTCCGTCTGACGACGGGAGGGCCTGCGCCGACGCGGGCGTCATGGGCTTTTCGGTCGCCGATTCGGATAGGGGGCCGCCGTCAGGCCGCGACCTTACACACGAAGGATTGAGGGAGATTATAGAGGCCGATGCCAGTCTCACCAGCTCTCACCAGCGGCTTGTCAGGCAGTCTTTGCGCGGCGGCGGCGCTCACGGTGGAGTTCGCGCCCGAGCGTGCGGGCGGAGGTGTCCGCGCATGAGCCGCCCGGCGACGAGCGACGAGGCGCTGGTCAAACTCCAGCGCGACACGTTCGGGTATTTCCTGAAAGAGACCAACCTTCAGAACGGCCTCGTGCCCGACAACACGCGGCGCGGCGCGCACTGTAGCATCGCCGCCGTCGGGCTCGGGCTCGCGGCCTACACGGTCGGGGCGGAACGAGGATTCATCACGCGCGCCGAAGCGGCCAGGCGGACGCTCACGACGCTCAGGTTTTTTTGGAACAGCCCGCAAAGTGAAAACAGCGACGCCACCGGCTATCGCGGGTTCTTCTATCACTTCCTGGACATGCAGGCCGGTCGCCGCGCGTGGAAGTCCGAGCTGTCAACGATTGACACGACCTTCCTGCTCGCCGGGGCGTTGACCTCCGCCGCGTATTTTCAACGCGAGACGGCCGGCGAGCGCGAGATAAGGGAGCTGGCCGACGCGCTCTACCGCCGCGCCGACTGGCGCTGGGCGCTGAACGGCGGCCCGACGGTCGCGCACGGGTGGAAGCCGGAGCGCGGATTTCTAAAGTATCGCTGGGAAGGCTACAGCGAGGCGCTTCTCCTCTACGTGCTGGGCCTCGGGTCGCCGACGAGCCCGCTGCCCGAGCAAGGCTACGCGGCCTGGACGAAAACTTATCGCTGGAAGAAGCTCTACGGCCAGGAGTTCCTCTACGCCGGCCCGCTCTTCATCCACCAACTCTCGCACGTCTGGATAGACTTCCGCGGCATTCAGGACGAGTACATGCGCGGGCGCGGCATCGACTACTTCGAGAACAGCCGGCGCGCCACCCTCGTGCAGCAGCAGTACGCGATCCGTAATCCGAAGGGCTTCAAGGGCTACCACGAGAACTGCTGGGGGATCACGGCGAGCGACGGCCCCGGCCCGGCGAAGCTCAAAATTGACGGCGTCGTGCGCCGCTTCCACGACTACAGGGCGCGCGGCATCCCTTACGGGCCGGACGACGGCACCCTCGCCCCCTGGGCGGCGGTCGCCTCACTGCCGTTCGCGCCGGAGGTCGTGTTGCCGACGATCGGGTACATGGACGAGGCGTACCCGAAGATGATGAGCAAGTACGGCTTCAAGTGCAGTTTCAACCCGACCTTCACGGGCGGTTCCGGGAGTAAGAAGGGCTGGCACTCGGAGGGCTATTACGGACTCGACCAGGGGCCGATCATTCTGATGATCGAGAACTACCGCTCGGGCCTCCTCTGGCGGCTGATGCGGCGGTGCCCGTACGTCGTGACGGGCCTGCGCCGCGCGGGGTTCGGGGGCGGCTGGTTAGAACCCGCGCACGCTTCGTCACGATCTCCGACTCGGTGAAGGCCGGCCCCGCCAGGCGGCGCCTTATAGTCTGATCTCCCCGACCGCCTCCCCGAACTGCACCCTCGTGCCCACGGCGAGGGTAAAGCTGCGCCCCGGCTCGACATCCTTCACGCCCCCGCCCGGGGTGGTGACGACCCACTTCCGGGGCGAGACGTTCTTCAGCCCCCAGACGCCGGGGGAGGTGGGGTGTGCGGCGACGGCGGCGACCGGGGCCGAGAAGTCATACATCCTCTGCCCGTTGACGTGGTGCGGGAAGAGCTGTGTGTCGAAGTTGAGCATGACGACGGACGTGCCGATGCGTATGCGCGGCGGGAGCCGCAGCGCCGCCGCGCAAGCCCAGCAGAGGCCGGGGTCGCCGCCCCGCGCCTTGAGCGACTGGCCGTCGTAGAAGTTTTCGAGCGAGCAGTGCGGGCAGTAGAAGATGGCGTCGCGCAGCGTGACCATCGCGCCGCGCCACTCGCTCTCGCGCACGCGGCCGTGGAGCGGGTCGCGCAGCCCCGCGGTGAAGGCGCGCGTGAAGAGGTCGCGGAGGGCCTGCGGGTAGATGCGCCAGAAGGCCAGCGCGTTATCGTGGATGCCGGGGACGGGCGCGTTCGAGGAGTCCTCGGGGTCGTAGACGAAGAGCGGCTCCGTGCCGTAGAGCTTGGTCATCGCCGGCAGGTCGAGGCACTTGATCTCGGTCTCCTTCCGCCCTTCGAGCGGGTGCGCCACCATCAGCATGTAGAAGAGCAGCACGGAGAGCGAGAAGAGGTCGGTCTGCGTGGACGGGACGGCCTCGCCGCGCACGACCTCGGGGGCCATGAAGCGGGGCGTGCCCAACACCCCGAGGACGCCCGCGCCGTCCACCGAGACGTTGTCGTTGTCGGCGATGAGCACGTCGCCTTTGTCGGGGTCGAAGAAGGCGTTGCCGAAGGAGATGTCGCGGTAGCACAGGCCCTGCGAGTGGAGCAGCAGGTAGTTGTGCGAGAGGTTGAGGCCGGCCGTGGCGAGCGCGCGGAAGGTCGGCTCGATGCGGCGCTTCATCAAATCCACGATGTTCTTGAAGCGCTTGGGCCGCAGCGGCATCACGTAGCCGAAGCCGGGCGTGCCGGGCGCGGTCGTGACCTCCAGCGGCCAGAGGAAGTGCTCGCTCGGCGGCCCCTTGCGCACGAGCAGCTCGATGGCGGCGCGCTGCTCCGGCGTGGACATGTGCTGAAAGAACCACTTGAGCGCCACCGCCTCGCCGCCGAGCGTGGCCTTGTAGACTTCGCCCTGCCCGCCCGCGCCGAGCAG
>DAIRFV010000158.1:0-13139 GCA_036794905.1 Pyrinomonadaceae bacterium | reverse complement strand
GACGCCCTTGGCGACGCCGTAGGTCGAGCCGCCGACGGTGCCGGCGACGTGCGTCCCGTGGCCGTTGCAGTCGTTCTGGCCGTTGCCGTCGTTGATGGAGCTGAAGCCCGTGCTGCTCACGCGGCCGCCGAACTGCGTGTGCGTGGAGCGGATGCCCGTGTCGATGATGTAGGCGTGGACGCCCGCGCCCGTCGGCGTGTAGTTGTACTGCGCGTCGAGCGGGCGGTTGCGCTGGTCGATGCGGTCGAGACCCCACGGCGGGTTCGTCTGCGTGGTCGAGGCCGAGACGACGCCGACCTCTTCGACCGACTCGACGCGCGGGTCTTCGGCCAGCGCCTCGGCCGCCTCGGGCGTGAGGTCGGCGGCGAACCCTAAGAGCGCGTGCTTGTAGAGGTGCTTCAACTGGCCGCGGTGCTGCGCGACGATGTCGGCGGCGACGTTGGGGACGAAGGAGTTCTCGCCGCGGGGCTGCGCGGCCCACTCCTGGAGCGTGACGATGTACTGCCCCGCGACGGGGCGCGCCTTCTTCTTAACCTTGCTCTTCTGACCCTGCCCCTGCGAGGCGGGAGCGACCGAGAGCGCGACGACGATGCAGAGCAGCAGCAGCGCCGCCGCCGTGAAAGCTGAAAGTCTCTTCATTCAAACCTCCGAGTGTGTGGGTGAGTTCTTGTGGGTGACGGCGCGCGCGCGCGGGCCCGCGTCCCGAGATGGCGCGGGCCGAACGCGGCGCTGCCGCGGAAGATGGGTGTGCTTGCGGAAGGACATACGGCGCGCGCGTTTTTTATTGGGCGCGAGGGGCCGCAAAAGTCTACGTAAGGCAGACTTCGGGACTGGCTGCGGTCTGTTCCGGCGGTCGGGTGCCGAAAGGAAGCGAGGTTCTCGGGACAAGGCAAGACCCGTGAGGGGCCTCAAAAACTTTGCTCGGGGGCAGGAGAGCTGAGTTCGGGGGAAGGCGAATATAAACAGATTCGCCGCGGCGCGCAAGTCGGCGGCGCGCCGCGGCGGGGAGTCTGCGTACGGTAACGCTCAGGCGTTACGGACGTCGCGGCTTACGAGCCTTTGACGTGCGAAAGTATCTGCGCCTGGTTGGCGAGAATCTGCTCCTGATTCTTCCTGATCTGCTCCTGGTTGGCGAGAATCTGATCGAGCTTGTCCTGGTTGGACTTGATCTGCTCCTGGTTCGCCTTGATCTGCTCCTGGTTGGCGATGATGGTCTGCTGGTTGGCGAGCAACTGGTCGTCGGACATCGGCGGCGGCCTCCTGCGGCGTTTGAATAGAGCGTGTACTTTATACCCGAACTCGCCGCCCGCCGCATGTCTCGCAAGGCCCCGGCGCCCCTACTTCTTCCCGGCCGACCCGCGGCCCTTGCGCTCGCGGTAGCGGGCGAGCATCTGCGGGGAGATGAGGAGCGTTTGCAGCAGCGAGCCCGTACTGAAGCGGCGCGCGAGCGAGCGGAAGAGCGAGGTCGCGCCGGGCGTGTAGGCGAACCACCACACGTCGTGCACGAAGGCGAGCCGGTTCACGTGGACGTGGTGCGGCGCGACCAGCTCCAGCAGCCCCAGCCGGCCGTGCGTGCGCCCGAGGCCGCTCTGCTTCACTCCGCCCCAGGGCGTCTGCGCGATGCCGTGCGTGTAGAGGACTTCGTTGACCATCACCGTGCCCGCCTCGATGCGCGAGGCGACGCGCCGCCCCCTCCTTAAGTCCTTCGTCCAGACGCTCGCCGTCAGACCGAAGTCGCTGTCGTTGGCGAGCCGGACGGCCTCCTCCTCGTCGCGGAAGGTCATCAGCGGGAGGACGGGGCCGAAGGTCTCTTCGCGCATGACGGCCATCGAGTGGTCAACGTCGGCGAGCACGGTCGGCTCGTGGAACCAGCCGCGCTCCGAACAGCCGCGCGCGCGACCGCCGCCCGCGAGCACGCGCGCCCCGCGCGCGACCGCCTCGCGGACGTGCTCCTCGACCGTGCGGAACTGCCGCTCGCTCGACATCGAGCCGAGGTCGCACGCAACGCCCGGCTCCTGCCGCAGCGTCTTCACCTTCTCGACGACGCGGCGCGTGAACTCTTCGGCCACGCGCTCGTGGACGTAGCAGCGCTCGACCGAGGCGCACGCCTGGCCGGAGTTGGCGAACGCGCCCCACACGGCCGCCCCCGACGCGGCCGAGAGGTCTGCGTCTTCGAAGACGATCATCGGGTCTTTGCCGCCGAGTTCGAGGACGACGGGGAGGAGCCGGCGCGCCGCCGCCTCGGCCACGCGCCGCCCCGTGGGGACGCTCCCCGTGAACATGAGCTTATCGACGCCCGCCTCGACCAGCGCCGCGCCCGTCGAGCCGTCGCCGGTCACGACCTCAAGCACGCCCTCCGGCAGCCCCGCGCGCGCAAACACCTCGCCGACCTTCAGGCCCACCAGCGGCGTCAGCTCGCTCGGCTTGAGCACGACGGCGTTGCCGGCCATCAGCGCCATCACGACCTCGCCCAGCGGCGTCGCCCACGGGAAGTTCCACGGCGAGATGATGCCGACCACGCCGAGCGGGCGGTACTCGACAATCGAAGAGCGGCCGAGGAAACGGTAGAGGCCGATGTCGATCTTCTCGGGCCGCAGCATCCGCTCCGACTTGCGCGCGAAGAACTGCATCAGGTCGAGCGCCGGCACGATCTCCATCGCGAGCGCCTCGGCCGCGGGCTTGCCCGACTCGCGCGAGATGAGCGCGGCGATCTCGTCCATCGCTTCGAGCGCGAGAGAGCGCGCGCGCAGCACTACGCCAGCGCGCTCTTTGAACGAGAGCGCGCCCCAACCCTTCTGCGCCGCGCGCGCGCGCGCGACCGCCGCCGACACCTCGTCCGCCGCCCGGAGCGGGACGCGCCCGACCTCTTCGCCCGTCGCCGGGTCGTAAGAGACGACTTCGCGCGCCAGCCTCACCCGCGCCGCGTTGGCGTTCGTGTTTCCGATGTGGGTCATCCGTTTAGCCTCGGCGAGCGATTATCGCGCGGAAGGGCGGAGGTTGAAAGTCCGGGCCGGGCCCCGACGTTTCCGCGCCGCCGCGCGCACGGGTTAGAATCGCGCCGTCGATAGCACACCGAGAAGAGTACGGAGAGGTTGAAGATGACCAGACCGCAGCTCGCGGAGTTCATGCGGCGGATGGAGCCGGGCTCCGTCGCCATCATCCCGGCGGCGCGCGAGGTGACGCGCTCGCACGACACGGAGTACCGCTTCCGGCAGGACTCGGACTTCTACTACCTGACCGGCTTCCGCGAGCCCGACGCCCTGGCCGTCGTCGCGCCGGGGCGCGAAAAGCCCTTCACGCTCTTCGTCCGGCCGCGCGACCGCGAGAAGGAGATTTGGAACGGGCGGCGCGCGGGCGTCGAGGGCGCGCGGGCGTCTTACGGAGCCGACGAGGCTTACCCGGTCGAAGAGTTCGACGCCAAGCTCACGGAGCTGCTCGACGGCGCCCGCAGCCTCTACTACCGGCTCGGCAGCGGCCACGCCGAGCTCGACCTGACGCTCATCCGCCACCTCTCGCGCATGCGCATGATGGGGCGCAAAGGCGTGCGTGCGCCGCAGGCCATCATCGACCCCGGCGCGCTCATCCACGAGATGCGCCTCATCAAGTCTCGGGAGGAGATCGGACTCATGCGCCGCTCGGCCGACATCGCGGCCGAGGCCCACCGCGAGGCGATGCGCAAGGCGCGACCCGGCATGAAAGAGTACGAGATCGACGCCCTCATCGAGTACGTCTTCCGCCGCAACGGAGCCGCCGCGCCCGCCTACAACTCCATCGTCGGCTCGGGCGCGAACGCGACCATCCTCCACTACGTGGACAACGACGCCGAGTTAAAAGACGGCGACATGCTCCTCATCGACGCGGGCGCCGAGTACGAGGGCTTCGCCTCCGACATCACGCGCACCTTCCCCGTATCGGGCCGCTTCTCGCAGGCGCAGCGCGACATCTACCAACTCGTGCTCGACTGCCAGGAGGAGTGCATCCGCATGGTCAGGCCCGGCGTCACGCTCGACGAGATGCACCAGCGCTCGGTCGAGATACTGACCGACGGCATGGTCAGACTCGGGCTCTTACAAGGCGACCCGGCGAAGCTCATCGAGGAGGAGCAGTACAAGAAGTTCTACATGCACCGCCTCGGCCACTACCTCGGCATGGACGTGCACGACGCGGGCGCCTACCACGTGGACGGCCAGCCCCGCCCCGTCGAGCCCGGCATGGTGATGACGGTCGAGCCCGGCCTCTACATCGCCGAAGACGCCGAGGACATCCCCGACCACTACCGCGGCATCGGCGTGAGAATCGAGGACGACGTGCTCGTCACCCCCAACGGCTTCGACGTGCTCACCGACAAGGCGCCCAAGCGGATCGAGGAGATCGAGGAGTTGATGGGAAGAAGGCCGTGAACCGTAAAAGGCCGTGAACCGTAAACCGTAAACCGTGACAAGAGAAGAACTGGCTTCTTCCTGTCACGGTTTACGGTTTACGGTTCACGCCTTACTGCTTCCTCCCCGTGAGGTCTGCGATGACGTTGACGAGGGCGGCGGGCTCGACGGGTTTGGAGACGTGGAGCTGGAAGCCCGCTTCGAGGGCCAGCGCCCGGTCGGCCTCGCCCGCGTAGGCCGTGAGCGCGACCGAGGGGAGCGGGCGTCCGCGCTTCCGTTCGAGCGCGCGGACGCGGCGGATGAACTGGTAGCCGTCCTCGCCCGGCATGCCGATGTCGCACAAAAGCAGGTCGGGCCAGTCGCCCTCCAACTCGCCCCACGCGGCCTCGGCCGAGCAGACGGCCGTCACGCGCGCGCCCTTCATCTCAAGCATCGTCTTGAGCAGACCCAGCGCGTCCGGCTCGTCGTCCACGACGAGCACGCTCATGCCCTTCAGGATCGCGGACTGCGCGTGGCGGACTGAGAACCTCTCTCCCGCCTCCGCCTCGTCCCGCGGCCCGGCGTCGGCGCCGCGCACGAGCGGCAGCTCGACCGTGAAGGTCGAGCCCCGCCCGTCGCCCTCCGATTCGGCGCGCACCGAGCCGCCGTGCAGCTCGACGAGGTGGCGCACGATGGAGAGCCCGAGCCCGAGCCCGCCGTGGACGCGCGTCGTGGACTGGTCGCCCTGGCGGAAGCGGTCGAAGACGTAAGGGAGGAAGCCCGGGTGGATGCCGGAGCCCGTGTCGGTGACGGTGACGCGCGCGTGCGCGCCCTCGCGCCCTACGCGCAGCCGCACCTCGCCGCCGATGGGCGTGAACTTCACCGCGTTCGAGAGGAGGTTCCAGAAGACCTGCTGCAAGCGGCGCGGCTCGCCCATGACGGGGCCGACGCCCGGCTCGAACTCCGCGCGCAAGCTTAGGCTCTTGGCCGAGGCCGCGTGACGCACGGTGTCCACGGCCGCCTCGACGACCTGGCGGAGGTCGGTCGGCTCGGCCTCGAAGCGCAGGTGGCCGGTGATGATGCGCGACACGTCGAGGATGTCGTCCACGATCTGCTGCTGCGTGCGCGCGTTGCGCTCGACGATCTCGACGGCCATCTTGAAAGTCTTCTCGTCGAGGCGGCTGTCCTTCAGCATCGACGACCAGCCGAGGATGGCCGTCAAAGGCGTCCGCAGCTCGTGCGAGAGCGTGGCGAGGAACTCATCCTTGAGGCGGCTCGCCTCCTCGGCGGTCTCGCGCGCGCGGGTCTCGAACTGGAGGAGCCGCATGTTCTCGATGGCGACGGCCGCGAGGTTGGCGGCCATCTTCATCGCCGTGACGTGCTCCTCGCGGTAGACGTGATTCTCGTAGGACTGCACCTCGACGGTGCCGACGATGCGCCCCATCGTCGCCATCGGGACGACGAGCGAAGACTGCGGCCGCAGGCCGTTGTCCGGCCCGACGAGCACGCCCAACTGCCCGCGCCCCTGCTGCTTCGTCGCCCAGTAGTCGTTCGTGATGACGACCTGCCGCGTGCGCACGGCCTGGCTGTTCGGCCCCTCGGACGAGATGGGCATCGGCGGAAGCTGCGACACGTCCACCTCCACGCCGTCGCCCCACGCGTACTGCGCCGTGCGCACCGCGCGCGCCTCGTCGTAGAGCGAGATGAAGATGCCGATGCTGGGGACGCTCACGACGGCGAAGTCGCGCAGGTCGCGGAAGATGGTCAGGTGGTCGCGCGCCGTGCCCAGAGACTCCGCGAGGTGCGTCAGGCGGTGGAGCAGCGTCTCGTACTCTTTCAGAGCCCTGCGCTCGGCCGCGTTCACGGCCGCCTCGCCGCGCTTGCGCTCGGTGAGGTCGTCCGAGACGCCGACGACGCCGACCAGCCGCCCCGACTCGTCCTGGATGGGCGTGTCCGTCACCGCCGCGGGGAAGATGGTGCCGTCGCGCCGCCGCACGTTGAACTCGCCCGACCACGTCTCGCCCGCGGCGAGCCGCACCATGATCTCCGCCGCCTGCGCGCCCGAGGTGTCGGCGGGCGTGACTTCGAGGATGTCGCGCCCGACCGCTTCGGCCGCCGGCCAGCCGTAGAGCCGCTCGGCGAAATGGTTCCAGTAAGTGATGCGCCCTTCGAGGTCGGTGGCGATGACGGCCTGCTCCACGGTGTCGAGCAGGTGCGCCTGGAAGCGCAACGCCTCCTCCGAGCGCTTGCGGTCGGTGAGGTCTCTGATGCTGGCGACGAAGCCGCGCACCGCGCCCCCGGCGTCGAAGTCGGGGATGTAGCTGACGCTGACGTAGCGGCGCGAGCCGTCGGGGTATTCCAGCTCCCGCTCGAAGTGCGCCTCGCGCCCCGCGAGCGCCTCCCGCATGTACGGGAGCACGTGCGCGTAAGCCTTCTCGCCGAGCACCTCGCGGACGTGCGTGCCGCACAGCTCCTCGTGCGGGCGGCCGACCCACGCGTCGTAGGCGCGGTTGTTGTAGAGGAAGCGCAGCCCCGTGTCCACGTACGAGACGGGCGTGGGGATGGAGTCGAGGACGCGGCGCAGGTGCGCCTCGTCGAGGTGGGAGTCTTCGCCGAGCGCCGCGACCAGGGGTTCGCGACGCTCCTTCTGTTCGTCAAAGGGGGTCATCAAAATGTAACGAGGTTGGGAACCCGGCGCGGCCTCGGACTCGGGGGTTTTAAGTCGCGCCCTCTCGCGCGCGAGACCGGGAGAGTGCGCGCGCGAAAAACGGCGCGTGCATTATCAACCGTGCGCGCCCACTTCACAACCTCCCAGAGAAGGGGGTGTTGGGTGTTGGGTGTTGGGTGTTGGGTGTTGGGTAAAGACAGTCTCTTCTTCCCCAACACCCAACACCCAACACCCAACACCCTCTTCCCCCTTCACTTCGTGAGGTGGAAGAAGACATCCTCGAAGGGCTCGTCGGGCATGCGGGCGAGGCGGCGCAGTTCGGCGGGGGTGCCTTCGGCGACGAAGCGCCCCGCGCGCATCACGCCCGCGCGGTCGGCCACGCGCTCGACGAAGCTCATCACGTGCGAGGAGACGACGAAGGCCGTGCCCTTCCGGCGCTCGCTCTCGACCCGCAGGCGCAGCTTCCGCATCATCTCCACGTCAAGGCCGTTGAGCGGCTCGTCCAGCACGAGCACGCGCGGCTCTCCGACGAAGGCGGCGGCGAGCCCGAGCTTCTTCCTCATGCCGAGCGAGTAGCCGCCCACCCACTTGCCCTCGACCGCGCTCAGCTCGAAGAACCCGACCTCCTCCGAGACGCGCGCCTCACTCGCGCCCTTCAGCCCCGCCACCAGACGCAGGTACTCGCGCCCCGTCAGGCGCTGGTAGAAGTAAAGCTCCTCGGGCAGATAGCCGACGCGCCGCTTCGCCGCCAGAGGGCGTCGCCGCATCTCCTCGCCGCACACCGTCACTTGCCCAGAGTCGGGCTCCGCCAGCCCCGTCATCATCCTAATCAGCGTTGACTTCCCCGCCCCGTTCGCCCCCAGCAGCGCGTAGACCTCGCCCGCCGCCACCCGCAGACTCACCGCGTCCACGGCCAACGTCTCGCCGTAACGCTTCGTCACCGACTCGACGATTAAGAGACTCTCTGCGCTCAAACGCCCTCCGTGTGAATCCGGGTCGGTGCCACCCCCTACCGCGGGTGGCACCGACCGCTCTTAAATCTCAAGCCCTTGCAGGTGCTGCTCGGCGCGCATCGCCCCGCGCATGCAGAGCGGCTGGACGGCGAAGCCGTAGATGGCCAGGCCGATGGGCCAGAGGAAGGCCGTCAACCCCCCGGCCGCGAGCCCCGCGCAGAGCACGAGGACGAGCGCGAGGCCCGGCTGCGCCGGCATCTCGAAGGCGAGCCCGCCCGCCGCCGTGCTCACCAGCCACCACAGCCACACGCACTCCGCGAGCAGCGGCAGCGCGTACACGGCCGGCACCGCCCCGCACACGACGCCCGCGACCCACGCGGCGGCCGCCGCCGGGGCCGTCACCACCCGCGCGAGGTAGAGCTTCGCGCGCCACGCGTCCTCGCCCTTCAGTCCGACCGAGCGTTCGAGCCAGAGGTGCGGCTCCTGGTGCGCGACCAGCACGGGCACGAGCGACGCGAGCGCGGCCGTCGCCAACACGCACGCGAACTTCACCCCCAGCACCGTCGGCAGCCACGTCATCGAGCCGAAGCCCTCGGCCTCGCCTTCGGCCAGCACGTCGCCCACGAGCAGCGCGACCAGCAGCATTATCACGAGCGCCGCCACGCCCGCCGCCGCGTACGCGGCCGACGAAAAACCCCTCAACACCAGACGCAGGTCGCGCGCGAGCTGCGCCGCCAGCGCCCCCTGTTTGCCGCACACGCGCCCGGCGAAACTCTCGACGTACGCGCCCCAACGCTCACGCGCGCCCAGGCGCTGCGCAAACTCCGAGTCCGCCGCGCGCCAGCGCGCGTGCGACGCGTACGCGAGCGCCGCCAGCGCGACGGCCGTCAAAGCCCCGCACGCGAACAGCGTCGTTCGACTCAACCACGTCAACTCGTCCGGCCTCACGATGGAGGCGAGCAGCGCCCCCGCCGCCGCCGCGCACGCCGCGACCGAAGCCGCCACCGCCGCCGCGCGCGCAACCCCGCGCCTGTGCGACCAACGCACCCACACGAGCGCCGACAGCACCTCGCCCGACGCGAGCACCAACACCAGCAACGCCGCCGACGCGAAGACCCACGCACCCGGTCGCCCGCCCGCGAGCCAACGCAGCACGAGCGCCACCGCTCCGACCGCGCACGCGTGCGCCGCGCGCCGCGCGAGCGCCGCCGACAGTTGCACATTCAGGGAGACCGGCAGCGCGTCCAGCACCCACTCGGGCCGCCGCACGTGGTAGACCTCCACGCTCGCGCGCGACAGACTGAGCGCGACCAGGCACGCCGCCGCCACGACGCCGGCCGCGAGCGTCTGCGCCTCCGTCGGGCTCCACTCGGCCTCGCGCACCATGCGCCCGACGCCGAAGTAGGTCATCCCCAGCACCAGAGGCCCGAGCACCAGCAGCGCGTACAGGTTCGCCCGCGCCCAACGCCCGCCCTCCAGAGCCCACGCGCCCGCGATGAGTCTCAGTTGGTTCACAAAGAGAATCCGAATTTCAAGTCTGAAATTTTAAATCTCAAATCTTAATCGGCCTGCTCAGCCCTCTTCCTCTCGACGGCGGCGGCGATGCGATTCTCTAAGACAACGTCGGCCGTGTAGTTTTCGAGTCTGAGGAAGTGCGCGGCCGCCGCGTCGAGCGCGGCCTGCGGGACGAGGCCCACGATCTCGCTGGCGAGCACTTCGACGCCCTCCCGCTCGGCCTCGCGCCGCACGGCCTCGAAGGCGTGATGAAGATTGGTCCGCTCGTAGCTCGTCAAGTTCATCGAGACCTGCACGACGCCGCGGCTCGCCAGCTCGAACCCGAGCGCCTTCAAGTGCAGCAGCCCCCCGTCGCGCTCGCGCACGGCGCGCGCGATGCGCTTCGCCACGGAGAGGTCGCCCGTCTTCAGCGTCACGTTGTAGGCGATGAGCAGCGGGCGCACGCCGACGATGCACGCGCCCGCGGTCGGGTGGACGCGCGGCTCACCCACGTCGGGCGCGCGCTCGGGCGCGGTCCCGATCTGCTCGCGCAGAAGCTCGAAGCCGCCGCGCCGCACGTCCGCGAGGTTGCGCCGCTCGGGGCGCAGCGCCGCGCTCTCGTAGAAGTAGACGGGGATGTTCAACTCGTCCCAGATGCGCCGCCCGGCCGCGTGCGCGAGCGCGACGCACTCCTCCAGCTCCAGGCCGCGGACGGGGACGAACGGCAGCACGTCGCACGCCCCCATGCGCGGGTGCTGCCCCGCGTGACGGCTCAGGTCGATCAACTCGGCCGCGCGCGCGACCAGCCGGACGGCCGCCTCAACAACAACTTCGGGCGGCGCGACGAAGGTCACGACCGAGCGGTTGTGATCCGGGTCAACGTGGGTGCCGAGGACGGCCGCGCCCGCGACCGACTCGACGGCCTCGACCAAACTCTCGACGACGCGCGGGTCGCGACCCTCGCTGAAGTTGGGGACACACTCGACGACGCGTTCCATCGCGGCCAATACTAACCCGCGCCGCGTGCGGGGCGCACGCGCCTCCAGGATTTAACCACCGCAGACACGGGGACGCGGCTTGAAGCAGGATATTTTTTTAGCCGCGTCCCCGTGTCTCTGTGGTTAAATTCCTCTCCGATTTAACTCGACTGAAGACCGCCGCCAGGGAGACTCGTCCGATGCTCGCATTCGTCCTCGCACAGCTCATCCTGCTCGCGCCCGCGCAAGGCGCGCCGCGCGCCTACCAGCCCGAGTTCGAGAACGAGCGCGTGCGCGTCACGCGCGTCCGCTACGCCCCGCGCGAGAAGATAGATTCGCACGACCACCCGGAGAACCCGACCGTCTACGTCTACCTGCGCAGCAGCGGCCCCGTCCGCTTCACGCACACGGGCGAGGAGCAGTTCACGCTCACGCGCCCGGCGGTGCGGGCGGGCGGCTTCCGCCTGAGCCGCGGCGCGAAGGAGACGCACAGCGTCGAGAGCCTCACCGACCAGCCGACCGAGTATTTGAGGGTCGAGCTCAAAGGGTTGGCGGCCGACCGCCAGACCTTCCGCGGCCGCTTCCCGCCCGAGCCGCGCGCCGCACGCCGCGCCGCGCAGAAGGTCAGGTTCGAGGACAAACAGGTTCGCGTCACGCGCGTGACCTGCGCCGCGCGCCGCCCGTGCGCGGGCCTGAGCGGCGGGAGCGACGCGTCGCTCGTCGTCGCGCTGACGCCCGCGCTGTTGAGGTCGGCGGGCGCCGGGGCCGAGGTGACGCTCGCGCTCGGGCAGACGGTCTGGGCCGAGGCCGGCGCGGCCCCGCCCTTCGCCAACGCCTCCGACCGGCCGGCCGAGTTCTTGAGGATAGACCTGAAGTAGGGTCGATTCTCTTTGGGGCGGAACTGTGAGAACATCGCCCGTGAACTACTTTCAAGGGGGCGAACGTCGTGGGTGAAGCTCAAGTTATTGCAGACCGGGCGGAGGAGAAGGCGGAGCGCATCACGCGCGCCGCGCGGCCGTGGATCGAGCGGCTGGCGCGTTTCGGCTACGCGGCGAAGGGCGTCGTCTACGTCCTCATCGGCTCGCTCGCGGCCTACGGCGCGTTCAAAGGGAGCGGGGACAGCGCGACCGACTCGCGCGGCGCGCTCACGCAGGTCGTCCACCAGCCTTACGGGCGCACGATGCTCGGCGTCGTCGCCGCGGGGCTCGCCGGCTACGCGCTCTGGCGCGTCGTGCAGGCGCTCAGGGACACGGAGGACAAGGGCACGAGCTGGAAGGGGCTCGCCGTGCGCGCCGGCTACGCGTGCATCGGCGTGGTCTACGCGGGCCTGAGCTTCTCGGCCGTGAGTCTCATCCTCGGGCGCGGGGCGGGCAAGGGCAGCGACGAGACGACGAAGGGGTGGACGGCCTTCGCGCTCATGTTCCCGCTCGGCCAACTGCTCGTGGGACTCGTCGGGCTCGGGGTCATCGGCTTCGGCCTCTGGCAGTGCTACAAGGCGTTCACCGCCAAGTTCCGGCGCAAGTGGAAGCGGCACGAGATGAGCGAGCAGGCGCGCACGCTGGCGACGCGCGCGGGCCAGGTGGGCCTGGTGGCGCGCGGCGTCGTCTTCGGCATCATCGGCCTCTTCCTCATCCAGGCGGCCTGGTGGGCGCGCGCCGAAGAGGCGCGGGGCTTGAGCGGCGCGCTCCGCGCGTTGGAGCAGCAGCCCTACGGCCCCTACGTCCTCGGCGCCGTCGCCCTCGGCCTCGTCGCCTACGGCCTCTACATGTTCGTCGAGGCGCGCTACCGGCGGATGATTATTGACTGAGGGGGAGGGTGTTGGGTGCTGGGTGTTAGGTGTTGGGTAAGAACTGTCTTTTTTACCCAACACCTAACACCCAGCACCCAACACCCTCCCTCCCCAGCACCCAACACCCAACCATGCCTGCTTCCGACCGTTTCATCGACGAGCGCAAGGGCGCGTGGCAGCGTTTGGAAGACCTGCTCGGGATGCTCGACCGCTCGTCCCTGCGGCGTCTGCACCGCGAGGAGGTGCGCGAGCTGGGGCGCATCTACCGGCGCACGGCCTCCGACCTCGCCATCGCGCGCGCCGAGTGCCGCGACCCGCGACTGGTCAACTACCTCAACAACCTCGTCATCCGCGCGCACGGCCGCATCTACCGCGCCGACGCCTCCGAGGGGCGCCACCGCCTGCGCCACTTCTTCACGCGCGACTTCCCCTCCACCTTCCGCCGCACGTGGCGCTTCACGGCGCTCGCCTTCGCCGCCTACATGCTCTTCGCCGCGCTGGCCTTCACGGCCACGACGCGCGACCCGGAGTTCTCGGAGCTGGCCGGCGTCCCCGCGGACACGCGCGAGCAGATTCTCGAACGCAAGCCGCGCTGGTGGGAGAGCGCCAACGACGCGAACCAGCTCGCCGCCAGCACCATCGCCACGCACAACATCCGCGTCACCTTCAACGCCTTCGCCCTCGGCGCCACCTTCGGGGTGGGGACGCTCTACTACCTCGCCGTCAACGGCCTCAGCCACGCGTCGGTGCTCGCGCTCACCTACCGCGCGGGCTACGGCCACGAGCTGCTGACCTTCATGGCCGGGCACGGCGTCGTCGAGCTCTCCTGCATCTTCATCGCCGGGGGGGCCGGGATGCTCTTCGGCACGGCCGTCCTCTTCCCCGGCGACCGCCCGCGCT
>DAIRFV010000433.1:0-3566 GCA_036794905.1 Pyrinomonadaceae bacterium | reverse complement strand
CCCTTCGCCTCCTTGAGCCAGACGCCGCGGTGCGCCGCCGCGTTCTTGTCGGGGATGCGCCGGATGAGCATCACCGACAGGCCGATGACCAGCTCGGCCACCGAGCGCGTGTTCGAGTAGGGCGCGTTGAAGACGGCCACGCCCGCGTCGGTCGCCGCGCGCAAATCGACCTGGTTGACGCCGATGCAGAAGGCGCCCACGGCCAGCAGCCGGTCGGCCGACGCCAGCACACGCTCCGTCACCTTCGTCTTCGAGCGTATGCCGAGGATGTGGACTCCGCGCACGGCCTCGGCCAGCTCGTCCTCGCCGAGCGCGCGCGTCAGGCGCTCGACGTTCGGGTAGCCGCCGTGCGCGAACGCGTCCAAAGCCGTCCCGCTCACGTTCTCCAACAGCAGGACTTTTATCTTCTCCCTCGGGTAAGAGGTCTCTTCGTTCTTCATGGTTGTTGATGTCCGGGTCACGCCGGCAATTCTGCCACAGGGGAATCCACCTGTGGAAAAGCCGCGCGCCTTCTGTGGAATTCGGTGGCGGGTTCGCGCCGCCTCGTGCTAACCTTTGCGCGCTTGAGGGCTCTCCCCGACCCGCAGTCGCGCCGACCGCCGACGCAGATTCTCTCTCTCAACCCGGAGCTTTTCCATGCCCCTTCCCCGCCGCTTCACCCCCCCGAGGCGCACGCCCGCGCGTGCCTTAGCTTTGAAGACGACCCCGTTGACGCTCGCGGCCGCGCTCGCCTGCGGCCTGCTCCTCTACTCGGCCGCGAGGCCGGCCGGCGCGACCGCCGCCGCCGCCGGGACGCCGCCGCAGACCGGCCTCGTCAACGTGACGGCGTCGGGCGCCGGCTCCGCGCAGGGCTTCCTCCGCGGCACGGCGTCCGTCACGCCCGACGGGCGCTACGTCGTCTTCGCCAGCGTCTCGCCCGACCTCGCGCCGAACGACTCCGGCAGCCCCTTCGAAACGCTCGACGTCTTCGTCCGCGACCGGCGCGCCGGCCGCACCGTCCTCGTCAGCGCCAACGCGGCGGGGACGGCCACGGGGCAGGGCAGTTCCTTCGCGCCGGTCATCAGCGCCGACGGCCGCTACGTCGCCTTCGTCAGCAGCGCCGCGGACCTCGTCAGCCCCGACCCGGGCGGGCCGAACTCGCAGAACGTCTACCGGCGCGACCTGCTCGCCAACCAGACCGTGCTCGTCAGCCAGACGCCCGCGGGGCTGAGGGGCAACAACGCCTCGGGCAGCGCCCGCGAAGGTGTGCGGAACCTCTTCATCAGCGCCGACGGCCGTTACATCTCCTTCGTCAGCGGCGCCAGCGACCTCGTGCCGGGGGACACGAACACCCAACCGGACGCTTTCGTCCGCGACGTGCAGCAGGGGGTCACGCACCTCGCCAGCGTCAACCAGGCGGGCACGGGCCCCGGCAACAGTCAGACGTACTACGCCGTGATGACGCCGGACGGCCGCTTCGTCGCCTTCCTCAGCAGCGCGACCGACCTCACGCCGAAGGTGACGCCCCCCGGCCGCCAGGTTTACCTGCGCGACCTCCAGGCGGGCACGACGAAGCTCGTCTCGGGCAACCGCATCGACGGGTCGGCCAACAACACCTCCAGCGACTCCCTGGAGCAGGGCGACCTCGACGTGAGCGACGACGGGCGCTTCGTCGCCTTCGTCAGCGAGGCCCCCGACCTCGTCGCCGGGGACGGCAACGGCCGCGGCGACACGGGGCAGGATGTGTTCGTCCGCGACACCGTCGCCGAGACGACCCACCTCGTCAGCGTCAACAAGGACGGGACGGCGAGCGGGCACGGCCCGTCCGGCGGCCTCTCGATGTCGCCGGACGGCCGCTTCGTCGCCTTCATCAGCTCGGCCGACGACATCGTCCCGAACGACGCCAACGAGGTGCAGGACGTGTTCGTCCGCGACGTGCAGGCCGGCACGACGGCGCTCGTCACCGCCGACACCTCCGGCGCGCCCGCCGGCATCCAGAACCGCACCTGCCGGTTCAGCGCCGGGCCTTATATCCACTTCAACGCGCCGGATCGCCCCTCCGTCAGCGCCGACGGCCGGCATGTCGCCTTCAGCAGCGCCGCCGCCGGCCTGTCGGCAACGCCCGACACCAACTGCCCCTCGACGTTCTCGACCTCGCTGGGCGGCTACGACATCTACGTGCGCGACACGCAGGCAGGCTCGAACCGTCTGGTCTCCACCAACCGGACGGGCGACGGCGCGGGCGAGCGCAGTTCAAGCCACGCCTCCATCACGCCGGACGGCCGCCACGTCCTCTTCGCCAGTTACGCCAACGATCTCGTGGGTAACGACCTCCTGGGCGACGAGACGCACGGGCCGATCCTCGACCTCTTCGTCAACGTCAACCTCCCCGCGGCCGGACAGGTGCAGTTCGCGCGGCACGTCTTCAGTGCCTCCGAGTCGGCCGGGCAGGCGGTAGTGACCGTCACGCGCGCGCCCGGCGCGAGCGGCGCGGCGGCCGTCGCGTATACGACCCTCTCCGGCGGCACGGCCGCGAGCGGTTCCGAGTTCACGCCCACGTCGGGCACGCTCGACTTCGCGCCCGGCGAGGAGTCGAAGCAGTTCGTCGTGCCCGTCCTCGACGACGCCGTGGACGAGGCGGACGAGACCGTCTTCGTCAGAATCACGGACGAGGCCGGGGGCTCGGTCGGCGAGCCGGCGTACGCCGCGATAACGATTACCGACGACGACCCCTCGCCGCGACTGTCGGTCTCCGACGCGCGCGTGGGCGAGAACGACGGCCAGTCGGCGGAGATGACCTTCCTCGTCACGCTCTCCGAGCCGAGCCCGCGCACCATCACCGCCCACTTCAGCGTACAGCCCGGCACCGCCACGCCCGCCCCCCTCACGCCGGGCGCCGACTACGAACCCATCGCAGGCACATACACCTTCCCCCCGGGCACCACGCGCGGGCTGCTCAAGGTCAGGGTGTGGGCCGACACCACGCCCGAGCCGGACGAGACCTTCTCCGTCGTCTTCTCGAACCCGACGGCCGTCGAGATCGAGGACGGCGTCGGCGTCGGCACTATCGTCGATGACGACGGCGCGGTCTTCACGAAGGTGCAGTTCGCCGCGAACACCTACACCGCCTCCGAGACGGCCGGGCGCCTCGACGTGCAGTTGACGCGCACGGGCGACCTCTCCGCGCCTTCCGTCATCAGCTACTGGTCGTTAGCCTTGGCCCCCGACATGTCGCGCATGGACTACAACGAGCCGGCCGGGGTCATCAAGTTCGCCGTGGGCGAGTCAACGAAGACGCTCACCGTCTTCATCACCGACGACGCACTACGCGAGAATGACGAGCAGTTCTATCTCATCCTCTTCGAGCCCAAAGACTGTACTATCGGCGCGCCCGGCGCGACCCTCGTCACCATTCAGAGCGACGACGCGGCCGACGGCCCGAGCCCCGCGCGCCCGCAGGGCGACACGGCCTTCTTCGTGCGCCAGCACTACCGCGACTTCCTCGGCCGCGACCCGGACGCCGCGGGGCTCCAGTTCTGGTCGAACGAGATCGATTCGTGCGGCTCAGACCAGCAGTGCCGCGAGGT
>DAIRFV010000157.1:0-13146 GCA_036794905.1 Pyrinomonadaceae bacterium | reverse complement strand
GCTGGTGCCAATGCGACGCTTACGAATAACTCCTCTTGAGGTAGTAACCGAATTTTTGTGCAAGGTCATTCTGCGAGGAGTAGGAGGGGGGGAGGGCGCCGGGCGTGTAGAGCGCGGCGCCCTCCCCTTGAACCTCAGACCGTGGCTACTGCCCGAACCGCTTGCGGTATTCGTCGGAGGTGATGAACGCCCTGACCATCTCGGCCTTCACGAAGTCACCGTCGAACTGGTTGAGCTTGTCCAACCAGAAGTTGTAGCCCTCGAAGCTCCAGTCCGGCGCACCGTCCGGGTCACGCCGCAGGTATCCGAAGTATTCCATCATGACGAAGGCGCGGTTGAATTCGCGGGTCCTCAATCCGTGGTTCTCCGCCACCGTCCGCAAGACCTGCGCCCTGCTCTGCGCCCCGGTTACGAGGTCGGCCGAGAGCGAATCTCGCTCGGCGGGCGAGAGGACGCGGCCCGCGTTGCGGTCGAGCGCCTCGACGAACTCGGCCCCGGTCATCGTGGCGGGGTAGAGTTGGGCGAAGCGCGGGCCGGCGACGAGCGCGTTGAAGTAGGAGCGCTTGTTCTCTTCGAGCGCTTGCTCCCACCCCGGCGCGTTGACCACCACGCCCCGACCGAGCGACTGCGTTTCGGTCAGGAACTCGTCGAGGCGCACGGGCACGGGCGCGCCGGGCAGGTCGCCGAAGGCGGCCTTGTGCGCGCGGTAGACGAGGTAGCCGGTCTCCTGCGACTCGATGGAGAGGAAGAAGGCCGCCGAGACGTGGACCCGCTTCACCTCGCGGCAGCCCGCGTCCTCCCCGCACGAGTCCAGCTCCGACTTCCAGAAGTTGAGCCCGGCCGTGTCGGGCCCGCGGCCGAGGAAGTCGAGGTAGTGGTTGACCACGAAGCGCGCCGCCTCGGCCGAAGGGACCGGCCCGTAGTTGCAACCATCGTCGGGACAGGCGACGTCGGGCAATTCCAGATAGCCGACCGCCTGCGCCGGCGTGGGAATCTCCTTGCCCGGGCTGGCAACCTGGAAGTCGGCCGTGCGGTCGGCCTTGCAGGCGATGTACGTCCGCGACGGGGGCGCGAAGCGTGACCCCGGGTGGCTCGCCTTGACGGTGTAGGACCCGCCCGACGGCAACCCCGCGAAAGAGTAGCGCCCCTGACCGTCGGTCTGCGTCGTGGCGTTGACGTCCCCCGAGAGGTTGATGGTCACGTCGGGCACATCGCCGTTGGTGTCGCCTTTGGCCACGCGGCCGGAGATAGTCACCGTGCCGGGGACGGGCGTCGGCGTCGGGGTGGCCTCCGGGGTCGGGGTCGGCGTCGGAATCGGCGTCGGAGTCGCCTCGGGCGTCGGGGTCGGCGTGGCCTCGGGCGTCGGCGTGGGGCTCGGCGCAGGCGTCGGGGTAGACTCCGGCGTGGGCGTCGGCGTCGCTTCCGGCGTCGGGGTCGGGCTCGGCTGAGCGTCGAGCAGGACGATGTCGCCGAACGACTCATCCTGGCGGAGGTCGTTGACGGACTGGCTCGCGGGCGCGAAGACGCGTCCGCCGAGCGTCGGTGTCGCCCTGTAGCTCCCGTTCGCGCGCAGCCCCTCGAAACGGTAGGCGCCGCTCGCGTCGGTGACGGCCTCCGCCGCCCTCGTGCCGTCCAGCCTGACGGTGACGCCGGCGAGCCCCGCGCCCGCGGGGTTCACGACGCGGCCCGTGAGCGTGTAGGCGGGGGCCGGGACGAGCTGGCGCGTCGGGCGCAGCAGGTAGCCCGCGGCGTTCTCGAAGCCCTCGTGGCCCTGGTAGGCGAGCACCTGCCCGCGGTCGTTCACGGCGACGGCGTGCGTGAGCCCCCAGTCCTGCGGCAGCTCCGCCGTCTGGTTGACGAGCGCGTCGAGATTGTAGAGCACGCCCGTGTGGTAGAGGAACGCGTTGGAGCGGAAGTAGTGGTTGTCCGACGCCCCGACCACGAGGTCGTTGCGATTAACGGCGAAGCCGTAGCCCGGCCCCGGCGTCGGGCCGTCGCAGTTCGCGCCGCCCAGCAGGGTGACCGTCCCGTCGGGCTTGCGCAGGAAGGCCGTGCGCACGGGCGACGGGGACGTGTCGCCGCCGTTGCCGGTGACCGAGCCCGTGCTGCTCAGGCCCCGCGCGAGGCTGTAGGGTGCGCCGTCGGGGATGGGCCCGAGGTCCTTCATCACGCCGCCCTCCCAGAGGAACGCGTGCTTCTGGCCCGAGGCCGTCTCCGCGACGCCCGTTACCTGACCCGCGTTGTTGATGGCGGTCGCCTCGCTATTCACGCCGCCGAGCGTGCCCAGGTCGGTCACCTGCCCGTTCTCGTAGAGGAACGCGCGCTGCTTGGTAGCGCCGTTCTCCGTAAACGTCACCCTGCCGACAATCTGCGCGTGCGGGCGCCGGTCGTTGATGGCGACCGCCTCAGAATCCCACACGTTGAGCGCGCCGAAGTCGAGCTGCGTGAGCTGGCCGTCGCGCCACACGACGGCGCGCTCCTGCTCCTGGGCCGTGGCCCACGTCGCGCCGACGACCTCGCGCAGGTTGTTGATCCCGTTCGGCTCCCACTCGCCGATCTCGGTCGTCTGCCCGCCCTCGTGGAGGAAGGCTTTACTCTCAATCGTATTGTTCTCCGTGCGGTGGAAGGAGGTGCCGACCACCGCGTCGCCGTCGTTGAAGGCGCGCGGGACGAGCCCCTTGGCGTCGCCCGGCAGCGGGATGCGCGTGGGCTCGAACATCGTCACGAAGGGGTCGGGCCGCGTCAGCGTGACGTCGAAGCTGCCCTCGGTCTCGCCGCCGTCCACGGCGATGAAGTAGGTCGTGCCCTTCGTCACCTCGATGTCCTGGCGGTTCAGGCCGCTCTCGGGCAGCGCGAAGCCGCGGCAGCCGACGCAGGTGAGTTGGCTCACCTCCGGACCCGTGTAGACCGAGACGCGGTAGAGCGAGTCGGCGCAGACGCGCACGGTGCTCATGCCGCTCTCGGGGGCCGTCCAGCTATACCAGACCGACGACTCGGCCGGGTGAGTGGAGTGCGCCGGCTCGCCGTCCTCTGAGAACGCGCCGGCGTTGGTGCCCGTGAACTGGGTCGCGTCCGGGGCGACGGGCAGGGCCGAGGCGAAGTCGTCGTTCGCCGGCGGCGGCGGCCCTGCGAGGTGCCTGAGCGAGAACTCGCCGCCCGGCGGGAGGATCAAGCCCGTGTCGGTCAAGCGTGGTTTGGAATCGACGGCGATGTAGTAGGTCTGGTTCGCCTCCACGCGGAAGCGCACGCGGCTGCCGACCCCGCTCGGCGGGGCGTCGTTCTGGCGGACGAGCGTGAGCTGATCCACGCTCGAGCCTTTGTAGACGGCGAGGAGCGTGTCGAGGTTGTCGCCCGGTTCGGTCGCGGTGACCTCGACCCTGAGCGAGCCGTCGGCCGGGGCCGTGTACTTGTACCACACGCTCGCCGAGCCGGGGTGGCCGGCGTGGGCGGGCTCGCCCGCCTCCTTCGTCGCGTCACGGTTCGTCGCGGCGAGAATCGCGTCGGTCCCTTGAAGAGCGACCGCGCGGCTGAAGAAGTCGTTGGGCGGCCCCTGCTTGAACTCCCAGCTCAGCCGGGCGGCACCGCCCACGCCGGCCGCGCCGTCCAACGCGATCTTGTACCCCTCGTTGGCGAGCACGGGGAAGCTGACGGTGCTCGAAGAGCCGTTCTTGTCGGAGGCGACGGGCGTGAGCGAGCTCACGGCCGCGCCGGTGTAGACGGCGAGCAGAGTGTTGAAGCCGCTGCCGGTGGTGGTGAACTTGACGATGCCGCTCGCAGGCGCCGTCCACGTGTACCAGAGCGAGCGGCCGCCCGCGTCGCCGGCGTGGGCGGGCTCGCCCGCCTCCTTCGTCGCATTCTGGCTCGAGCCCGTGACCTGGCCGGTCGGCGTGGCGCTCGGGATGGCGGACGCGTTCGCGAAGCTGTCGTTGGAGGGGGCGAGGCTGAACTGCCAGGCGAGCGAGTAGCTGCCGCCCGTCCCGCCCGCCCCGTCGACGGCGATCTTGTAGCTCACGCCCGCGGACACGGGGAAGTTGATGGCGCTCGACTTGCCGTTGGCGTTGGAGGCGACGGGCGTCAGCGCGCCGACGGCCGAGCCGGTGTAGGCCGCGATCAGCGTGTTGAAGGTGGTGCCCGTCGCGGTGAATTGGGCGCGGCCGCTCGACGTGGCCGTCCACGTGAACCAGACGGACTTGCCGCCCGCGTCGCCGGCGTGGGCGGGCTCGCCCGACTCCTTCGTCGCGCCGCTGCTGTTGCCCGAGAAGTTGCCGGAGTTGTTCGTGAGCGCGGTCGCCTTGGCGAGGCTGTCGTTGACGGGCGTCGGGGTCGGCGTCGGCGGCGGCGCGGGGCAGACCTTCGGCGCGGCGTTGGCCGCGAGGTCTTCGGTGACGACGACGTTGTCGAGGGTCCCGTGCTTGAGCTGGTGCTTGGTGGAGTTCGTGGTGACGATGGGGGTGAAGTCGGTGATGCCCTGCTTCGAGGCGACGCTCAGGTTGTTGAGCGTGCCGCGGAGCCAGACGTCGAGCGTCGTCGGCGTCGTCTGCTCGAGCAGCGCGACCACGTCGCCGCACGGCGAGAACTGCCAGTAGCCGCTGATGGCCGCCTGCAACTCGTCCACGACGGGGGCGCCCGCCTCCAGGTTGACCGCGAAGAAGCGCGTCTGGTTCTGCGCCGTGACGTGCTCGACGGCGAAGGTGCGGTCGCGCGTGTCGGGCCCCCAGCCCCACGAGACGCTGCCGAAGGTGTCGTCGGGGTCTCCCGGCGCCGACTTCGGCAGCAGCTCCGCGTGGTAAGCCTGCGCGCCCGTCGCCGCGTCGAGGAAGAGCAGTTGGTTCGTGGGGATGGTGTTGTTGTAGACGATGCCCGAGTAGAAGAGGTACTTGGCGTTGGGGCTGAAGTGCACGATGGAGTTGGTGTCGTTGTACGAGAACTCGTGGAGCGAGAGGGCCTGCTGCCCGGCGGCCACGTCCATCTTGTAGAGCCGCACGTGGTGCATGCCGACGCCCTTGAACCGAAGCACGAAGCGCTTGTCGTCCTTGCTGAAGCCGAACCTGACGTTGCCGGGGCCGGGCACCTCGGTAGAGAGGACCGTGGCGCCGCCGCTGACCTTCTTGACGGTGATCTGGATGGTCGTCTGCTTCGGGTCGCTGCCGATGACCTGCTGGCTGACGACGTAGGTCTTGAGCGGAGAAGTGGGGGTGCCATCGGGGTGCATGGCCGGAAGCACGCCCTTCTTCGGGTCCTGGTAGTCGCCGACCTTCGTGCAGCCGCAGTCCACGCCCGACGCGGGGAGCGCCGCGGCGCTGGCCCCGCCGCCGAAGGGGTTGACGAAGACGGCCGCGAAGGCCGCGAGCGAGAGGATCGCCAGCAGGGTACACGACACGCGGAGGACGCGAAGGCATCTCCCCGACGAAACCACTTGTTTGTTATGACGCCGATGATGTTTGCTGAACATGTATGCTGCGCGACCGCGGCGCGCGCGAGTAAGAGCGCCCCGCGAGGTCTGCTTCCTCCTTTAGATTTATCAGCCCGCAGCCCTCACACGCTCAGTTCGCTCGTGGCCGGCCCCGGTTCAACTCGGCGCGTACATAAACTCCGCGCTCGACTACAGAACGCGTAAAGATCGTCGAGGACAGATCAGGTAGTCTTCGACCCGGGTGACGGCGGGCGGCTTGCGGATGCCCCAACGGAGGCGTGCGGGGCAACGGGTCGGTCTGTTTCTTCCGGCGGTGATCCTCTTGCCGGCGGTTCCCCGCGTTCTTAAGGTGGGGGCACGTCTGTTCGTCGGGCGGGCGCCGCTATCCCGGCAGAGGCCGCCGAAAGGGAGAGCTATGATTCATCACATTTCAATCGCCGCGAAAGACCCGCGTCACGTAGCCGGAGTCATCGCGGAGCTGTGGCAGACGCGCGCGTTCCCATTCGCGCCCGTCGTCGGCGCTTACATCGTCATCGCCGACGACGGGCGCGGCACCGCCATCGAGGTCGTGCCGTTAGGTGCGGAGCTGAGGCCGGGCGGGCGCGCCGAGCCGGCGCAGACGGCGGTAAACGCCAACGGCTCGCCTTACACGGCGACGCACGCCGCGCTCTCGGTGCCGCTGAGTCGGGAGCGGATCAGGGAGATCGCGGGGCGCGAAGGCTGGCAGACGGGGACGTTCGTGCGCGGAGGCGTATTCGAGGTGATCGAGTTCTGGGTCGAGGGGCGGTTGCTGCTGGAGCTGCTCGCGCCTGACATGGCGCAGCGCTACCTCGACGTGATGACGACGAGCAACTACGCGAAGTTCTTAGATCACATGCGCGACAAGCTGGCGGCGTGATCGGGCTGAAGAGGAGAGGGCGGAGTCCCCCCCACATGATAATAAAGCGTCTTGAAGTTGAATGAGCACGGCGGGCTGAAGTAACCTGCCGCGCCATGAAAGCCTACTCGCTCGACCTACGGCAACGGGTGCTGTCAGCCGCCCTGCGCGGCGACCGCACCATCCCGGAAGTGGCGGAACTGTTCGGCGTTAACATGACCTTCGTCAACAGGCTGCTTCGGCTGCACCGGGCGGGAGACGACCTGGCCCCGCGCCCGCATGGCGGCGGGCACACCCCGCGCCTCGGGGCTCGCCACCACAGGCTGCTGCGCGCGGCCGTCGCCGCCGACAACGACGCCACGCGCGGCGAGCTGCGCGAGCACCTGGCCGCCAAGTCCCGCGTCTCGGTCAGCGACTCGACGGTCTCGCGGGCGCTCAAGGCGCTCGGGCTGCCCCGTAAAAAAAAGCATGAGGGCAGCGAAGCGCGACAACTATAAGCGGGGCTGGTTCCGCCGCCGCGCCGCGGAACTATGGCACGCACACCTCGGTCATCGGCGCGCTGGGGCTGCGCGGCCTGGTCGCGGCGCTCACCGTCGAGGACGCCGTAGATACTGACTGAGGTGGGTCGTCAAAAACGGACGCCATGTGTAACGGTCACGCCGCCCTTTGCTGCCGCGTGAACTGTTGCGTGTAAGCTACGGGCGACAGGTAGCCGAGCCGGGCCTGTCGGCGCTGCCGGTTGTCAAAGAGGTCGATGTACTCGCTGATCTCGCGCCCGGCCTCCTCGCGCGTGCGGTAGCGCCGGTGATGCACCAACTCCGTCTTGAGCGTGCCGAAGAAGCTCTCCGCCGGCGCGTTGTCGTAGCAGTTGCCCCGGCGGCTCATCGAGCACCTCATCTCGTAACTCGCTAACGAGGCTTGGTACTCGTGACTGCCCTACTGCGAGCCGCGGCCCGCATGATGAATAAGTCCCGCCTCGGGGCGGCGCGCCGAGGCCGCCTGCCCGAAGGCGCGCCCGACCGGGTCGGTCGTCATCCTCCGGCCGAAGGCGCGCCCGACGACCTCTCCCGCGAAGAGGTCCTTGAGGGCGTCCACTTTTTCTAGCCTACCTCAGCGGCTGGCTGCCACTCGGCGTGGTGGACTACTCCTCCCGCATGACGCCGATGTCCATCAGGAGAAAGGGAGACAGCCATGGAACACATCGGCATCGCCTCGGGCTTCTTATCCCGGGCCGATAAAGTGACGCAGGGGTAGGCACCCCGGAACAGGGAGCCGGAAGATCGAGGCCGTAGAAAATTTTTGCGACGGGCCTGGAGCTTTTCGAGCGCCAGCAGTTGACACCAATAGCGAAACTGATATTATGTCCCGCGCTCGACTCGAATGTGCCGAACCAGCTCCCTGGTTCACTTCTCCCCGAAGAGTTTTTGAACGCGGCTCATTCGAGTGTCGTTGTGACTTTTGCAGGGGCATCTCGTGCCACCGTAACTTCGGGGGCCCCTACATTGCAGACAACAAATTCACTCTGATTACGAGACACTTTAAGTTGAGCTTGGGGCTCAAAATGCGGTAGCTCTGCCCATTTCCCGCTTCAGTCGGAAGTCCCGCCCACGCGGTATTTATTCCCCAATACATGTTCTGAAGCTGCGCCTTCGGCGTGAACCCGTGGGGCTTCACTGTCCGCTGGGCGGCGTAGGCAACTACCCCCGGCTGCATGGGCGGCCGCCGCCCGGCTCATCCCATTCCTGTCGTCTCATCCGCCCGGATGGATGATCCGTACGCTCAAGACTCCGCGCCGCGCGCGGACACTTCGACTGACGGTTTTCATCAGCCATCCAGCCCCTGCCGCCTGACGCGAACGCACTTCCGTCCCGGAGCTGTCCCGCCTGACCCGCAGCGCGGGTCGTTCGACACGGAAGGCGAAAGGCGAGGGAGAACTTTTACCGCTGCCGCCGCGGCGAGGCCCGGCGTTCGAGGAGGTGTCAAATGAGTTGGTACGATCCCGATAGAGAAGATAATACGATCTACAAAGTCGTGGTCAATCACGAGGAGCAATACTCGATCTGGCCCGCCGACCGCGAGAACGCCCTGGGCTGGAACGACGCCGGCAAGACGGGGACGAAGGCCGAGTGCCTCGCCTACATCGAGGAAGTGTGGACGGACATGCGGCCGCTCAGCCTGCGGAAGCAGATGGAGGAGTACGAGCGGCAGGCGGCGGAGCAGCAGCAGGGGGCAGATGACCTGCTATCGGAGGTCGAGGAGCCCGAGCCGGACGACCTGCTGAAGCGCCTGTCGGAAGACGACCAGCACGTCGAGGTCAGCCTGCGGCCCGAGAAGAGCGTGCGGGCGCTCAAGGAGCGAATTGACCTCGGCCACGTCCACCTCAAGTTCACAGAGACGCGCGGCGGCACCGAGCTAGGCGTCGAACTCGACCGCGACTCCGTCAACCTCAGCCACGCCGACTTCGACGGGCAGAAGGGCAACGTGCATCTTGAAGGCGGGCTGACGCTCAACTTCGTCAAGGTCAGGTGCGTCGCCGACATAGACCTCGCCACGCTGGCCGGCAAGGGCCGCCTCCAGGTCGTCGAGCAGGCGTGACGCCCGCGGGCAGTCGAAGAGCTTACCGGAAAGGAATCTTTTAGAGATGAGCGAAGCACGTTTGATAGAGGCGGTGCGGAGCGGCGACCGCGCAGCCGTCGAAGAAATAGTCGCGGGCGGCGCCGACCTCAACGAGCAGGACGAGAACGGATGGACGCCACTCAACTGGGCGGCGGGCCGGGGCGACGTTGTGGTCGTCAAGCTGCTGCTCGACAAGGGCGCCGAGGTCTTCAAAGTCGGGCGCGACCAGCGGACGCCGTACATGATCGCGTTGGCCGCCGGCCAGCAGGAGACTGCGCGGCTTCTGCGCGAGGCCGAGGAGGCGGCACAGAGCGAGTCGGCCAACCGTCCCGAGCGGCGTTATTGCAGCGCGTACGAGGTCAGCCGCCTGCGCGAGTTCCCGGGCTGGCCGAAGGAGGACGCGCGGCGCGTGGCCGGCAACAACGGTCACGCCAACGGCGACTCCGACGCAGAGGTCCCCGAGAACGACATCGTCTACCTGCATCAGGATTTAACGGTCACGCGCCTGATCTGGCATAACGAGGATGTGGTCTTCGACAGGGTCACGCCGGAGTGGAAGGAGTTCTGCGTCAACTCTCTGAAGTTCAAAGTTCCGGATGACCTCGACCTAATCTCCCCGGTCGGTAGCGCCAGCTAAAGTCTTGCCTACACACCTCCCGTCTCCCCGCAACCGTCGGCGGTAAAGCCCGACATACCGGATTCGCCCTCGGCGCTTACAGGCCGAGTGTGGGTGAGTCTGTGCGCATTCCACCTATCTAAGGTGAGGCCGGCGCGCACCGTATAGATTCTCGTACACTCCCATTTTGACCGCCGCCAGCCATAGAGGCCGCGCACGGCCGGCCCGCACACGGACGCGAGCTGTGTGCGAGATGGACACGACAAGCCCCCATGTCTGAACGCTTACCCTCGGCGTCACGACCTGCAACACTGGTTGAGCTGCTGCGCCAAAGAGCGCGGCAGAGGCCGGACGGCCGCGCCTACGTCTTCCTGCCGGACGAGGGCGTCGAAGAGACGCACCTCACTTACGCCGAACTCGACCGGCGCGCCCGCGCCATCGCCGCGGCGCTCAGGGAGCGCGGCGCCGGCGGCGAGCGCGCTCTGCTGCTCTACCCGCCGGGGCTGGATTTCATCGAAGCGTTCTTCGGCTGCCTGTACGCGGGCGTGGTGGCCGTGCCGGCCTACCCGCCGCGCCGGGGCCGCCACCAGTCGCGCCTGCACTCCATCGCGGACGACGCGCGCGCGTCGCTGGCGCTCACGACCGCGAAGGCCCTCTCCCGAACGGGCGCGCGGGGTCAGGCCGCGTGGAGTCCCGAGGGCTTGAGCTGGCTCGTCACCGACGGCGTGGAAACCGGCCGCGCCGACGCCTGGCAGGAGCCTGCGGTCGGCGGCGAGACGGTCGCCTTCCTCCAGTACACCTCCGGCTCGACCTCAGACCCGAAGGGCGTCATCGTCACGCACGGGAACATCCTCGCCAACGAGCGGATGATTCAGGAGGCGTTCGGCCAGTCCGAGCAGTCCGTCGTCGTCGGCTGGCTCCCGCTCTATCACGACATGGGGCTCATCGGGAACGTGCTTCAGCCCCTCTACGTCGGGGCGCCGAGCGTCCTGATGTCGCCCGCGGCCTTCCTCCAGAAGCCGCTCCGCTGGCTCGAAGCCATCTCACGCTACCGCGCTACGACGAGCGGCGGCCCCAACTTCGCCTACGACCTCTGCGCGCGCAAAATCACACCCGAGCAGCGCGCCTCGCTCGACCTGAGCAGTTGGAAGGTCGCCTTCAACGGGGCCGAGCCCATCCGCCACGAGACGCTCGAGCGCTTCGCGGAGGCGTTCGAGCCGTGCGGCTTCCGCCGCGAGTCCTTCTACCCCTGCTACGGCCTCGCCGAGGCGACGCTCTTCGTCTCCGGCAACTCCGCCGGCGCAGGGCCTATCGCCAAAGCCTTCCGCCGCCAGCCGCTCGAAGCCGACCGCGCCGACGCCGCTCCGCCCGAAGACGATGACACGCGCACGCTCGTCAGTTGCGGCCAGACGCTCGGCGGGACGCGCGCCGTCGTGGTCGCGCCCGACACGTTCGAGGAGTGCGCCGAGGGTAGCGTCGGCGAAGTGTGGGTCGCGGGGCCCGGCGTCGCAGAAGGTTACTGGAACCGGCCGGCGCAGACCGAGGAGACGTTCGGCGCGCGCCTCGCGCGGACGGGCGCAGGCCCTTTCCTGCGCACGGGCGATCTCGGCTTCCGGCACGAAGGGAGCCTCTACCTCACCGGCCGCCTCAAGGACGTACTCATCATCCGCGGCGGGAATCACTATCCGCAGGACATCGAGCTGACGGCCGAGCAGAGTCACGCGGCGCTACGCCCCGGCAGTGGCGCCGCCTTCAGCGTCGAGGTGCAGGGCGAGGAGCGGCTGGTCATCGTGCAGGAGGTGCGGCGCGGTCGCTTCCGCGAAGCAGAGGTGGCAGCCGCGGCCGTCCGCGGCAACGTGTCCGAGGAGCATGAGCTCCCGGTCTACGCCGTCGTGCTCGTCAGGCCGGGCGGCGTCCCGAAGACTTCGAGCGGCAAGATTCAACGCGCCGCCTGCCGCGCGAAGTTCTTGAACGGAGACGTTGAGGTCGTGTTCGAGTGGCGCGCGACAATCGCGCCCGACACGGAGGCGACCGTCGCACCCGCCGTCCCGCTCGAGAGCCCGGGGGCCGTCGCCGAACTGCTCGTCGCACAACTCGCCGCGCGGCTCGGCGTCAGCCCTGCTGAGATAGACCCTCAGCAGCCCCTCTCGCGCTACAACCTTGATTCGCTGACGGCGCTCGAAGTCGTTCACGCCCTGGAGGCCGGCGTCGGCGTGAGCCTCCCCGCCGTCAGCCTGCTTCAGAGCCAGAGCGTCTCGGAGGTCGCCGCGCGCGTCTATGCGGAGATGGCCGGGCGGGGCCGTGCGCCGCGCCTCCTCGCGCGCACGAGCGAGGAAGAACGACATCCGCTCTCTTACGGTCAGAGGGCTTTGTGGTTCCTGCACCGGCTCGCGCCGGAGAGCGCCGCCTACAACGTCCCCATCGCCGTCCGCATCCCGGCCGAGTTGAACGTCGGGGCGTTGCGGCGAGCCTTCCAGCTTCTCGTCGAACGTCACGCCGCGCTCCGCACGACCTTCGAAGACGCGGGCGGCGAGCCGCTGCAACGCATACACGTACGCGCAGAGGTCTCCTTCGAGCAGCGCGACGCCTCGGCCTTGAGCGACGCGGAATTAAACGACGGCCTCGTCGCCGAAGCGCACCGCCCCTTCAACCTTGAGCACGGCCCGCTGCTGCGCGTGGCGCTCTTCACGCGCACGGCCGGCGAGCACTTCCTGCTGCTCGTCGCTCACCACATCGTCGTAGACCTCTGGTCGATGGGCGTGCTCGTGCGCGAGTTGGGACTCGCATACCGCGCGGAGTTGAGCGGCGAGGAGTTGCGCCTGCCGCCGCTCGCGCTGCAATACACAGACTACGCGCGCTGGCAATTGAAGACGCTGGCCGGCCCCGAGGGCGAGCGCCTTGAGGCTTTCTGGGGCAAGAGCATTGCAGGGCCGCTGCCGGTTCTCGATCTGCCGACAGACCTGGCGCGCCCACAGGCGCAGTCCTTCCGCGGCGCCTCCGAATCCTTCAAGCTCGGCCTGCCGCTCACCGACCGCCTCAAGGCGCTCGGCCGCGGCCACGACGCGACGTTGTACGTGACGCTGCTCGCGGCCTTCGAGGCTTTGCTCTATCGCCTCACGGGGCAGGGGAGCTTTGTGGTCGGCTCGCCGGTCGCCGGCCGAGGCCGCGCCGAGCTGGCCCCTTTGGTCGGCTACTTCGTCAACTCGGTCGCGTTGCGCGCGGACATCTCGGGCGAGCAGACCTTCTCGGAACTTCTCGGCCGGACGCGCGAGACGGTGCTCGACGCGCTGGCGCATCAGGACTACCCGTTCCCCCTCCTCGTCGAGCGCCTACAGCCGCACAGAGACCCGAGCTACTCGCCCGTCTTCCAGGCCATGTTCGTCCTCGAGAGCACGCCCCGGCAGGAAGAACAGAACCTCGCCCTCCTTGCGCTCGGCGACCCTTCGGCCCGCGTCGAAGTCGGCGGCCTCCCCTTCGAGCCCTACTGCCTCAAGCAGCAAATTTCCCAATTCGATCTGACCCTCCGCGCTGCCGACGGCACCGACGGTCTCACCGTTCAACTCGAATACAGCACCGACCTGTTCGAGCCCTCGACGGCCGCGCGCCTGCTCGCGCACTTCCGCC
>DAIRFV010000156.1:1175-13149 GCA_036794905.1 Pyrinomonadaceae bacterium | reverse complement strand
CATGAAACTGCGTCAGCTTCTCAGGCAACAGAACGAGCCCCAGTAGGCTTCCAAAGGTGTTCGCGCGGGCTCCCCCTCGAGTCCCTCAGCCCCGCTCCCGCGCGACCGAGAAAGTTTTAAAGTCTTCCCGGGACTGACCCGTGAGCTCAACGTACTGCGAGAGGTTTAGAGAGATGAACTGCGAGAAGTGCCAGGAGTTGCTCAGCGAGTTCCTTGACGGCACGCTCGGCCATTCGGAACACGCCGCGGTCGGGGCGCATCTGGCGGCCTGCGCCTTCTGCGACGCCGCGCGCGAAGACTTCCACGCGATCATCGCCGTCGCGCGCGACGCGCGCGGGCAACTCTTCGTCCCTGCGGACGAGCGCGCCCTCTGGCTGCGCGTGCGCGAAGAGGTCGAGGCGGAGAGCCGCCCGGCGCGGGCGGCCGCGGCCGGCGCGGGCTTCTGGTCGCGCCTGTTCGGCCAACGCTTCGAGCTTTCGCTGCCGCAGTTGGCGGCCGGCGCCGCCGCCCTCGTCGTCGCCGTCGCGAGTGTGACCGCGCTCGGCGTCCGCTACGCCTCGGCGCCCGAGCCCGTCGGGCGCGACGCGGCCGTGCGCCGCGTCGTCTCGGACGACCTCTACCCGCGCACGTACCTCGAACAGCACGAGGCTTCTCTGCGCTACTGGGAGCAGCGCGTCGCGGCGCGCAAGGCGAGCTGGAACCCGCGCATGCGCGCCTCCTTCGACCGCAGCGTCTACGTGCTCGACCAGTCCGTCAGCGACTCGCTCAACGAGCTGCGCCAGAACCCGCACGACGAGATGGCCGAGGAGACGCTCAACGTCGCCCTGCGCGAGAAGATCGAGCTGCTGCGCGAGTTCGGCGAGCAGTAAACGAGGAGGCCGCCCGGCGTGAGTCGGGCCACCAGCCCGAGACTCCGGTTGCGGCGCCCGCGCCTCCCCCAGACGTTGGAGCGCGGGCGCTTCCGCTGAGGGCGGCGGAAGAAATCCCTGAAGTTCGGAAGTAGATGAAGCAAGCGACCGTCAACCACCCCCACCCCGGCCGCGCCGCGGCGACGCGTCCCGCGCTGCTGCTCGCGGCGCTGGCGCTCGCCTGCCTGCTCGCGCCGCAGGCCGCCGCGCAGAAGAAGTTCTCGCGCGACTACCCCGTGCAGCCCAACATCCGCCTCCACCTCCTCAACCGCTCCGGCAAGATCGAGGTCGTCGCCTGGGAGAAGAACACCGTGCGGGTGACGGCGACGATGGAGTCGCGCTCGGCGCGGATGGAGCCCGAGGCCACGGCCGACGGCGTGCGCATCGACGTGCGCCGCGACAACCGCGAGGACGTGGGCGACATCAACTTCACCATCCGCGTCCCCTACAACTCGACCGTTGACATCAGCACGATGAGCGGCGGCATCATCATCCGCAACGTCCGCGGCGAGATGGTGCGCGCGCACGTCACCAGCGAGGGCGACATCGAGCTGACCGGCATCCGCGCGCGCACCGTCATGGCCGAGAACACGGTCGGCAACATCCTCTTCGACGCGGAGCTTTTGCGCGGCGGAACCTACGTCCTCAACTCCACGCAGGGCGACATCCAGCTCCGCATCACGGCCGAGTCGGGCTTCCGCCTGATGGCCGTCGCCCCGCGGACGCGCAACATAGACCTCAACGGCTTCGCGCAGATGGGCGAGTTCGAGTTCTTCAACGAGAAGCGCAAGGTCGTCGGCAAGGTCGGCGACGGCGGCGCGAGCTTGAGCACCACCAACGGCCGCGGCTCCATCGTCTTCATGCCCCGATAGCGTGAACCGTCAACCGTCAACCGTCAACCGTGACCAGAAGGAACTATCTTCTTCTGGTCACGGTTGACGGTTTACGGTTTACGCCCGAATTGTTGTAGCCTGCGGGTGATGAGAATGCCGCTGTCGAATATCCACGCCCCCGTCCTCCTGTTCGCGCTGGTCGCGCTCGCCGTCGTCCCGCAGCACCCCGCCGCGGCGCAGAGCGGGCGGCAGCCGAAGGAGGAGAAGAAGTCGGAGAAGTCGGCGCAAGTCCAGCCCCCACCCCTCCTGAAGCGCACGACGACGCGGCGTGAGTTGAAGCGGCTGGGCTACGGCGGGTCGGTGACGATCGACGGCGCGCCCGAGGGCTCCGTGACCGTCGAGGCCTGGTCGCGCAGCGAGGTCGAGGTCACGGCCGAGGTCGAGCAGAGCGCGGACACCGAGGAGAACCTCACGCGCCTCGCCGCGCTCAACACCTTCGCCGTGGACGAAGACGTGAACCACGTGCGCGTGTTGACGGTGGGCCTGCACGACCGCAAGTACGCGAAGCGCGCCGCGAAGGGGCTGCCGAAGCATCTGCCGGCGATGCCGTGGCGCATCGACTACCGCGTCAAGGTGCCGGCCGCCTGCGACCTGGAGATCAACGCGGGGCGCGGCGCGCTCGTCGTGAGCGGCGTCGAAGGGGCCTTGCGCATCAACGCGGGCGGCGGCCCCGACTCGGTCTTCGCGCTCGCGGGCGGCGACGTGGAGGCGACGGTGGCGTCCGGCCCCGTCACCGTGCGCCTGCCCGCGCGGAGCTGGCGCGGCCGGGGCTTCCGGCTGCGCGTGGCCGCGGGCGACCTCACGGTCGAGCTGCCCGCGGGCTTCAGCGGCGACGTGGACGCGGAGGTCCTGCGCGCCGGCCGCGTCGAGAACGCCTACCCCGGCCTCGCCCCGCGCGAGCGCACCAACGCGACCGAACGCTCGCTGCAAGGCCGCGCCGGCCAGGGCGGCGCCACCCTCTCCTTCACCGTCGGCGACGGCACCGTGCGCATAAGGCAGGTGGGTGGGAACGGTAGGCAGTAGGCAGTTGCAGGCAAGCAGACTCCGAAGGAAAGGGTCTAAACGAATCGGGGCCGCGAGATTAATAAATCGCGGCCCCGATTTCTTTGTCCCCTACTTCCTACAAACTGCCTACTGCCTACTGCCTACTGCTCCCACTTGCCTTCATGTGCCGCGCCCGCTATGCTGCGCTTCGGCCGCGGCCGGCGGCCGGGGCCGCCGCTCTTAAAAACCTCTGACCGGATACGGAAGCGATGTCAGTCAAATCAGACCGCTGGATTCGGCGCATGGCCGAAGAGCACCAGCTCATTCAGCCCTTCGAGGCCACCCTCGTGCGCGAGTCCGCGGGGCGCCGCATCATCTCCGCGGGCGCCTCCTCCTACGGCTACGACATGCGGCTCGCCGACGACGGCTTCCGCGTCTTCTCGCCCATCCACGGCCGCGAGATCGACCCGAAGAGCTTCGACGAGGAGTCGCTCGTCGAGGCGCCGCTGCGCGAGGCCGAAGACGGCTCGAAGTATTACCTCATGCCGCCGCACTCCTACGCCCTCGGCATCTCGGTCGAGACCTTCCGCATGCCCCGCAACGTCACGGGCATCTGCATGTGTAAATCGACCTACGCCCGCGCCGGCCTCATGCTCAACACCACCCCGCTCGAAGCCGGCTGGACGGGCCGCCTCGTCATCGAGCTCGGCAACCTCGCCGACCTCCCCCTCCGCGTCTACGTCGGCGAAGGCATCGGCCAGGTCATCTTCCTCGAATCCGACGAGGACTGCGACGTCTCCTACGAAGACCGCGGCGGCAAATACCAGGGCCAAACCGGCCTCACCTACTCGCGCCTGTAAGTCTTCCCTTTGTGTGACTCGGACTGATAGAAGGGGCGCTTGGGATATGATGCCGCAGATACCGGCTTCGTGGCGGGGGCAGGTGGGGGGCGAGGTGGGGAAGCCTTACTTCCGCCGGCTGGAGGAGTTCGTCGAGCGGGAGCGGCGGGAGTTCGAGGTCTACCCGGCCGAGGGCGAGACGTTTCAGGCGCTGGAGCTGACGCCGTTCAGGAAGGTGAGCGTGGTGCTGCTGGGGCAGGACCCGTACCCGGGGCCGGGGCAGGCGCACGGGCTCTGCTTCTCGGTGAAGCCGGGCGTGCGCGTGCCGGGCTCGCTGCGGAACATCTTCAAGGAGTTGGAGGGCGACGTGCCCGGCTTCCGCGTCCCGAACAACGGCCACCTGGCGAGCTGGGCGCGGCAGGGCGTCCTGATGCTCAACACCGTGCTCACGGTGCGCGCCGGGGCCATCGGGTCGCACAGGGGCAAGGGCTGGGAGACCTTCACCGACGCCGTCATCGAGCGAGTCAACGCGAAGAAGGACACGGTGGTCTTCCTGCTCTGGGGGCGCGACGCGCAGAGCAAGGCCGACCGTGTTGACGAGGGGCGTCACGTCGTCCTCCGCGCGGCGCACCCCTCGCCGCTCTCCGCCCGCAACGGCTTCTTCGGCACGCGCCCCTTCTCGGCCACGAACCGCGCCCTGCGCGACGCGGGCCGGCCCGAGATCGACTGGCAGATACCCGACATCTGAGCCCGCCCCGGTCGGCACCTTCCGGGAGCGTGCGGTGCGCGTCGAGGCGCAACTGCCGGAGCGGGCTAAGACCTGCCGCTGGCGCTCACGTAGAAACCCGAGCTCTGAACTTTGAAGTTTCAAAATCGTGAACTCTCCCGCCTTCAGGATTTGTCTGTATCATTTTTCGGCGGAAGGGCGTAAGATTCCGGCGCACGTCGCCGCGAACCGCAGACGAACTCTAGTCCGACTTTCGTTGACCTTACTCTTCGACCCACTTCCAGGGAGAGAGCGATGAAAACCCGGAGCTACTTCAGGGCCGCCCTCGGCACGACCCTCAACATCATTCTCTACGCGCTGAGCTTCGGCCACTTCCTCTGGCTCGAAGGGCGCGTCAAGGGCGGCGTCTTCCGGAACTGGTGCCGCAACTTCCGCTACCGGCCGCGCCGCTTCGCGCGCCCCACGACGGAGGAGGAGCTGGCCGAGCTGGTCAGGAACGCTTCGGAGCTGCGGCTCTACGGCGCGGGGCACTCCTTCAACGACGGGGTGGTGGCCGACGACACGCTCATCTCGCTCGACGACTTCAGCGGCGTCGTCTGGGTCGACCGGGCGACGAAGCGGATGGCCGTCAAGGGCGGCACGCGCGTGCGCGACGTGATCCGGTTCCTGCTCGCGGAGGGGCTGGCCTTCAAGGCGCAGCCCTCGCACGACGCGCAGTCCATCGCCGGCATCCTCTCGACCGACGTGCACGGGACGGGGCGCGACTGGGGCTTCGTCAGCGAGCTGGTCACGGGGCTGCGCGTCATCGACGCCGCGGGGGTCGTCCGCGACTGCGCCCCCGGCGACGACCTCTTCCGCGCGGCCATCGGCGGCGTCGGCGCGGCCGGCGTCATCTCGCAGGTCACCGTGCAGGCCGTCGAACGCTTCAACGTCGAGCAGAAGGTCGAGATGTCCACGCGCGCCTACGTGCGCGCCAACCTCGACCGGCTCATCGAAGAGAACGAGCACGTCAGCTTCTACCTCTACCCCTTCACCGAGAAGTGCCAGATCAACTACTGGAACCGGACGGCCAAGCCGCAGTCCTCCCTCGGGCCGCTGCGCGAGTTCCTGAGCATCTCGAACGACGCGCTGCTCGCCACCTGGTTCGGCGGCTTCATGGCCTACACGGGACTGTTGCCGAAGTGGTCGGACATCGCCTACGGCTTCAAGCGCGGCACCGACCTCGTGCTGGAGAGCAGCCAGGCGTACAGCCGCACGATCTACCACATGCACCAGGAGCTTGAGTTCACCGTGCCCTTCGAGGACACCTGGCGGGCGTGCGACGAGTTCATCGGGCTCTACGAGAGCATGTACGACTCCGACACGCCCTACGCGCTCTTCGAGGTGCGCTTCACCCCCGCCGGCCACGACTTCACCTTCCTCGGCGCCGGGCGCGAGCGCCGCTCGACCTGGATCGACCTCGTCCCCAACGACTCCTACGGCTACGAGAAGTACTACGACGCCGCCCAAATCCACATGAAGCAGACGCCCTACGACACGCGCCCGCACCTCGGCAAGTTCTGCACCCTCTTCCACAAGGAGGACATGGAGCGCCTCCACGGCGAGAACTTCGAGAGGTTCCGCCAGGTCTGCCAACAGCAGGACCCCGCGCGCAAGTTCGCCAACACCTTCACCCGCCGCCTCTTCTGGGACTAGACGGCCCGCGGCGCGTCGGGTGCCGTCGGCGCGCGACCGATGTTAAAGTTATCAACGTGAAGTCGCTGCTCTACCTGACCGCGATACTGGTCTCGTTATTCCTGCTGCTCCTCTTCGGGGCGCTGGCCGGGGGCCTCGTCCTGGCCCCGGCGGGCATCGTCCCCGCGGTGCTGGGGGCCACGACCGGCGCCGTCGTCGCCATCTGCGCGTGGTTCAAGCTGGTCGGCTATTTCGTCGAGCTGGAAGACATCCATCTGAGCAAAGTCAGGCCGCACGCCGCGCCCGAAGCGCCGCCGTCCGTGGAGATCGGGCCTCCCCTCTCGGCCAGGGACGTGAGGCGCGGCAATCACATGATGGCCTGCGGCATCGTCACCTTCCTCTCCGCGCTCTTCAGCGCGCCCGGGGTCGCGCTCCTGGTCGGGGCGGCCGGCATCATGTCGGCGGTCGCGGGCTTCGTCATCTCGCTGACGGCCGCGGAGTTCCCCTCGGAGGACGGCGTCGTGCGGAGGGTGAAACTGCTGTTGGCGAAAGCCCGCACCTGACGACGACACGCGCGCGGCCGCCGACTCCTACGGCCGCCCTAACTGCCTCAGCAACTCGGCCGCCTCGTAGTGCTTCGGCTCCAGCTCCAACGCCCTCTCTAAGCTTTTAACGGCCTGCTCCCTGTCGCCGGCGCGCGCGTGCGCGAGGGCCGCGGAGTAGTGCGCGTGGGGCGAGTGCGGGTTCTCTTCGGCGGCGAGTTTGAAGAGGAGGAGCGACTGTCCGGGCTGCTTCTCGCCGAGCAGCCGGTGGCCGGCGGCGAGCAGCGGCTCCTCCGTCTCGGCGAACTTGTTGACGGGGTCGGCCCTGAACTCGCGGAACCTCTTCAGCGCCAGCCCCGCGCCGCCCTCCTTCAGCGCCTCGTCCAGAACCTGCGCCAGCGGCTGGCGCGGGACGTAAGCGAGTGCGGCCTTCAGCGCCGGGTCGTGGCCCGCGCGGTAGTCTTCGGACGAAAGCTCCGCCGCGACGTGCGGCGCCGTCCAGCGGCGCGTGTCCCAAGGCGCCCAGTCCTGCCAGTAGTAGACCGAGACGCGCACCGTGATGCCACTGTGCGGGAGCGTGATGCGGCGCGAGTCGCCGTAATGGTTCCCCTTCGAGCCCGACGGCTCGCCGACGAAGAGCGCGTCCGTGTACCCCTCCAGGTCGTTGAGAAGGAACTGCGCGGCCGACCACGTGCTCCGCCCCATGAGGGCGAAGAGGCGCCCGGGCCGGTTCACCTTCGACTTGACGAGCCCGACGACGAGCGGCCGGAGCAGCACGTTGTTGCCGCCGCGGTTGAGCCGCAGATCGAGCACGAGCCGCTCGACCTCGTGCGCCTCGACGAAGGCGAGCAGTCGTTTGGTGAAGTCGGCCAGAGACTCGGCCGGCTTGTCGTTGACCTCGTTGAGCTGGACGTAGACGGCCTTCGAGCCCGGCAGGTGCTCGAACCAGTACTTGTCCTTCGGGTCTTTGAGCCACAGCGGCGCCCGCGCCCCGTCGCGCATGTCGGCCCAGCCCTCCTTCGGCAGCCAACTGAGGTCTGTGTCCGGCGGCAGCAGCTCCGCCGGGCCGGAGGGCTTGAGCGTCAAGGTCTGTTGCCGCCCCGCCTGCTCGAAGGTGAACCGCGCGGCGTCGGGGCTCTCCGAGAGGTTTAAGGCGTGGAGCACTTCGGGCATGGCGAGCAGGAGCGGCGCGAAGAACTTAACGCCCATCTCGTTGTCGCGCCCGATGATCTCGCGCGCACGCGCGACCGATTCTTCGGGAGTGGCGTCGCCGATGCGCACGACGCGCGCGCCCAGCAGCCCCGCGTGGCCGCGCTCGGCCGCGCGGACGAACAGCCCGTCCTTGAAGAGGTAGAGCTTGAAGGGCAGCGTGCGGAAGCCGATCTTCGGGTCGCGCGTCGGCGCGACGTTGGTGTGGCCGTCGCCGACCGAGGCCGCGATGCGCGCCAGCTCGACGACGATCTGGTGGCGCGCGAGCGCGGGGATGCGTTCGTGGAGCCTGCTGACCGCGCCCTCGAACCGCTCGCGCGTCGTCGTGTGAAAAAGGTTCTTGTGGCGCGCCCCCATCTCGCGCGCCATGTGGCGCAAGTCCTCGCGCCAACGCTCCGCCTCCGCCTTATCGACCGTCGTGCCCTGCGCGAAAGACGCGGCGGCGCAGAGGAGCAGACAGAGCAAGACCCGGAGCGGGGGAAGGGAACATCTCGACATGCGTATTGACCTCAACCGTAACGGATTGTTCGGAGCGAAGAGGGTCAGACCCTTTCACTCTACGCATAGAACACCGCCCGCGCCGTTTCCGTGGCAGAAGTGAACCGTGCTTTACGCCGACGACCCGTTGCCGGTAGCATGTGAGGCGGCCGAGAGCTTCAAGACCGTCGAGGTGTTTTATGGTAGCGAAGCGTTCCCGCTGGAAGTTAACAGACGCGGAGAGTCGGCTGCCCGACCTGCAATCGCCCGACGCGGAGGCGCGCGCCGTCGCCGTGCGCGCCTTCTGCCCTTGCCACGCCGGCTGGGAGGCGTTCGAGTCGCACGTCGGCGAGGTGCTGCGGGCGTTGCGAGACCCGAGCCGGACGGTGCGCGCACACGCGCTGCACGTCTTCGAGGACGCGTCGCGGATGCGTGCGGCGGCAGAGCTCGTCTACTATCGCGAGGACGGGGAAGAGCGGATAGGCGAGAAGCGTGCGTGCCACTTCCGCTCCATAGAGGAGCGGCTGGAGGCGCGGCAGAATAGCAGAATGAGGCGACGCAGGCAGCGGCGGGGCCGCGCGTGATTACGGCGGACTTTCCGAAGGTGGCGGCGCGTCGAGGCGCCGCCACACGACATTTCGGGCGCGCGCGGGGGCAGGGCGCCGAGGCTTACTTGTAACGGTAAGTGATGCGGCCGCGCGTGAGGTCGTAGGGGGAGAGCTCGACGCTGACGCGGTCGCCGACGAGAATGCGGATGCGGTTCTTGCGCATCTTGCCGGATATCTGCGCGAGCACGACGTGTTCGCTGTTGTCGATCTGAACCATGAAGAAGGCGTTGGGCTGCTTATCAACCACCACGCCGGATGCCGGGACAAGGTCTTCTTTAGCCAATCGTTGGTCTCCTTAAGTGTCTGGGTTGTGGCTTCGGCCGCGCGGGATTAAAGAAGCCGCGCGGCCGTTCCGGTCAAGTCCGCTTACCGGCCCGCGCGGCGCGGGCGGAAACTGCGGCGGGAACTGCTGCCCGAGCCGCGCATCGCGCGGAACGGCTTGACCGCCGCGCGCTGTCCGACCGGGGGGGCGCCGCCGAAGGTCGGCAGCACGACGCGCTCGACCGACTGTCCGGTCAGACGCTCGATGGCGCGCATCGAGAGTTCGTCCACGGGCGTCACGAGCGTGATGGCGCGACCCGTCTTCCCGGCGCGACCCGTGCGGCCGATGCGGTGGACGTAGTCCTCGGGCGCGGTCGGCACGTCGTAGTTGATGACGTGCGAGATGGACTCCACGTCGATGCCGCGGGCGGCGATGTCCGTCGCCACCAGCACGCGCGTCTGGCCGTCCTTGAAGCCGCGCAGGGCGGCCTCGCGCTGCGGCTGCGTGCGGTCGGCGTGGATGCGGTTCACCTTGTGGTCGCGCGCGAGCAGGATGTGCGAGAGGCGCTCGGCCCCGCGCCGCGTGCGCGTGAAGACGAGCACGCGCTCGAAGTTGTCGCGCTCGCGCTCGAGCAGGTCTAAGAGCAGCGCCGTCTTCGACTCCAGCGCGCAGGGGTAGGCCGTCTGCTCGACGGACACGGCCGCGCGCCCCCGCACGTTCACCTCGACCAGCTTCGGCTCCTTCATCGTGGAGCGGGCGAGGCTCTCGATCTCCTGCGACATCGTCGCCGAGAAGAGGAGCGTCTGCCGCTTCGTCGGCAGCTCCGCGAGGATGCGCCGGATGGCCGGCAGGAAGCCCATGTCGAGCATGCGGTCGGCCTCGTCGAGGACGAGCACTTCGACGTAAGAGAGGTCGATGGTGCGGCGCTCGACGTGGTCGAGCAGGCGTCCCGGGGTGGCGACGACCACGCCCACGCCGCGGCGCAGGGCTTCCGTCTGGTTAGACATCGAGGCGCCGCCGATGACGGCCGCGCAACGGGGGCTGCCCTTCGGCGCCAGTTGCTTGTAGCTCTCGTGAATCTGTGAGACGAGCTCGCGCGTCGGCGCGAGCACGAGCACGCGGACGCCCGGGCGGGGCGTTTCGCTCATCCTCTGCATCGAGGGGAGTAGGAAGGCCGCGGTCTTGCCCGTGCCGGTCTCGGCGCAGCCGATAAGGTCGGCGCCGGTCAGCACGACGGGAATCGCGCGCTCTTGAATCGCTGTCGGCTCGGTGTAGCCGAGGGACTCGCAGCGGCGCGCGTAGGCGGGCCGGAGTCCGAGTTCAGAAAAGTTCATTCAGTTCCTTCTAACGCCGCCCGTTCGGTCACGGGCGGTCTTTCGAAAATTGCGAAAGCGCCCCCGGCGGTCTGTGTTGCCGGAGGCGCTTCTCGGTGTGAGTCGCCGGCCTGTGGCCTCGGCTTACCAGCGGGGCTCGCGGTTGCCGCCGCCGCCGAAGCCGCCGCCGCCGCCGCGGTTGCCGCCGCCGCCGAAGCCGCCACGCCCGCCGCCGCCGCCGCGGTTGCCGCCGCCGCCGAAGCCGCCGCGCCCGCCGCCGCCGCCGCCGCGATCCTCGCGGGGCCGCGCTTCGTTGACGGTCAGGTTACGGCCGCCGAACTCCTTGCCGTTGAACTGCGCAATCGCCGCCTCGCCCTCTTCGCGTGAAGACATCTCGACGAAGCCGAAGCCGCGCGAGCGGCCGGTGTCGCGATCCTCGACGACCGAGGCCGACTCGACGTTGCCGGCCTGCGAGAAGAGGTCGCGCAGCTCCTCGCTCGAAGTCTGGAATGAAAGGTTGCCGACGTAAAGTTTAATGGACATTCAGATGTACCTCTCCCTCAAAAGGAGTATCTAAGAGAAGCTTCCCATTGAAGTTTACTTCGGCGGGACGGTGGCAACGAAGGCTCGCGTCTGGGGTGCTCAACGTTTGAGCGGCTTCCGATCTGTTAACAACTGCCTCACTCTCGAACCCATCCAGAACGCCGCCGCCGGTCACGAGGCGCGGGGCGCATCACCGTCGATGCGCGAGAGAAGGAATGACGCCACCTATGATGCACCAGAACGGTACGCAGTTGCAACACCGAAGCGCCGTTCGGCCGCGTCCACCGGGATGTTTTTCCTGTGTCGGCGGCGCGCCGCGGGGCGGGGCGGGGACCGCGGCGCCGGCTGCCGCGCGAAGGCCGGGGCGAGGGCGCTCAACAACAATGTCGCGGCGGTGACGAGCGCGCGCGCAGGACGAAAATCTTTGCTCGACACGAGACCGTTCCGGGGGCGTTCCCCTTCGGGCGTGTCCGATGCGGCCCTCAAGCTCCGCCCGAATCAAAACAGGAAACGCCGCGCGCCGCGTCAGCCCTTGAGCAGTTCGACGGCCTTGAGCACGCGCGCGACGCCGCGGCTGACGTGCGCGCCGAGGGCGACGAGGCCGAGGACGACGACCGTGTAGCCGCCGACGGTCGCGAGCAGCAGCAGCACGTGCGTGCGGTTCGAGAGGTCGGCCGCGAGCAGGAAGGCGACGAGGAAGAGCGCCTCGAAGGCGACGGCCCCGAAGAAGGCGAGCTTGAAGTTGCGCTCCCCGCGCTCGACGCGCGCGAGCGCCTCGCCGCGGACGGCGTCCAGGTTGACACGTTCCGACATAGGCACCTCCGTCTGAACTCTCCCGCGCGACGTTTCAGCGCGCGAGCTTGTAGTAGATCACTAAGGCGATGGCGACGAACTCGACCACCGCGTAGATGATGACCGCATACTTGAAGCTGCGGTCGAAAGTCCCCGCGTCTTCGCCGGGCGTCGCGCCCGCGCGCTCGTCCCTCGCCCCGTCC
>DAIRFV010000156.1:0-1075 GCA_036794905.1 Pyrinomonadaceae bacterium | reverse complement strand
CCCGTCCTTCATCTCGTTCGGACTCCGATTCATTCCGGCTCCCGCAACTGCCTGCGCAGCGCCCCGAGCCCGTACGCGAGGCGCGACTTGACCGTGCCGAGCGGCACGCCGAGCACCGCCGCCGTCTCTTCCAGAGACATCTCGTGCAGGTAGTAGAGGACGACGACGGCGCGGCTGGCCGGCGAGAGACCCGCGACCGACTCGCGCAGACGCGCCGACAACTCGGGCGCGAACTCCTCGCGCGGCGGCGGGGCGGCGATAGCGCCGAGGGCGTCCTCGTCGCGCACCTGCTCGGCCCAGCGCCGCTCGCGCTGCAACTGCCGGAAAGCCTCGCGGGTCGCGATCCGGTAAGCCCACGCGCGGAACAGCCCCGGCTCGCGCAGCCACCCGAGCTTGCGGTAGACGCGCACGAACGTCTCCTGCAAAGCCTCCTCCGCGAGGTGCCGCTCGCGCACGAGGCTTAAGAGGTAGCGGTAGAGCGGCTCCTGCACCGACGCGAGCAGCGCGTCCAGCGCCTCGCGGTCGCCCGTCTGCGCGCGCAGCACGAGGAAGGCTTCCCGTTCCGCAGAGTCTTTCACGCGCCCGCCCCGCCCCGCCCCGTGCGCCGCTCGCGCAGGTAGAGCAGGAGCGGCAGCCCGAGCGAGACGCCCACCGTCAAGACCGCCGCCGCCACCGCCCACAACGCGCGCGAGCCCACGCGCCTCCTCTCGCCCCACGCGAAGAGCAGCAGCGCCGCGGCCGAGACGAACACGTCCATCCCGAAGAAGGCCCCGACGCGGTCCTCGAACAACTGCGCGAAGAAGAGCGGCAGGTCGAGCCCGTGCTCCGACAGCCACGGCGCGAGCTGCCAGTACGGCAGCAGCACCCCGAACGCGCACAGAATCAAGTAGGCCGTCTTCAGCTTCATGGAACTCACCCGCCGTCCGTCGTCATCGCCGCCGTCGGCTTCCGACTGTTAAGACCCGGCACACTCTAAAACGGTTCGGACGCGGCGGGGAAATTTTAGGAGGGTCGGCGGCGTGTGTGAGGGGGGAAGGGGTGCTGGGTGTTGGGTGCTGGGTGCTGGGTGGGTGTT
>DAIRFV010000432.1:0-3573 GCA_036794905.1 Pyrinomonadaceae bacterium | reverse complement strand
TTGGTAGCGGGGGGGAGACTCGAACTCCCGACCTTGGGGTTATGAATCCCACGCTCTAACCGGCTGAGCTACCCCGCCACGAGGAAGAGTCTCAATTATAAGGGTTCGGCTTCGAACGTCAAGTTTCGGTAATTTGCAGATAGATTGCGTTTTCGGCCGGTGTGTAGTCGGTGTGGGGGTGGGCGGGTCGAAGGGATTTTATTGCGCGGTGAATGTTTGCGCGGCGTGCCGGGTGTTTGCGCGGGGCGCGAGGGAGCACGTATGATTCGTGCGCAGACTACCCGGAAAGTGAGTTTTGTCGATGTCCAATTTGATCCACCGTCCGAGGCGGCTGAGGCGGCGCGAGGGCGTGCGGGCGCTGGTGCGCGAGGCGCGTCTGGCGCCTGAGAACCTGATTCTGCCGCTGTTCGCGTGCCCGGGCGAGGGCGTGCGGCGCGAGGTCTCTTCGATGCCGGGCGTCTTCAACCTCTCGACCGACCAGATCGCGCGCGAGGCCGCCGCGGCCTTCGACGCGGGCGTGCCGGCGGTCATCCTCTTCGGGCTGCCGGAGTCGAAGGACGAGACGGCGACGGGCGCCTACGCCGAGCGCGGCATCGTGCAGGAGGCCGTCCGCGCCGTGCGCCGCGCCGTCCCCGAGATGGTCGTCATCGCCGACACGTGCCTGTGCGAGTACACCTCGCACGGCCACTGCGGCGTGGTGCGCGGGGGCGAGGTCTTGAACGACGAGTCGCTGGAACTCATCGCGCGCACGGCCGTCAGTCAGGCGGCGGCGGGCGCCGACATCGTCGCGCCGTCGGCGATGATGGACGGGCAGGTCGGGGCCATCCGCGAGGGCTTGGACGAGGCGGGCTTCGAGCACGTCGCCGTCATGTCGTACGCGGTGAAGTACGCGTCGGCCTTCTACGGGCCTTTCCGCGAGGCGGCCGACAGCGCGCCCGCGTTCGGCGACCGGCGCGCCTACCAGATGGACGCCGCCAACGCGCGCGAGGCGTTGCGCGAGGCCGAGTTGGACGTGATGGAGGGCGCGGACTTCCTGATGGTCAAGCCGGCCGGGCCCTACCTCGACATCCTGCGGCAGGTGCGCGACCGGTTCGATTTGCCGCTCGCCGCCTACCACGTCTCGGGCGAGTACGCGATGCTGAAGGCGGCGGCGCAGCGCGGCTGGATAGACGAGAAGCGCGCGATGCTTGAGACGCTGACGGGCATCCGGCGCGCCGGCGCCGACGTGATTCTGACCTACTACGCCGTCGAGGCCGCGCGCGAACTGAAGAACCGCTGAGTCAGTAACAGAGTAAGTAAAAGGGAAGCCCCTTCGGCCGACAGTCGAAGGGGCTTCCCTTTTGTCTTTAACGAAAGGCGTGGTCAGTCCAGCTTGTCCCCGCCGATGTCCCCCGTGCGCGGGTCGTTCATGCGCATGAAGCCGATGATGGCGCAGACGGCGCCGAGCGCGACGAAGAGGTTGAAGAAGGCGGCCATGCCGATGACGTTCTCCGCGTTCTGCTCGTTGATGCCGTAGATGGCGAAGACGAACCACTGGACGTGGTAGAGGAGCAGGCAGACGGCCGAGATGGCGAACCAGCGCGGCGACTCGCCGAAGGCGCGCGCGCGCGCGAACCCCAGCGCCGCCGCGATGAGCCAGCCCAAGCCGCCCACGCAGAGCAGCCCGAGCACGACCCACGGGAAGTAAGAGGGCAGACGCATCTGCGCGAACGCCGCGACGAAGCAGGAGAGCATCAGGCTAGTCCTTTCCGGTCTGTTGGGATGGGGGTTTTCAAGAGCGAGGCGCCGCGGGCGCCGTCGGCCGCTCGGTGGCGACGGCGCCCGCGGCGCCCGTTAGCGCACGCGCGGTCGGAGCGGCAGACTCCCGTACGCCGAGGTGAGGCCGCGCGCGGCGCGGCCCCCGACTCGCGGAGGGGGAGGGACGGCCGCCCGTCACTGCGTGATGTGAATCTCCTCTTCCGCCCCCGAGTGGCGTATGAAGATGGCGAGCGCGCAGACGCACAGCACCACGAAGCCCCCGATGGCATACCAGAGATGGACCTTGACCCCCTCCGGGCCGGGCGGCGAGGCGAACAGGTAGAACTGCCAGCCCGCGAAAATCAGTGCGGCCAGCGCCACGATCCCAAGCAGAACGTCAACCAGGCTCTTCATGTTGAACCTCCTGAGTTCGGTTAGTCTGACTCTAGTCGGCTTGAAAAATTAAGCCGGAAAAGTTCTGGAGAATTTGCCGGGTTTTGCTTCCAACGGTATTGCTTCTGGATTCGCCGCTATGTTAGCGCCGCGCCAAGCAGGACGCAAGGGGTTTGTAGAGCGGTAGGCAGATGGCAGTCGGCAGTCGGTAGTTGAAAGCCCCCGTGTCGGGGCTTTAATTTAACCTTTCAACGCTCATAACGCGGGGCGACTGCCGACTGCCGACTGCCATCTGCCTACTGTTTTTTTACAGAATCAATCTCTTATCGCCCGCGCGGCGGGTGACGCGCTCGCGGTCGAAGTATTCGAGCAGGGGGATGGCGTACTTGCGCGAGACGCCGGAGAGTTCTTTGAAGGCGGCCACGTCGATGAGGCGTTCGGGCGTGCGCGCGGCGTAGTCGCCGAGGGCCGACGTGAGACGTTCGAGCGACTCGCGGTGGAAGAGCAGGTCTTCCTTCACGCGCACGAGCGTGCCCGCGTCGAGGAGGAGTTGGAGGAGCTTGCGCAAATGCTCGCGCCGCGCGCCCGCCCCGCCCGCGCGCTCGAAGGCGTCTTCGAGCGCCGGGGCTTCGAGCGCGGCCTCGCGGTAGATCGCTTCGAGCCGTTCGCGCAGCGCCGCGTCCGCGGGCGAGAGGTCGAGGCTGTGCCCCGCCGCGCGCACGAGGTCGCGCTCCGAGACGAGCGCGCCGTGCGCTTCGGCCGCCTTCAACGCGGCGCGGAAAATCTCGGGCGCGGCGCGCGCGAAGACGCGCTCGCGCAGAGTCTCGCGCGCGAGCCCCTTCGACAGGGGCTCGCGCCGGTGGTGCGCCTCGACCTCTTCGACGGCCAGGCCTTGCAGCCGGCGCAGGGCGTCGCTTGAGACCAGCACGCCTTCGGCCTCGACGACCGAGCCGCGCCCCACGCCTTCGGCGAGCGCCGCGGCCAGCACGTCGTCGCGCCAGCCCGTGCGCGCCGCCAGCTCCTCGCGCCGCAGGCCCCGCTCGCCCGCCGACTCGACGAAGCGCGCGAGGCGCGCCGCGCGGTCTCCGCCCTCCAACGCCGCCAGCCCCTCGCGCGCCGACGCGCGCTCGCGCCCGCGGTGCTTCAAGGCGTGCGCGTCGAGGACGACGCCGCCCGCGCACGTCTGCTGCGGCGAGTACGTGCGGACGATGAAGCGGTCGCCCGGCAGCGCGACGACCGGCGATTCCAGCCGCAGTTGGACGAGACCCGTCGAGCCCGGCGCCACCTCGCCCGACTCTTCGAGGACGGCGACGCGCGCGAGCGCTTCCAACGCGCCGTGGTGCACGCGCACGCGCTGCCGCGTGCGCAGGGGTCGCGGCGCGTCGGCGAGCACCGAGAGCCGCGCGTCGAGAATCTGCGTCGGCCGCAGACGCCCGACCGGCG
>DAIRFV010000155.1:0-13153 GCA_036794905.1 Pyrinomonadaceae bacterium | reverse complement strand
CGAATATGGAAGAGAAAGCCTCGGAAACAGCCCTTGTGCCGCCTCAGACCGATTTACAGGTCGCCCTCCGGGGAGCCGTCTCGCTCTGGGCCTCGGCCACGACCTCGGAGAGTGAGCGCCGCGCCGACCTGCTCAGGGACAAGCAGCGAATCGTCCTCTCCTTCTTCAGACACACTGACAAACTACCGTCGGAGGTCGAGCCTTCGGACGTGCAGGGCTGGCTGCGGGATTTAGCGGTGAAGGGGATCAGCGCCGGGACCTGCTACCAGCACGCCTGCCTGCTCTCCTCCTTCTACTCCTGGGCTATACGCGACCCGGAGGTGGGGCAGCACGTCCGCCGTAACCCGGCGCGGCTGGCGCGGCCGAAGGCGCCGAAGCCGTATCAGACCGAGAGCGTCAAGGCGCTGTCGGACGAGGAGGTCGGGGCGCTGGTGGCGGGGGTGCGCAGGCGTGCGCAGGCCGGCGACGTGGTGGGGAAGCGTGACTACGCGCTGCTCTTGCTCTACCTGGCGACCGGGCTGCGGAGGCGGGAGGCCATCGGCTTAAGGGGGAAGGACGTCCACGTCGGCGAGACGCTCGTGCTGGAGTACAGGGCCAAGGGCGGCGACTACCGGAGCAGGGAGATCAGAGAGCCGCAGGTCAGGGAGGCGCTGCTCGACTACCTGACGGCCGCCGACCGGCTCCACGCGCTCAAGACCGACGCGCCGCTGTGGACGAGGCACGACCGGGCGGGCAGTCCCGGCGAGGCCTTGACCTCACACTGCTTCGTCAAGAATTTGAAGAAATACGCGAAAGAGGCCGGCGTCGAGGGCTTCCACCTGCATCGGACGCGCCACACCTTCGCGCGCATCGTCTCGGAGGTGACGGGCGACATCACGGCCACGCAGAACGCCCTCGACCACCAGAACCGCTCGACGACCCGCGTCTACGTGCAGCGCATCGCCGTGAAGCGGGACCTTTACAGCAACGAGATATCCAAAAGGTGGGGTGAATAGAGGGCAGGTTTCAAACTTAGCAACCGGCTCTGGTACTTCGCGCATGGGACCGCGAGGGAGGTGCCCGTGACCATCCATTGTGGAGTCGGCTTCCACGCGCGTCACCGCCACCATTGGTTACTGCGACTCGGCCGGCGGCGAGGTCCGACTCGCCGCGCCGGACCACGAGTGGGATGAGGTCAGCGACCTCCATGCCGCCCACGCCGTCGAGGGCGTCGTCGGGGTCGAGGCCGGCGGCGACAGCACCCGGTTCGTCGAACTCGTCGAGGGGCTCGGCCACCGGGTGCTCATCGGCGACGAGGCGGCGCGGGGCACGGCCAAGCGGGATGAGAGGCTGAAGAGATGTTGTCTGCGACTCCTGCGCAGGAGAGGTGCGGCGAAGGCGAAGGGTGCGGTCGCGGGCAAGCCCCGGCTCAGGCAGGTTTGAGTTGCCGCCAGAGGAGCGCCCCGGACTCGGTCGCTTCCAGCCTGTGCCACGCGTCGAGCCTGACCAGTCCTCGCTCGCAGAGTTCGGCGATCTCAAGTTTCGCCATGTTCTCGTCGATATCCGCCTCCGAGCCTAGCGCCCGATCAATGATCCAGCCCGCTAATCCCACCCGCTCGCTACCCGCCGAGACGGCCAGCCGCTCCGGACTGTAACGCCCGGTCAGCTCGGTCACAACGCCGAGCAGGGCGACCGCGGGTGCGTTCAGTCCTTCCGCCGCTGACGCTTCCGTCGCCACAACTTTTGGTTCTTCAGCGGGGGCGGGCGTCGGACTTGAGACATCACCGAGCGGCAGCGACGTTTGTCTCGCACGTACCGTCTCCCGCAGTTGATACCCGGCGGATAACCCCCGCGTCACCTGATCCTCGTACAGCAACAGCGTGCAGGCGGCGTCCAGAGCGGCATACCGCAGTTGCTTCGCGGTGAGCGGACGCCAGCTCCAATCGCCGCGCTGCTCGTCCTTGTCGAGCTGTAAGCCGAGGTGGGCCTGGGCCTGGGCCTGAAGCGAGTAGCGTCTCTCGCCGCCGCGCCGCGCCGCGAGCATCGTGTCGTGAATCGGTGAGGTGTGGATGCGGAAGTGGCGCAGGAGGCGCGACGCGTCGTAGGCCGCGTTGTGAATCGCCTTCGTCACCACGCCCGACTCAAGCGGCGCGCGCAGGTGCTTGAGGTCGAGCCCGGCGAGCGCGTCGACGACGGCGACCCGGAGGCGTTGACCCTCGCGGAAGGCTAACTGGATGAGGGCCACCCGCTCGACGCGGCGATCCCACCAGTTGACGGTCTCGATGTCGAGCGCCAGGGCGGGCGCCGACTCCAGCCGGGCGGTCAGGGCGTTCAACTCGCGGGGGTCGCTGACGAGTTTGAGATTGAAGTCGAGCACGCGACATTATAGGCGGCATCAGGAGCCGGACAGTAACCCCTCGGCCGGGGAAGGGGACTCGTTCGTCTTCGACTCGCTGTCGGGAAACCGCCGACCCTCACAAGATCGACCTGTAATAGTCCCACTGCTGCCTCTGCCGCGCCATGAACGTGACGAAGCGGGCGTCTCGTCGAAGGTTATCCAGATTGGCGTCCCGCTCAAACAGCGGGTAGCAGGGGAACCCGTCCTCGGCCGCCGCCTCCAGCCACTTGACGGCCTGCTCGGGTCTGTTCATGCGCGCGTATGCGCAGGCGATGTAGTAGGCCGTGTGGTGGAAGTGGCCGAACCCTTTCCCCCTTTCGACGGCCGACTTGATCTTGTCCTCCGCCGCGCGTTCCTGCCCGGCCGAAGCCGCCAAAACCGCCTGCACGGCGGTGAACAGGCCGCGGTTGTCCTCCGGGTAATTCCGTAAAAATTGCTCAATCGTGGCGGACGCCTCGTCCCTCCTCCCGAGGTTGAAGAGCGCCCAGGCAATCTGGTGACCGACCAGCGCCGGGTTGACGTCGCTGGGGACGCTACGCAGGGAGTCGAGTGCCTGTTCGTATTTACCCTGGAACAGGTACGTCTCCCCGATACGAAACTGCGCGAGGTTGTTGCTCGGGTCGATTGCCACGGCCCTTTCCAGCTCGTGGAGCGCCTCGTCGAAAGCCCCGACGTGGTTATAGACGAGCGCGAGCTGGTTCCGCGCCTCGTCCAGACCGGGGTCGAGCGTCAGCGCGCGGCGATACTCCCGGATGGCCTTCTCGTGTGGGAAGCGGTTGGCGGGCGTCCAGAGCAGGCGGCCGCGCGCCAGGTAGGCCACGGCCGAATCCGGGTCTATCGCGAGCGCCTTCTCGGCCTCGATGAAAGCCTTCTCCGCCCACTGCTTCTCGTTGGGCGCGAAGAGAAAGAGCTTCCACACGTAGGCTTGGGCCAGCTCGGCGTGGGCCGCGGCGAAGGTGGGATCCGAGGCCACGGCGCGTTCCAGGGCGGTGATGGCGTTCTCGTTGTCCTCCCTGTTCTGCCGGTGGAGATAAAACTGACCGCGCAGATATTGGTCGTAGGCTTCGGGGTTGACCGGGCGGGCGCTCCCCGTCCGCGCCTGCTCCTGTGGGGAGAACTTGACCCCGACTTCGGCGACCACGTCCCGCGTCATCTCCCTCTGCAAAGTCAGCACGTCGCGCAAGTCCCGCTCGTAACTGCCGGCCCACAGGCTTTGGCCCGACGCGACGTGGATCAGCTCGACGCCGACCCGCACGCCCCCGCCGGAGCGCACGACGGAACCTTTCAGCAACGCGTCCACGTTCAACTCGCGGCCCACCTCCGACGCAGACTTGCGCGCGCCCTTGTACCGCATGACCGACTGCCGCGAAATCACGCGCAGCGCGCCGACCCTTGCCAGGTCGTTGATGAGCGCCTGGGTCATCCCGTCGGCGAAGTAGTCCTGTGAGGTGTCGCCGCCGGAGTCTGTTTCCAGCGGCAGCACGGCCAACGACTTGATCTCCGTGCGACGGGCCGGCGCCGCACTCCTGCGAACGAACTGCGTGGCGACCAGCCCCGCCGCGATTAGTATTCCGGCCAGCGCCGCGAGGAGCACGGCGCGGCTTCGCGTCAGCCCGAGGGGCGAGAGCCGGGACGTAGCGCCCTGGGCGCGCCCCGCCGCGGCGGGTGACTCGCTGTTGGTAATCGTGCGTTTCGAGCCGTCGGCTCCGGCGCCGGTCTCCATCTCGCGCCTCAGAGCTTTCAGGTCGGCCAGCAACTCCTCGGCCGTCTGATACCGCAACTCACGCTCCTTCGCCAGAGCCTTTCTCAGGATGCGCTCCAACCCTCCCGGCGCTTCCGGCGCGTGCTTCGCCAGCGGCGGCGGTTCCCGCTCGGCGATTGAGATGATGACGTCCGTCGGCGTCGCCCCTTCAAACGGCTTCCGGCCGGCCACCATCTCGTAGAGGACGACGCCCAAACTCCAGAGGTCTGTGCGCGCGTCCACTTCGAGCCCGCGCGCCTGCTCCGGCGACATGTAGGCGACCGTGCCCATGACGATGCCGGGGTGAGTCTTGACCGTGACTTTGGTCTGCGTTTCGGGGGCGCCCGACGCCGTGTGGTGAAGGACGAGCTTGGCGAGCCCGAAGTCGAGGACTTTCACGATTCGGTCGCGGCGGAGCATGACGTTCTCGGGCTTGATGTCGCGGTGGACGATCCCCGCCTCGTGCGCCGCCGCGAGCGCCGAGGCCACCTGCTCGGCGATGTCGAGCGCGCCGCCGACCGGCACCCTCGCGCCGGCCATGTGCTCGCGGAGGGTCTTGCCGTCAACGAACTCGGTGGCGATGAAGTGGAGTGAGTCCGCCTGCACGATCTCGTGGATCGTGACGATGTTGGGGTGGTTGAGGGCGGACGCCGCGCGCGCCTCCCGCTCGAAGCGGCGCACGCGGTCGGCCTCGGCGGTGAAGCGCGCGGGCAGCAGCTTGAGCGCGACGGGGCGGCCGAGCCGCACGTCCTCGGCGAGATAGACTTCGCCCATGCCGCCCTCGCCCAGCAGGCTCCTGATCGCGTAGTGGCCGACGTGCCGGCCCGCCTCCAGCCGTCCCTTGCCGCCGGCGAGCAGGTCGGCCGCGACGTCCGCCGCCGGCTGTTCGAGAAAGCCGCCCCCCAGCTCGTCGGATTCGAGCAGCGCCACGACCTCCCGCCGCAGACCCTCGTCGCCGTCGCACGAGCGCGCGAGGAAGTCTGCGCGCTCGTCCGGCCCCAGCGCCCGCGCGGAGTGAAACAACTCCTCGATCTGTTCCAACCTCTCAGGCGTCATGTGAGTCGGCACGCAAAGCAGAATCAGGATTCGTCCTCACTCGCCCCCGCCACCTCCCGCCGCAGCCAAGCCTTGGTGAACGTCCAGTCGCGCATGACCGTCCCGGGCGAAACGTCGAGGACTTCCGCCGCCTCGTCGTTGCTCAGGCCGCCGAAGAACCGCAGCTCGACGAGCTGGCTTTTACGCGGGGCGATCTTCGCCAGACGTTCGAGCGCCTCGTCGAGCGCGACCACCTCCGCGGCGCGCTCGGCCGAGATGGTCAACGCCTCGTCGAGGTCAACCCTGCGCGCGCCGCCGCCCCGCTTCTGGTTGCCGGCGCGGCGCGCGTGGTCAACAAGGATGCGGCGCATCGCCTGGGCCGCGACGGCGAAGAAGTGCCCGCGGTTCTGCCACTGCATCTGCTCGTGGCCGGCGAGGCGCAGGTAGACCTCGTTGACGAGGGCTGAGGTTTGCAGCGTGTGCCCGGGGCGTTCGCCGCGCATGTGGCGGGAGGCGAGGCGATGCAGTTCCGGGTAGACGAGCGGCATCAGCTCGTCGAGCGCGTGCAGGTCGCCCTCGCGCCAGCGGACGAGCAACTGCGTGACCTCGCGAGGTGGCGGCGAAGACGGCACGTTTCAAATCTCCGGTTCGGGGGCCGGGGGCGCTCATGGGGCTGGGTGAGCGGGATTATAGCACCGGGGGCGGGGCGCGCGTCCGCGGAAAAATATTTCGGAGCGCGTTAGAGGATTCCTGGCCGTTCTGCGCCTAAAGGAATAGGGACGGCAGGAGGCCGCCGAAACCAATCACCACACCGGAAGGAGCAGGAGAATGAAAGTCAAATCTCAAGTCAAGGCGGGCGGCGTCTCGCTCAACCACAACCAGACCGTGAAGGGGCTCCGCGTGAGGTCGAGCGTTAGGGCGGGCAAGCTCGGCCTGAACCATAACCAGACCGCGAAGGGAGTGCGCGTGAGGTCAAGCGTCAGGGCCGGCAAGCTCGGCGTGAACCACAACCAGACCGCGAAAGGGCTGCGCGTGAGGTCGAGCGTGAAGGCGGGCAAGCTCGGCGCGAACCACAGCCAGACGTGCGCGCGGTAGTCGGCGGAGGCGCGCGGCGCGCATGACGTCGTTTGTGATGCGCCTCGCGCCTCGTCCGCACTCAACCTCGAAAGGAGACACATGAACAGCAGAACACTTAAAAAGAATTGCGCGCTCGCCGTCGCGGCCGCGCTCCTCTCCGCCGCCCTGTGCGGGTCGGCCAGGGCCGACGAGGTCACGGAGTGGAACCAGATCGCGCAGCAGGCGCTCCAGACGGCGAACAGTTCGTCGCCCGTCTCCTCGCGGGTCTTGGCCATCGTGCAGGTGGCGGTCTTCGACGCCGTCAACGGCATCGAGCGCCGCTACACGCCCATCCACGTTGACGCCGACGCGCCGCCCGGTGCCTCGCGCCGCGCGGCGGCCGTCCAGGCGGCCTACGCCACGCTCGTCAAGCTGATGCCGTCCTCGCAGAAGGACACGCTCGACGCGCGGCGCGAGGAGTCGCTGGCCGCCATCGCTTCCGACGCGGCGGCCGAGAACAGCGAGTCGATAGCCCGCGGCGTCGAGTGGGGCCAGCAGGTCGCCGACGACATCCTCCTCTGGCGCAGCACCGACGGGTTCACGCCCGCGCCGACGCCCTTCTTCGGCGACACCGGCGTCGGCGATTGGCGGCCGACACCGCCCGCCTTCCTGCCCGGGGCGGCGCGCCAGTTCGGCTACATGACCCCCTGGGCGCTCGGCTCCCCGTCGCAGTTCCGCCCGTCGGGGCCGCCCGCAAGGGAGAGCGCACAGTACGCGGCCGACGTGAACGAGGTGTTGGAGATCGGCCGAAACAGCAGCGCGACCCGCACCGCCGAGCAGGGCGAGATCGCATTTTTCTGGGACGGCAACACGCCGGCCACCTGGAACCGCATCGCCCTCTCGGTGGCCGAAGCGCGCCACACGACGCTCTCGGAGAACGCGCGGCTGCTGGCGCTCCTGAACGTCGCCATGGCCGACGCGGTCATCTCGTGCTGGGAGGCGAAGTACTTCTACAACTTCTGGCGGCCCATCACGGCCATCCGCCTGGCGAGCACGGACGAGAACCCCGACACGCTGGAGGACGCGGGGTGGAGCCCGCTGCAAACCACGCCCAACCACCCCGAGTACCCTTCGGGTCACGCCACCGTCAGCAACGCCGCCGTCGCGGTGCTGGGCGCATACTTCGGCGACGACGCCGAGTTCACGCTCACCTCGCCGACCGTGCCCGGCGTCGTGCGCTCCTACACGAGTTTCTCGCAGGCGGCCGAAGAGGCTTTCAACGCGCGCATCTACGGCGGCATCCACTTCCGCTCGGCCTGCCGCGACGGGCGTGCGCTGGGCGTCCAGGTCGGCAGTCTCGTCACGGCCACCGTCGCGCAGTCCGCACGCGGTAAACGTAAGGGGCAGCTCAGCCACGACCCCCCGCACGGAAAAATCAACCGCCTTCAGCCAACTTCAAAGACGAAAGACCCGGTTCGTAAAGGAGTCTGAAGATGAGAGAGCGTAAGCCTGCCGTCGGCGCGAAGACGGGGAGACATTCGCACCCTCGCGGCCGAACATTTCGGCGTCTGCCCGTCGCGTTCCTGTTCCTGTTCGCGCTGCTCGCGGGCGGCCAAGGCTTCCCGGCCGGAAGCCTTGCCGCCCAGGAGCAGCCGACCGTCGCCAAAGACTCCGTCCAGGTGAACGCCTTCACCTTCAACGTCTACCGCGGGAGCTTCGACACCTGGAGCTGGGTGCCGCGCATGGAGTTCCGCGTCAAAGGCCCCATCCCGAGCGGCAGCCAACTCTACGCCGAGTTCAACATCCCCGGCGCGGGGCCGTGGGTGAAGTTCGACTGCAAGACCGAGGAGAAGCAGGCGGGCTACTGGTTAAAGACCGAATGCGGGGGCCGACAGATTCCCGAAGACAAAGGCTCCACACACACCGGCCCCGTCGGCTTCGCCATCAAGCTGCGGAACGAGTTGATGGGCTCCGACACGACGCTCTTCAACGGCCGGATGAAGGTCGAGAAGGCGCGGGCCAACGCGGCGAAGCCGAACTGGCTCGTCTACTACGTCAACCACGACTGGAACCTGCCCGTCGGCTACGTCTTCCTGACCCCGGCCGACGTGGGCGGCTGGAAGAGGCCGATGCTCAACGTCGCCTTCTGGGCGCGCGGCCCCTACCACGGGAATTTTCAGCCGCACCTGTTCTACCAGGGCAAAGAGGTGGGCAAAATCTCTTTCGAGGGGCGCGAGGTCGGCAAGCCCATCTGCGACCCCGAGGTGCAGCACGAGCCGACGCAGTCGGTCTTGGACACGCTGCCGCAGAAGGCGATGTGGATGCGCGTCAGGTGCCGCTTCTTCAACGTGCAGGGCTGGGATCAGACGGGCGCCGAGCCCGGCCTGTTCGGGCCGCTCCACCGGCTCGACCAGAACCCCGGCGAGTACGAGTTCAAGGTGCTCTGGAACAACCGCCTGGCGCGCTCCATCAAGTTCACGGCCGGCGCCGAAGGGAAGCCCGACGACGGCGTGGCCTCCGCCAACAAACTCGGCAGCGACCGCGCCGTCGTGGCCGTTCAGATTATCGGCGACCAGGACGGGACGTGGGATCGCGCGGCGTGGAAGACAGAGGCTTTCTACGGGAACGCCCTGACGGGCTTCGCGCCGCCGCCGTAAGCCCCGGGCCGCGTCTTTGAAGATTGCCGGCGTAAGACATGCGCGCTCCGCGGCGCGTTCACAGGCACGAGAAGAAAGGGGAACAGTGATGAGACGCTTGGGCATCATGTTGGCGGCCGCACTGACTCTGGCGGCGTTCACCTACGGCGAGAAACAGACCGGGCGAGAAGCGTGCGGGCAGGAGGGTTCGGGCAGGCGCGTGATTGGCGGCCACGCGACCAGGGAGCTGACCGAGATACCTAAAGGGACGGCGCTCGTCGAAAAGCTGCCGGAGGGTGTGGAAGGCGTAACCCTTGAGGAGGGCGTCGTCAAGATTAAGCCCGGATACAAGTTCGTGAAGAGGAATAACAAGGTGACGGTCATGAGGGTCGGAGGGGGCGGGGCGGGGGGACGACTCGGCGTCGGCGGCTCCTGGTCGTGCGTCTGTAAGCAGGGCGCCGGGGGCTGCTCGACGATGGTCGAGGACAACCAGATTTTTTGCGCGCCCGGGGGCGCGTCCGCCTGTTCCGACAGGTGCGTGCTGTCAATCGTCATCAAGGCAGCCAAGGCCGGAATCTTCATGTATTGAGCCTTCGCGTTCTCCCCCCGCCAGCGCCAATTCTGAACCGAGGGGTGACGGGGACGAACCCTCATCGGTCAAACGACGCCCCGTTGAGGAGGAACCTGCCATGACTTTCCGTGTCCGCGCAGCATTATGTTTCGTCGCCCTGACAGTCGCCGCCTGTGGCGGCGCAGAACAGAAGCCTCCGACCGTCGGTGAAGTAAAAGACTTCGCCACGGTCTGCGACAAAGCGCACGAGGGTCGGCGCGTCGCCGTGGCGGGCTACCTGCGCTTCCCCGAAAAGTTCAGCGGCGACCGCAGCGTGCTGCTCAGGATGTACCGGGCGGCGGACTTCGCCGGTCAGCCCGTCGGGGTGCAGACCATGATCGGCAAGCAGCCCAACCAGGCGGAGGCGCCCCCCAGACAGTTCACTGATAAAGACCTCAAGGTACATCTGGCGGACGGGCAGGCGGCGGCGTTCGGGACGAGGGTCAAGGTCTCCGGCGATCTCTATTTCCCGTCGGTCGGGCAGGATTTTCAGTGCGCCCTGAGCAACCCGTTAGTCGAGCGGGCGAACTGACAGTACTTCTCCTCGGAGTGCGGGCGAACTGACAATACCTCTCTTCGGAGTATTGAGTGGCGGCACCTTGGCGCCGCGGCGTGTGGGAGGTGGAACGGTGGCGACGCACCTTTCAAATTCGTCCACTGCTCGAAACGTTTTGCGTGCGCCGCAAGGCCGTAACCTTCTTCGTGACTCCCGAGAACACACGGCTTGGAGGGGAAATGAAAATGAAAAAACTGTTGACGGGTGCCGCGCTTTTGCTGACGTTGGCGGCCTCGGGAGCGCCGGCGCTGGCGCAGGCGGGGCCGGAAACCGTCGTCGCCAATCTTTACCGCGCGGCGACGGCGAAAAGCGTGGCCGGGATGAGCAAGACCCAACTGCGTAAGTATTTCGACGAAGGGCTTGCCGACGATATCTGGAAAGCGGCGCGGGGCGAAGAGGGCCTGGGCTTCGACCTCCTTTACCACGCGCAGGACAGGCGGGTCAGGAATTTTCGGATCGGGAAGTATGAAGGGGCGGTCGGTTTTGGGGCTGGGTGACGGTCAGTTTTACCAACTTCGGCGAGCGACAAAAAATCGACTTCAAGGTGACGAGCGCGGACGCGGGGCCGTCGAGGGGTTCGACGGCACGACCAGGGAGGCCGCTCACTGCGGCAGCCCGACGCGGCGCACGAGGTCGGCGAAGCGCGGGTCGGAGCGGAGCGAATCCACGATGGGATTCACTTTGAGATAGGCGATGTAATTCGAGCGCTCCTGATAAGCCTGCTCCAGCCAGACGAAGGCCCGATCCTTGTCGCCGAGGCCGACGTAGACGTAGGCCAGGGCCGCCGGCGTGACGTAGCGGCGCTCGTTGAGTTCAAGCAACTCGTTCAAAACCTGTGTGGCTTCGCCTTTTCGCCCGGCGAGGCCGTACATCAGCCCCAGCATGCCGAGCGCGGCCGGCGCTCTTCCCGACAACGCAACCGATTTCTCCGAGGCCGCAACGGCCTCATTGTGCTGCCCGTTGAAGGCATAAATATGGCCGAGGATCCAATACGCCTGATAATGATTCGGGTCCATCGCGATGACGCGGCGGAGTTGCTCGATGGCTTCGTCGTAGCGGCGCGCGTTGCCGAGCATGAAGCCTCTCTGCACGCTGATGGAGAGCGAGAAAGGGTCCAACTCGCGGGCGCGATTCGACGCCGCGAGAGACTCCTCCACGCGCCCCCTCGACATCAGATAGCCGGCATAAAAGCTGTAGGCGTGAGCGTAATTCGGGTTGAGTTCGATGGCGCGCTTGAACTGCGGCTCTGCCGCCTCCCAGTCCCAGTTGAAATGCTTGACGTAACCGAGCACGCAGTGGGCTTCGGTCAGAGCCGGGTCAATCTCAAGGGCTTTCGCGGCCGCCTCCTCCGCACGCCGCCTCGCCTCCATCGGCGGCCCCGTGCCGAACTGAACCGAGCCGAGGGCGTTGTGACAATCGGCCAGTCCCGCATAAGCCGGGGCATAGTTCGGGTCTTCTCTGATCGCGCTCTGGAAGTACTCGATGGCCTTGCCCAAATTCTCCACCGTGCGCTTATTCCAGTAGAGGTAGCGGCCTTGCAGGTAGTCGTCAAAAGCCTTGGGTGAGACGGGGCGGCGGGGAGTCAGGCGCGCCTGCTCGGCGGGCGTCGTCTGGATCCGCACCTCGCGGGCGATGGCCCGGGCGATCTCGCTCTGTAAATCCAGAACGTCCCGCACGTCGCGCTCGTAAGTCTCGACCCACAGGTGCCGGTCTGTGGCCGCGTGAATCAGTTGCACGCGGATGCGCATGCGCTCGCCCGAGCGTTGCACCGTCCCCTCGACCACCGCGTCCACCTTCAGCTCGGCGGCGATCTCCGGCAGCGCCTTCTTCGTCCCCTTGTAGTGCATGGACGAAGTCCGCGAGATGACGCGCAGCTCCCGGAGCCCGGCGAGGTCTCCGATGAGGGCGTCGGTCATCCCGTCGGCAAAGTATTCCTGCGCCGGGTCGCCGGAGAGATTCTCCAACGGCAGCACCGCGATGGATGCGACGGACAGCGGCGGCGGCGGTCGTACTCTGCTGACGTAGAGCCCGTAGGCGAGCGCCGCGAAGGCTAACGCGGCGAGAATCAGGAGAGGGCGGCGCAGAGACCTGGAGGCCGGGTTTCTATCGACCGCTTCGGTTCCGGCTTCGGACGGGGCAGGCGTTCCGGGCGAAGGCCGGGGGAGGCGGGCCGGCTCGTGTGCCGGCTCGTCCACGGCGGCGGTTGGCGTCCGCGGCGGCTCCCTGGCGAGCACGTCGGCAGCCCCGGCCTCCACCTCACGCACGTCCGCCACGAAGCGATAACCGAGGCCGGGGATGGTGGCGATGTAACGGCTTTCGTGGCGGCTGTCGCCGAGAGACTTCCTCAGGGCGGTGATGTTCTGGTTGAGGTTATTCTCCTCGACCGCGGCGCCCGCCCAGACCTCCTTCATCAACTCTTCCTTCTCGACCGTCCTCCCGCCGCGCTCGACCAGCGCCACCAGCGTGTCGAACGCCTTCGGGGTGAGCGGCACCGGCTCGCCGTCGCGCAGCAGGCGCCGCTTGACGGGGTCGAGTCGGAACGGGCCGAACTCGTAGAAGTGCTTCTCCTGGCCGGACATTGCCACTCTCAGAAACTCTTTCAGAAGAATTCAGCAGGATTCTAAGTACTTTCAACCCCCCTCTGAAGTAGTTTCCCGACGCCCCGACAAACATCCCCACGACGCTGACCCATCTGGCGGTTGGAGGTCGCAAACCTGCACCCATTGTAATGCCGGACATTTCGCCGGAGCAATCAACCCAACCCGCCAAAGCGAAGGAGCAGCCACGCTATGAAGGCAAGAAGAAATCTTTGCCGGACTGTCCACTCAATTCTGAAAAAAAAGGAGGAACAGGGCATGAAGATCAAGACCCACGTGAAGGCTGGCAAACTGGCGACGAACCACAACCAGACTGTCACGCGCATAGTCAGGGCGTGAAGCCTCGGCCGCAGGGCAGGTCAGAAAACCGCCCGCGGGAGCGGGGGGGCGGGCTCACGTGTCGAGGGCCGTCTGAGTCACACGCCCCCCCCGCTCCCGCGGGGGGCTGACCGCTTTTTCGTCGCATCCGTATGAACGCGTCTGTAGGAAAGGCCGCGACGGGAGTTGAATCACCGCATGCGGACGCCGCTCGACGAAGGAGGAGT
>DAIRFV010000013.1:0-49586 GCA_036794905.1 Pyrinomonadaceae bacterium | reverse complement strand
CCGCCGCGCGCGGGGCGTGTGCGTAAAAGGAAAACAGGCGCCGGAATGGCGCCTGTATGGTGTTTGGATGTAAAAGCGGGAGACGGGACTCGAACCCGCAACCCTTAGCTTGGGAAGCTAATGCGCTACCATTGCGCCACTCCCGCTTAAGACCAACGGCCGGAGCAGGTAAAGTTCAGCCCACCGAACCCCCTGCGCCTGCCCGTTCAAGGTCGGCGCGAGTCGGAGCGAAACGTCCGTAACTCCGACCTCATCGACCGGCACCAAGTATACCTTATCATCGTCCGGATTGAGAACCGCAAACAGGTCGGCCAGTCCGCGGTAGCTCATTTTAACTGCCCCGTTACCCGACTGTCTGTAAGCGTTAAAGAGCAGGACGTTGTTTTTGACCCGGCCCGTCTTGCACTGCACGCGAGACAGACGCGTCGAATCGTCGACGACGAAATCGTACTTGTGCCCGCCACCGAAAGGCACCGACACCAGGTACCCGGCGCCCACGAAAGCCGCGAGAATTCTGGCCTCAGTTAGATTGCCCTTATCCCCGGTGCGCAAGTGCCCTCGCTCAACTTTCAAGAAACGTTTTCCGTCGGGAAAAAATACCCAACCGGCTGACGGCTGTCAATTCCCTGGCGAGTCGCGCATTTCGTCGAGGGCGGCGACGAGGCGGGCGATGTCGGAGTCGTCGTTGAAGTAGTGCGTGGCGGCGCGGAAGCCTTCGGGTTTGATGGTGACGGCGACGCGGCGGCGCGCGAGGTGTTTGACGGCGGCGCGCGGGTCGGCGGCGCGGACGAGCGTCTCGGCCGAGCGGAAGCGTTCGTCGCCGAGCGGCGAGAGGACTTCGTGGCCCGCGGCCTCCAGGCTCTCGGTCAGACGCCGGTTGAGCGCGAGCGCTCGGCGCTCGACATGCTCGACGCCGAGTTCGAGCAACTGCCGCGCGGCCTCGCCGAGCGCGAAGATGCCGGCGAAGTGCGGGCAGCCGGTCTCGGCGCGCGCCGCGGCGTCCGCGCGCAACTGGTACGAGTCGTTGCGCATCGCGAAGGGGTCTTCGACGCTCATCCAACTGACCGCGCGCGGCCTCGTCTGACCCAGCAGCTCGCGCGAGAGGTAGACGAAGCCCGAGCCGTAACCGGCGAGCATCCATTTGTGCCCCGTCGAGCAGAGCGCGTCCACCTTCAAACGCTTCACGTCGATGGGGAAGACCCCGGCCGACTGTGCCGCGTTGACGACGAAGAGGTGGCGGCCCTTCGTCGCGCCGACCTCCTCGATGGGCGTGCGCAGGCCGTTGGAGTATTGGACGTGGCTGAGGCAGATGACCGACCTGTCGGCCCCGGCGGCCGCGAGCACGTCTTCGGCGCGCAGCACGCCGCCGCGCGCCTCGACCATGCGGACGCGCGCGCCGCGGTGGAGCCAGGGGATGGTCGTCACCGGGAACTCAAGGTCGCACGAGACGACGCGCCCCGCGCCTTCGAGCGCGTCCACGATCAGGTTCATGCCCGACGAAGTGTTCGTCGTGAAGGCGATCTCTTCGGGCTCGGCGTTGACGAGTCGCGCCACGTCCGCGCGCGCACGCTCGCGCCGCGCGAGCCAGTCCTCCCAGAGGCGGTCGCCCGACTCCATCGTCTCGCGGTAGAAGCGCGCCGCCGCCTCGCCCACGCGGCGCGAGACGGGCCCCGCGCCCGCGCTGTTGAGGTACGCGTAATTCTCCGTGACCGGGAACTCGGCGCGCACGCCCGCCCAGTCGAGATCGCCTTCGGAGGTGGTGTTTAAGTCTCGTACTTCGGTCGTCATGATTCCACGTGCTTGACGGTCGCCGACCCACAGACTATCTTCGCTAGCACTCACGGCGGACAACTTTTTTCAGGACGGAGCACAGACCAGATGCCACAGACGACGGTCGCCCCCGCCTGGGCGATCCCCGATTACCTCGAAGCGCGCGAAGGGCGCCTCTTCATCGACGGCGCGGACTCGGCAGCACTGGCGCGCGAGTTCGACTCGCCCCTCTTCGTCTTCTCCGAGCGGCGCGTCCGCTCGAACGTCGGCCGGCTCCAGGAGGCCGCGCGCGGCGTCGCGCACCCCGTGCGCTTCTTCTACGCCTCGAAGGCCAACTCGACGATGGGGCTGCTCGGCGTCGTCCGCGACAGCGGCATCGACTGCGAGGTCAACTCGGGCGGCGAACTCTTCAAGGCGCTGCGCGCCGGCTTCCGCCCCGACCAGATCATCTTCAACGGCACGAGCAAGACCCCGCAGGAGATCGACGAGGCGATTGGCGCCGGCATCTATTCCATCAACGTCGATTCCGTCTACGAGATCGAGCTGATTGAAGCACGCGCCCGGCACTTGGGCAAGCGCGCCCGCGTCGCGCTCCGCCTCGTCCCCGAGATCGGCACGCGCTCGCACCTCGGCCTCCAGACGGCCTTAATGACCTCGAAGTTCGGCATCACCTCTTCGGAAGTCCTCGACGCGTTCCGCCGCGCGCTGCGCTCGCCCGAGCTGCTCCACGTCTCCGGCATCCACATCCACGTCGGCTCGCAGACGCCCGACGTGGAGCCCTTCGCCGCGGCCTTCAAGACGATGTGGGAGCACCTCAAGACCATCCACGAGGAGTCGGGCCACGCGCTCGAACACATCAACCTCGGCGGCGGCATCCCCGTCAACTACCTGCGCGACCGCTCGCAGGCCGACGAGTTGCCCGAGGGCGAGCGCGAGATGCTGGGCGCGGAGCTGGAGCCGTCCGCCGTGCTCTCGGCGGCGCTGCGGGCGGCGCGCGAGTCGGCGCGCACGGCCGCGGCCGAGCATCTGCTCGAAGGCGTCACGATTCTGCTCGAGCCCGGCCGCAGCGTCATCGCCGACGCGGGCACGCTCCTGACCACCGTGCGCAACATCAAGCGCCGCCCCGAGACGGGCGACGTGTGGCTGCTCACCGACGCGGGCTTCAACCTCCTGCTCTCGATGACGACCTACAAGTGGTACTACCACGTCGTCTCCGCCTCGCGCGCAGACCTCGCGGCCGAAGCGCCGTACAAGATCGCCGGCCCCCTCTGCGACTCCGGCGACGTGTACTTCGACATCGAGCGCGAAGGGCGCCTGCCCGACTACCGTAAACTCCCCGGGGACGTGCGCCCCGGCGAACTCCTCGCGCTGCTCAACACCGGCGCCTACACCATCGCGCAGATGTTCCCGTACAACGGCCGCCCGCTCCCCGCCGTCGTCCTCGTCCGCGAAGGGGGCCGCCCCGAACTCATCCGCCGCCGCGACACCTACGAAGACCTGCTCGCCAACGAAGTCTGGTAACACGCCGCACCCGACACGAGGGACTTCATGTCTGAAGCTTCGAACAGAAACGTGACGCTGGTGCGCGGGCTCGGGCTCGTGGCGGCGATCTCGATCATCATCGGGAACGTCATCGGGACGGGCGTCTTTCTGAAGGCGCGGGTGATGACGTGCAACGTGGGGACGCCGGGGATGGTGGTCACGGTCTGGGTGGTGGCCGGGCTCCTGAGCCTCGCGGGCGCGCTCACGTACGCGGAGCTGGCGGCGATGATGCCCCGCGCGGGCGGCGAGTACGTCTTCATGCGCGAGGCGTACGGCCGCGGCGCGGGATTTTTGAGCGGCTGGATGCAGATATTGATTGCGAAGACCGGCTCGCAGGCGTCGGTCGCGCTCATCTTCGCCAACTCGCTCAACGACCTGTCGGGCAAGTCGGTCGAGGGCCTGAGCGGTTTCGCCGTGCAGTTGACGGCGATCCTGGTCATCGTCGCCATCACGCTGCTCAACTGCGCCGCGGTCAAAGTCAGCGGGTGGGTGGCGACGGCGCTCACGTGCGTGAAGGTCGCGCTGGTGCTGGGCGTCGGGCTCGGCGCGTTCCTTTTGGCGCAGGGCGACTGGGGCCACTTCGCGCTCTCGAACGCGGGCGGGGTGTGCGAGGGCGTGAAGCCGGGCGCGATGCTCGGCGTGGCCGGCTTCGGGGCCGCGATGCTCGGCGCGCTGTGGGGTTACGACGGCTGGAACAACCTGACTTTCGTCGCGGGCGAGATTAAGGAGCCGCAGCGAAATATCCCCCTGGCGCTCATCGGCGGCACGATCCTCATCATGCTGCTCTACGTCTTCATCAACGCCGCCTACTTCTACGCGCTGCCGCCGACGGCCATCGCCAGCGTCTCGGCCACATCGTCGGTCGCGGCCGAGGTGACGAACTCCTTCATGGCGACCTTCAGCGACTCGGCGAAGGCGCTCGTCGCGGGCCTCGTCGCGGCGGCGCTGATGGCCTCGTCGGTCGGCACGCTCCACACGTCGGTGCTGACTGGCGCGCGCGTCCCTTACGCGATGGCGCGCGACGGACTCTTCTTCGACAAGCTGTCGAAGGTCTCCGAGACGACGCGCGTCCCGGCCCGCGCCGTGCTCGCGCAGGGCATCTGGGCGTGCACGCTCGTCATCATCCTCCAGAGCTTCGACAAGCTGACCGACTACGTCGTCTTCGGCTCTTACATCTTCTACGGCTTAGTCACGGCCTCGATCTTCGTCTTCCGCCGCCGGATGCCGCACGCCGAGCGGCCGTACAAGGCCTGGGGCTACCCCGTCGTCCCCATCCTCTTCCTCCTCGTGACGGGTTTCCTGCTCGTCAACACCTTCTGGGCGGCGCCGCTCGAAGCCCTCTTCGGACTCCTCCTCATCGGGCTCGGCTTCCCCGTCTACTACCTCTTCTTCCGCGGCCGCCCCGCCGCCGCCCCCCCGACTCAAGAGGAAGATTTGGGATGAGCGTAGAGGCGCAGATGCTCCGATGATGACCGCGTCGAGAAGAAAATTCGACTGGCAAAGGGTGACGGAGGAGGAGCTGCTGAGCCTGCGCCTCTGCGACCTGCCCGTGCGCATCGAGGGGACGCCGCTCGAAGAGCGCGTGCGCCGACTCCACTTCGAGCTGGATGAGTCGGGCCTCCGCTTCCGCCCGCACGTCTGGCTCTCCGAGGAATGGTTCTCGCCCGATGACGTGCCGGGCTTCGCGATCCCCTTCTACCTCGCGCACCCGCGCCTGATGAGGCTGGAGCGCCGCCAGATGCTCGAAGTAGAGGGGGGCACCGAGCGCGAGTGTTTGCGCATCATGCGCCACGAGGCAGGGCACGCCATCGACAACGCCTTCCTCTTCCGCGCGCGCCCCCGCTGGCGCCAGCTCTTCGGCCGCTACAACGCGCCTTACCCCGAGTCCTACCAGCCCGACCCGACGAGCCACAACTTCGTCCTACACCTCGGCGCCTGGTACGCGCAGGCCCACCCGGCCGAAGACTTCGCCGAGACCTTCGCCGTCTGGCTCGCCACCCGCGACGTGCGCTGGCGCCGCCGCTACGAGGGCTGGGGTGCGCGCGCCAAGCTCGAATACGTTGACCGCCTGATGCGCGAGGTGGCCGGGCGTACCCCGAAGAATCGCCGCAGGGATCGCGTCGATGAGGTCTCCGAACTGCGGATGACGCTGGCCGAGCACTACCGGCGCAAGCGCGAGCATTACTCCATCGAGTGGCCCCCCGACTTCGACCGCGACCTCCTCCGGGTCTTCCCCGCGGCGCCCCGGCGCGCCGAAGGGCCGACCGCCGCCAGTTTCCTGCGGCGCCGCGGGCGCGGGCTCGTCCAGGCAGTCGCGCGCGGGACGGGGCTCCACCAGTACACCCTCGCGCAGCTCCTCGCGAAGGTCGCCGAGCGTTCGAGACTCCTGCGCCTGCGCGTGACGGGCGCGGAGGAGGAGGCGCTCGGCGGCGCGCTCGTCCTGCTCACGGTGCAGGCGATGAAGGTCGTCCACAACGGCTACCACAGGATTCCGCTATGAAGAAATCCCGCCCGGCGAAGAAGCTCCGCGTCATCGTTCTCTGTCAGGAGAAACTCATCCCGCCCGACTCGCTCGAGGGCTACACCGAGAAGCAGATTCTCGACTGGAAGACCGAGTACGATGTCATTCAGGCGCTCACAGGGATGGGGCACGAGGTCTACACGGTCGCCCTCTCGAACGAACTCGGCGCCATCCACGTCGCCATCGACGACTACCGCCCGCACGTCGCCTTCAACCTCATCGAGGAGTTCGACGGCTACGCGCTGTACGACCAGCACGTCGTCAGCTACCTGGAGCTGAAGGGTCAGAAGTACACCGGCTGCAACCCGCGCGGCCTCATGCTCGCGCGCGACAAGGCGCTCTCGAAGAAGATTCTCGCCTACCACCGCATCCCCGTCCCGCAGTTCGCCGTCTTCCCCTACAACCGGCGCGTGCGCCGCCCGGCGCGGCTCAAGTTCCCTCTGCTCGTCAAGTCGGCTACGGCCGAGGGCTCGCTCGGCATCTCGCAGGCGTCGGTCGTCCGGAGCGACGAAAAACTGGCCGAGCGCGTCGAGTTCATCCACCGCACGATCTACTCCGACGCCATCGCCGAGCAGTACATCGAGGGGCGCGAAATCTACGTCGGCCTCGCCGGCAACCGGCGCGTGCAGACCTTCGCGCCGTGGGAGCACCGGCTGGAGAACCTCCCCGACGGCGCGCACAACATCGCCACCTACCGCGTCAAGTGGGACCCGGAGTACCAACGTAACGTCGGCTTCTCGGACGGCCCGGCCGACCTCCCGCCGGAACTCGCGCGCAGGCTCGAACACCTCTCGAAACGCATCTACCGCATCCTCATGCTGAGCGGCTACGCGCGGCTCGACTACCGCCTCACTCCGGACGGCCGCTTCTACCTGCTCGAAGCCAACCCGAACGCCAACGTCGCCCGCGACGACTACTTCTCCGACTCGGCAAAAAAATCGGGGCTCGACTACGAGCGCCTGCTGCAAAAGCTCATGACCCTCGGCATGAGCTACGACGTCACACAGTTCTGAAGCTCACTTCCCCAACACCGAACGCAGCGCGCCCTCGATCTCGGGGTGCTTGAACTGGTAGCCCGCCTCTTTGAGCCGCGCCGGCTCGACGCGCGTGCTCGCCATGAGGAGCGCGTCGGCCACCTCGCCGAACGCGAGCCGCGCGGCGAAGGCCGGCACCGCGAAGATGGTCGGGCGGCCCAGCACGCCCCCGAGGGCCTTCGTGAACTCCTCGTTCGTCACCTGCTGCGGCGCGACCGCGTTGACCGGCCCGCGCAAACTCTCGTCTTCGACCGCGCGGCGGATGACGCCGGTTAAATCTTCGAGCGTGATCCAGTTCATGTACTGGCTCCCGCTCCCGAGCTTCCCGCCCACGCCGAGCTTGAACGGCGTGAGCATCTTCTGCAAGGCCCCGCCCTCGCCGCTCAGCACGACGCCGATGCGCAGGTGCACGACGCGGATGCCGGCCTGGCTCGCCTGGAGCGTCGCCTTCTCCCACTCGCGGCAGACCTCGCTCAGAAAGTCGTCGCCCGAAGCGCTCTCCTCCCGCAGAATCTCCGCGCCGCGGTCGCCGTAGAAGCCCGTGGCCGACGCCGACACTAAAACCTTCGGCTTCGCGCGCAGGCCCGCCAGCGCGCCCGCCAAAAGGGTCGTCCCCTTCACGCGGCTCTCGCGTATGCGCCGCTTCTTCTCGTCGTCCCAGCGCCCCTCCGCGACCGGCTCGCCCGCGAGGTGGACGGCCGCGTCGTGACCCTCCAACGCCCCCGCGTCAATCTCGCCGCGCTCCGGGTCCCAATGCACCGCGGCCGTGCCCGGCGCGCGAAAGCCCTGCGCGTCGCCGCGCACCAGCCGCGTCACCTCGTGCCCGTCGGCGAGCAGCGACCGAATCAGCGCGCGGCCCACGAGGCCGGTCGAACCCGTCACGATGACTTTCATTCGCATCTCCTTTTGTTCGGTAGCTAGTAGGCAGGTGGCGGTTAAGAGGGTGCTGGGTGTTGGATGTTGGGTGTTGGGTAAGAGCCGCTTGTCTTCCCCAGCACCCAGCACCCAGCACCCAGCACCCTTCTTCCGCCTACTGCCTACTGCTTTCTTCCAGTGCCGCGCGCGCGACCTCGCGGTCGTCGAAGTGTCGCCTCTCGGTTCCGACGAGCTGGTAGTCCTCGTGCCCCTTGCCCGCGATGACGACGATGTCGCCCGCGCGCGCCTCCGCGACGGCCCGAAAGATCGCCTCCCTCCGGTCGGTTATCTTCAGATAAGGCCGGCCCGACGAGCGCAGCCCCTCCTCCACGTCGCGCAGGATGGCCTCCGGGTCTTCTGTGCGCGGGTTGTCTGAGGTCGCAATCACGACATCGCTCAGGCCGGCGGCGGCCTCGCCCATCGGCGCGCGCTTCGTGCGGTCGCGGTCGCCGCCGCAGCCGAAGACCGTGATGACGCGCCCCTCGGCCACCTCGCGCGCCGTGCGCAGGACGTTGCGCAGCGCGTCGTCCGTGTGCGCGTAGTCCACGACGACGGCGAAGTCGCCCGCGTGCGCGACGCGCTCGAAGCGGCCGGGCGCGCCGCCGCACCGCGAGAGCGCCGCCGCCGTCTCTTCGAGCCCGAGCCCCACGGCGTGCGCGCACCCCGCGGCCGTCAGGATGTTGTAGACGTGCGGCCGCCCGACGAGCGGCGACAGAATCTCCCGCTCCCCGTCCGGCGTCCGCAAGCTGAGACGCGTCCCACCCATCGAAGACTCGACGCCGCGCGCGGTCACCTCCACTCCCTCTTCGCGTAAAGAGTAACGGAGCACGCGGCGGCCCGCCGCCTTCACCTCCGCGTAAAGCCGCGCGCCGTACTCGTCGTCGACGTTGATGACCGACGCGCGCGGCGGCTCGCCGAGGCTCCCGTCGAAGAGCCGGCGCTTGGCGTCGAAGTAAGCCTCCATCGTGCCGTGGTAGTCGAGGTGGTCGCGCGTCAGGTTCGTGAAGGCCGCGACCTCGTAACGCAGCGCGTCGCAGCGGCGCAGGTCTAGCGCCTGCGACGAAGCCTCCATCACCGCCACGCTGCAACCCGCTGCAACAGCGCGCCGCAGCAGGCGCTCCACGTCGCTCGCCTCCGGCGTCGTGTGCAGCGCCGCCTGCCGCTCGCCCGCCACGCGGTACTCGACCGTGCTGATTAGCGCCGTCGTCACCCCCGCGCTTTCGGCCACCGACGCGACGAGGTACGCGGTCGTCGTCTTCCCGTTCGTCCCCGTAATGCCGACCAGCTTCAACTCGCGCGAGGGGTGGCCGTGGACTTCGGCCGCCGCCAGCGCGAGCGCGCGCCGCGCCTCGGGGACGCGAATCCAGCCGCCGCGAAAATCCGACGGCCGCTCCGATTCGGAGACGACGCCGACCGCGCCCCTCTGCTCCACTTCGCGGACGAAGCGGTTGCCGTCCGACTTCTCGCCCCGAATCGCGACGAAGAGCCAGCCCCCGGCCACCTGCCGCGAGTCGTGCGTCACGTCGAGGACGCGCGCGCCGTCGCCACCTTCAAGTTCCCCGCCCACGGCCCGCGCCAACGCGCCGAGCGTGACCCCGCCTTCTCTCGTCAAGAAAGTCCTCTTCCCCAACCCTTAAAATTTTATCTCTCGGAAAACTACCGCGCTGATTATAATCGCCCCCGCCGTCACAGCAACTTATCCGGGAGAACCCCGCGCATGCACGCCCTTGTCAAGAACAGAATTTTCGTCAGCACCGTTCTCATCATCGCCTGTCTCGTCGCCGCCTGCCTCGCCACGTCCCCGCCCTCCGCCGCACAGAGGCGAACGCGGCCGGCGACGCCGGAGGCCGAGTACGACCTGATTATCAGGGGCGGCCGCGTCGTGGACGGCACGGGTCGCCGCGCCTTCCGTGCGGACGTGGCCGTGCGCGGCGACCGCGTCGTGCGCGTCGGCAGCGTCCCTCCTGCGGCGCGCGCGCGGCGGACGATTGACGCCGCCGGCCTCGTCGTCGCGCCCGGCTTCATAGACCTGCTCGGCCAGTCGGAGCACTACGTCCTCATCGACCCGCGCGCGATGAGCAAGGTGATGCAGGGCGTCACGACCGAGGTCACGGGCGAGGGCGGCTCGCCCGCGCCGGTCAACGAGCGCATCCTCAAGGAGGACGAGCCGTTCAACCGCCGCTACAACCTGACGGTTGACTGGCGCACGCTCCACGAATACTTCCGGCGCCTCGGCGTCTCGGGCTCGGGCGTCAACCTCGCCACCTTCGTCGGCGCCACACAGGTGCGCGCCTACGTCGTCGGCTTCGACAACCGCGACCCGACGCCGGACGAGTTGGAACAGATGAAAACGCTCGTCGCCGAAGCGATGGAGGACGGCGCGCTCGGCCTCTCGACCTCGCTCCAGTACGCGCCCGCGCGCTTCGCCAAGACGGACGAGATAGTCGAGCTGGCGAAGGTCGCGCGCCGCCACGGAGGCATCTACGCCACGCACCAGCGCAGCGAGGCCAACGCCCTCGACGCCTCGCTCGCCGAAGTCTTCGAGATCGCGCGGCGCGCTTCGATCCCGACGGAAATCTGGCACCTCAAGACCGCCTACCGTAAGAACTGGGGGCGCATGCCGCAGGTGCTCGCCAAGATTCGCGCCGCGCGCGCCCGCGGATTGGACGTGACGGCGGACGTTTACCCTTACACGGCCGCCAGCACCGGCCTCGCGGCCTGCCTGCCGCCGTGGGCCGTCGAGGGCGGCGGCGAGCAACTGCTCGCGCGCCTGCGCGACCGCGAGACGCGCGCGCGCATCAGGGCCGACATACTGAAGGACTCGAACGACTGGGAGAACATCTACCTCGGGAGCGGCGGCGCGTCGGGCGTGCTCATCGGCTCGGTCTTCAACCGCGAGCTCGAACACTTGCAGGGCCGGCGCGTCTCGGAGATCGCGAAGGAGCAGGGCAAGGACGAGTTGGAGACGCTCTTCGACATCCTCCTCGCCGACCGCGCGCAGACCGGCGCCATCTACTTCATGATGAACGAGGACGACCTGCGCGCGGCCTTGCGCGAGCCCTTCGTCAGCATCTGCACCGACAGCGGCGCGCGCGCCGCCGACGGCCCGCTCTCGGGCTCGAAGTCGCACCCGCGCGGCTGGGGCTCCTACCCGCGCGTGCTCTCGCGCTACGTGCGCGACGAACGTCTGCTCACGCTCGAACAGGCCGTCCACAAGATGACGGGCCGGCCCGCCGCGCGCGTCGGGCTCAAAGACCGCGGCGTCCTGCGCGCCGGGGCCTTCGCCGACATCACCGTCTTCGACCCCGCAAGCGTCCGCGACCGCGCCACGTTCGAGCAGCCGAACCAGTACCCCGAAGGCGTCGAGTACGTCGTCGTCAACGGCCAGCTCGAAGTGGACGGCGGCCGGCGCACGCCCGTCAACGCCGGCCGCCCCCTGCGCGGGCCGGGCTACAGAAGGAAGTAGGCAGTAGTCGGTAGGCGGTAGAAGGACGAGGCGGCGCGCCCGACCTGAAGGTCAAGGCGCGCCGCCTCTCTTTTCTACCGCCTACTCGCTGTTCAAAACTTAAGGCTGACGACGACGGGGCGGTGGTCGGAGGCGAGGGTGTCGGGGACTGTGGCGCCGGACGCCTCGGCGTCGCCGGGGCCGCGGTAGAAGACGTAGTCGATGCGCTTGACGGGTTTGTCGGCGGGGTAGGTGAGGCCGCCCGCGGGGTCCTGCGTGCCCGCGCGCGTCCAGCCGTCGGCGAAGCCGGCCTTGAGCATCAACTCGTAGGCGCCGACGCCGGGCTCTTCGTTGAAGTCGCCGGTGACGACGAGCGGGCCGCGCACGTCGGCGAGTGCCGCGAGCAACTGCTCGGCCTCGAAGATGCGTCCGTCCAACAACTGATAGTCCAGATGCGTCGTGACGAAGTTGAGGCGGCGCCCCTCCGCCTCGACCTCGACGCGGATGAAGCCGCGCCGCTCGCGCTCGCGCCGGTTGGCGTAGCGGCGGTGGTCGATGGCGAGGATGGGGAAGCGCGAGAGCACGGCCACGCCGTACTGCCCGCCCTGGTAGTCGAGGTTGTGCGCGAAGGCGTAATCCATCCCCGTCAGCCGCGCCAACTCTTTGATTTCGTCCACGCGCCCCGTCCGCTCGACGCCGCGGTCAACCTCCTGAAGCCCGACCAGGTCGGCGCGTTGCCGCCTGATGACCTCCGCGATGCGCGCGAGGTCGAGCTTCTTGTCCATGCCGATGCCGACGTGGATGTTGTAGGACATCACGTTCAGACGGACGCGCCCGGGCGCGGGCCCGGCGCGCGGACGCGGGACGGCCGGGACGACGAGGAGGAGCCAGAGGATGAAGAACAGCAACCTTCTCATCACACCTTGATGAAGATGTTCCGCCGGTAGAGCAGCCACATCACGCCGAGCCAGACGAGCACGAAGCAGAGGGCGAAGGCGAGCGAGGCGTTGACGGGCGACGCCCAGGAGAGGAAGAGGTTCTTGAAGATGACGCTTTGGAGCGAGGTCGTGGTACCGTCCGCGCCCTTGAACCTGATGACCCCGAGCAGTTCCGCGCAGATGCCCGTCAGGAAGAAGACCGCGAGCGCGTTCGTGCCGTAGACGGCGAAGGGCACAGACCAACGCCTGTAACCCTTCATGTCGATCAGCCAGTAGCAGACGGCGAGCAGTTGCAGCCCCAACCCCGCCGTGAAGAGCACGTACGAACTCGTCCACAGGGGCTTGTTGACGGGGTGCCAGTAGTTCCACGCCCAGCCCGCGACGACGCAGGCCACGCCCGCGACGAAGAGCGCCGAAACCTTCTCCGCGTCCGCGCGGCGCGAGCGCAGCAGGTGGCCGGTCAGCACGCCCGCCAGCGTCGTCGCCAGCGCGCCGAGAGTGCTCAGAATGCCTTCCGGCTCGTAGACGCCCCGCCCGCCGCTCCACATGTGTTTGCCGAGCAGGACGCGGTCGAGGTGAGAGGCGATGCTCCCCTCCTTCGACATGTCGCCCGCGGCGAAGCCCGGCGCGGGGATGAAGGTCAGGATGGCCCAGTAGGCGACGAGGAGCCCGGCGAAGACGTAAGCCTGCTTGCGCCAGTCGGTCTTGAGGAAGATGAGCGCGACGAAGAGGTAGCAGACGGCGATGCGGTTGAGCACGCCCGAGAGTCGCAGGGTCGAGAGATCGACGAAGGTGTTCTTCGAGAAGTCCCAGAACGGGAAGGCCGTGAGGAAGAGCCCGAGCCCGAAGATGATGGCCGCGCGGCGGACGATCTTGACGTAGAGGTCGCGCTGGCTCCCGCCCGCCTCCACCCTGCGCGACAGCGCGAGCGTGATCGAGACGCCGACGATGAAGAGGAAGAACGGGAAGACGAAGTCGGTCGGCGTCCAGCCGTGCCACTCGGCGTGCTTGAGCGGGCTGTAGATGGCGCCCCACGTGCCGGGGTTGTTGACGAGAATCATCCCCGCGACCGTCATCCCGCGGAACACGTCGAGCGAACGCAGGCGTGTCGCGGACGACGCCGGGCTGAGTCCGTCGCCCCCGTGCGCGCCGCCCGCGCGGACGCGCGCCGCCTCCTCTCCCTCTCTCGCAACGGTCTGGGACTCGCCGACTGTCATGCTCATGACTCTCACCTCCTCACAAGTCTGTCTGTCGGGCCGGAACGTCAACGACTCGCCATGCGGCGCGGGTCGCCCCTGGGCTTCGTCTGGATGCCTGAGCCGGCCGCGAACAGTCCGGGCACGGTGACGGGCAGGCGTCCGCGCGCGGGCGCGTCGCCGAAGAGGACGCGCGCCGCGGCGTCCTGCGCCACGTCCTCGATGCCGTACGCGACCATGAAGGCCGCCGCTTCGGGGAACTGCCGGACGAGGTACGGGCCGCTGAAGGCGACGACCGCGACGGGTTTGGCCGACGCGACGAGCCGGCGCACGAACTCGGCCTGTCGCTCGGGCAGCGCCACCGTCCCCTTCCCCGCCGCGCGTTTGACGAAGGCGGCAACGATGATCGTCTCGGCCTTCGACGCTTCGGCCAGCAGCGCGTCGTACTCACCCGCGGTCGTCTTCGGGTCGGCGCGCAGCACGCGCGCGCCGGGGACGCGCGCCTGCACCTGCGGGATGAAGCGGCGCCCCTCCTCGGGGTCTTCGTCCGCGGCGATGACGACGAAAGCCGCGCGTGACGCGCGCGCCTTGCCGAGCGGAAGCAGCCCCCCGCCGTCGCGCAGGAGTGTAATCGATCTTTCCGCAACGCCGCTCGCGGACAACAGAGCCTCGGGCCGCTCGACGAGATTCCTGACAGCGTCAATGTCAACCGTCCGCCGCTCCGAGAGCCCGAGCCTGTGCTTCGCGCGGAGGATGCGGCGCACGCTCTCGTCAACGCGTTCGCGCGTGATGCGGCCGCCCTTGACGGCCGCTTCGAGCGCGTCGAGCGAAGCCTTTAAGTCGGGCGGCGTGAGCGCCACGTCCGCGCCCGCGATGACGGCGCGCACGGACGCCTCGCCGCCGGGGAACCCCTTCGTGATGGCGCCCATGCCGAGCGAGTCCGTGACGACGAGGCCGTCGAACTTCAGTTCGCGTCGCAACAGTTCGGTCGTCACCTTCGGCGAGAGGGTGGCGGGCAGCTCGTCGCCCGTCAGAGCAGGCAGCGCGACGTGCGCCGTCATCACCGAGTCAACGCCCGCACTGATGGCCGCGCGGAACGGGACCAGTTCGAGTTTGTCCAGACGCGCGCGGTCGGCGCGGATGGTCGGCAGGCCGATGTGGGAATCCACGGCCGTGTCGCCGTGGCCGGGGAAGTGTTTGGCGGTCGAGAGCGCGCCGCCCTCGCGCGTGCCGCGCACGGCCGCCGAGACGAACTCGGCCACGCGCTTCGGGTCTTCGCCGAAGGAGCGGACGTTGATGACGGGGTTGTCGGGGTTGTTGTTGAGGTCTGCGACGGGGCCGAAGAGCCAGTTGACGCCGACGGCGCGCCCCTCCTCGGCCGTGATGCGCCCCTGCTCGAAGGCCGCGCGCGAATCGCCCGCCGCGGCGACGCCCATGTTGTTGGTGAAGGGCGTGCCCGCCGACTTCATCTGCATGCGCAGGCCGCGCTCGTAGTCGGCGCCGACGAAGACGGGGACGCGCGCGGCGCGCTGCAACTCGTTCGTCAACGCCGCGACCGCCTCCGGGCTCCCGCCGCGCACGACCACCCCGCCGAGGCCCAGTTCGGCCACCAACTTCTTCAAGTCATCCAGACGCCCGCCCGTCGCCTGCTCGACCTGCACGGGCGTCATCAACATCTGCCCCAGACGCTCGCGCAGCGAAAGATTCTTCAACGTCTCTTCCACCCACCGCGCCTCCGCCGCGGCAGCGCGCCGCTGCCGCGAACGCGCGGAGCGGGTAGGCGTGAGAGACACGGCCGTCAGGAGGACGGCGGCGCAGATGAAGCTTCTTAGAACCATCTCTGAACTTTCGTCAATCTTCCTGCGGTGGGCGCGGGCCGAGGCCGAACTCGGCGGGCGCGGGCAGCACGGAGGTCTGGTCGTAGACGCGCAGCGCGTCCTCCAACTGCTTCGAGCGCGCGAGCCAGCGCGAGACCGCGAGATCATATCGCGCCAGCACGCTCGCGAGCCAGTACGGGCGGTTCTCGGCGAGCCACTGCGCGCGGTACGCCTCGCGCAGCTCCGACAGCTCCTCGGCCATCTCGCGCAGGTTGTTGTAGATGGCGCCCGTGTAGGGGCGTATGCGCGCCACGCGCCGCCGGTCGCCGAGGTTCAGGTACGCCTCCCAGTAGTCGCGGCTGAACTGCTCGACGACCTGCGCGCGCCGCCCCATGTGGTCGAGGCGGCGCGCGGCCAGTCGCATCGCGTCGAGCGTCTGGAGGTTGCGCCGCACCGCGGGCCGCGCGCGGATGACCGCCTCCTCGGCCGACTCCACGTCGAGGCGCATCTGCCGCGTCTGCTCTTCGAGCTTGCGCGCGACTGCCTCCTGAAAGCTTTCGGTGAAGGGGTCGCGCCAGAAGAGCTGGTTGGTGTTGTTAACGCCGAGCCGTTTGTTGACGCCGCCGAGGGCGCGCGTGGCCTTCGTCAGCTCGTCGCCTTCGTGGCGGAAGAAGGCCCAGTCGAAGTCGCGCTCGAAGGCGGCGAGGTCGAGCGGCGCCTTCTGCCAGGACGCCGCCGCGCCGAGGACGACGCCGTACCACGAGTTTTCAAAAAGGGACTCGCCGTCGTCGTCCCACTGCGTGTTCATCACGCCGAGGACGCCCGCGCTCTGGCCGTCGCGGATGAAGTTGGGGATGTTGACGGAGGCCGTGTCGGTGTTGGGGAAGACCTGATTCCAGCTCTGCACGCCGGGGCAGACGAACTGTTCGAGCCCCGCCTTCTTGAAGAGCCCGATGCGCGCCTCGAAGCTCGGCCGCGCCGAGTAGTCCCAGTTCATCGCGATCATGTCGCGCGGGACGGACGGCAGGAGGTCCGGGTGGTTGAGCGCGATGTCGCCCCAGAACATCAGGCGGCGTTTGTAAGGCAGCAGCAGCTCGCGCACGCGCTTGAGGTGGTCGAAGTAGACGGGGCCGATGCCGCGCGCCTTGACCTGTTCGGCGCTCTGCCCGCGCCCCAGCTCGAACGTCTCGTCGGCGCCGATGTGGAAGAAGCGGCCGGGGAAGAGCGCGTCGAGTTCTTTGTACCAGTCGGCGACGAGTCGGTAAGTCCCCTCCGCCTGCGGCGAGAGCACGTCGCCGTACGGGACTTCGGCCAGCTCGTTGTACTTCTCGAACTTCAGGGCCTTGTGCAGGTGGCCGAAGGTCTGCTGCTGCGGGACGAGCTCGACGTGATAGCTGCGCGCGTACGCGACCATCTCGCGAATCTCTTCGGGCGTGATCCGGCCGCCCTCGGGCGCGATGAGCGGGTGCGAGGCCGAGCCGAAGACGTGCTCCATGTAGAGGCTGTGCATGTTCATCTTGAACATGGCGAGGTTGCGGATCTGCCTCTTGAAGTATTCCAACGTCGGGACGGGGCCGCGGCTCACGTCGTCGGAGAGCCCGCGCCAGCGCATCGAGGGCCAGTCGATGATCTCCACGCCCTGCACGTACACCGAGCCGTGTCTGACGCGCACGAGCTGCTTGAGCGTCTGGAGGCCGTAGAACGTCCCGGCCGCCGAACGACCCGCCACCACCATCAGGTCGGAGTCTCCGGCGAGCACGTAGCCCTCTTCGTCGAGGTCTGCGGGCACGTCTACTCTCAGCCGCTCAAGACTCGCGCGCACGCGCCTGTGCGAGAGCGGCCCGACGAGAATCCGCCGCCGCCCTCCGCCGCCGACTCTGAGCGCGACGCCGACCGTCTCCTGCATGTCGCCGGCGAAGTCCTGCGCGGCGAAGCGGTCTTCCTCCGACTTCGGGTCGGCGAGCACGATGCGCGCGTCCCCGAGATAGAAGTCAGCTCCCGTGCGCTTGAGAGACTTCGGCGCGGGTATGACCTGGACGGCGTGGGCGATCGTCTCCCCCTGCGCCGCGGCCTTCTGCGCGCGCGCGCCGCGGGCCGCTGCCGCCGCGCAGAGGCAGGCGAGGAGCAGGAGCAGGGCGGCGCGGCGCGTCTCCCTTTTGGTCTTCGGGGTCTTAATCATTTCTCGTGTCAGTTGATAAATATTCGGGACGTGGCGTCGGAGCACTTGCGCGACAATTAACATGATGGCAAAAGAGAGTCAACGCGCTCCGCCCCAAACAGGCATAAGGAGAGATTTCTAACTTGTCATTGATGCTCGAAGAGATCGCGCAGCAGCCGGAGGCTCTGGCGCGCACCATCGCGGAGGAGCGCGGGAAGGTCGCGCGGCTCGGGCGCGACCTGCGCGCCCAGGACGTTGACCTGATCGTGCTCGTCGCGCGCGGCTCTTCGGACAACGCGGCGCTCTTCGGGCGCTACCTGCTCGAAATCACGACCGGCATCCCCGTCGCGCTGGCCGCGCCGTCGGTCAACACGCTCTACGGCGCGCGGCTGAAGCTCCAACGCGCGGTCGTCATCGGCGTCTCGCAGTCGGGCGAGGGCGAGGACATCAACCGCGTGCTGTCGGACGCGCGCGCTTCGGGGGCGCTCTGCACCGTCGGCATCACGAACGAGCCCGACTCTTCGATGACGAAGGTCGTGGACGAAATCCTCCTCACCCACGGCGGGCGCGAGCGCTCGGTGGCGGCGACGAAGACGTACACGGGGCAGCTCCTGCACTTCTACATGCTGGCCGAGGCGCTCGCGGAAGGCGGCGGGCAGCTCGGCTTCGAGGCCATCCCCGACTTCGCCGCGCGCGCGCTGGAGCTGCGACCGCAGATCGAGCAGATGGTCGAGCGCTACGTCTTCATGGAGAACTGCGTCGTGGTCGGCCGCGGGCTCGTCTACGCCAACGCGTTCGAGATGGCGCTGAAGCTGATGGAGACCTGCTACGTCGTGGCCGAGCGCTTCTCCTCGGCCGACTTCCTGCACGGGCCTCTGGCGGTCGTCGAGCGCCACTTCCCCATCTTCGCCTTCGCGCCCCCGGGCGTCACCCTCGGCGGCGTGCGCGAGCTGCTCGCGCGCCTGAAGGAGCTGCGCGCGGACACGCTGGCCTTCACCTCGGACGCCGAGGCGGCCGCGCTCGCCACGCGCGCCGTGCGCCTGCCCGCCGAGATCAACGAGACGCTCTCGGTCATCCCCTACATCATCCCCGCGCAACTCTTCGCCGCGCTGCTCGCCGACGCCAAGGGTCTCGACCCGGACGCCCCGCGCTCGCTCGCGAAGGTGACGCGGACACTTTGAGAGGAGCGTGAACCGTGAACCGTCAACCGTGACAAGAAAGAACTGCTTTTATCTTGTCACGGTTGACGGTTCACGGTTTACGGTTCACGGCTTTACTTATGAAACTACTCATCCTGGGCGGGACGAAGTTCCTCGGCCGTCACGTGGCCGAGGCGGCGCTGGCGCGCGGGCACGAGGTGACGCTGTTCAACCGCGGGCAGCTCAACCCGGAGCTTTTCCCCGAAGTCGAGAAGCTGCGCGGCGACCGGGACGGCGGGCTCGACGTGTTGAGGGGACGGCGGTGGGACGCGGTCGTTGACCCTTCGGGCTACTCGCCGCGCGTCGTGCGCGACTCGGCGCGGCTGCTGGCCGACTCGGCCGAGCACTACACGTTCGTTTCCAGCAGCTCCGCCTACAGGGACACGCGCGTGCCGAACGTCGGAGAGGACTACCCCGTCGGCACCATCACCGAAGAGCGCCTGCGTGAGGCCGAGGCGCTCAAGCAGTCGGAGCTGACGGCGGCGCCGTTCTTCTGGGAGATTTACGGGCCGCTCAAGGCCCTGTGCGAACGCGCGGCCGAGGAGGAGATGCCGGGGCGCGTCCTCCACGTCCGCGCCGGCCTCATCGTCGGCCCGCACGACTACAGCGACCGCTTCACCTACTGGCCGCGGCGCGTCGCCGAAGGCGGCGAGGTGCTCGCGCCCGGCGACCCCGAGCGGCAGGTGCAGTTCGTAGACGTGCGCGACCTCGCCGCGTGGATGCTGGACATGGCCGAGGCGCGGCGCGCAGGCACCTTCAACGCGACGGGGCCCGACTACAAACTCACCTTCGGCCACTTCCTCGACGCGTGCAGGGGCACGACCGGGAGCGACGCGCGCTTCGCCTGGGTGGACGAGAAGTTCATGCTCGGCGCGGGGCTCGGGCAGTGGATGGAGGTTCCGCTCTGGCTCGACTCGTCGGACGAGGCCCACCGCCACTTCATGGGCGTGAGCGTGGAGAAGGCGGTCGCCGCCGGGCTCAGGTTCCGGCCGCTCTCCGAGACCGTGCGCGACACGCTTGAGTGGGACTTGACCCGCCCCGCCGGCGCGCCGCGCCGCGCCGGCCTCGCGCGAGAGAAAGAGCGCGAAGTGCTCGACGCGTGGCGGGCTCGCGCTGAAGGTTCGAGCCCGTAGGCTCAAGGGTTAACCGACGCAGACGCAGAGGCGCGGCTTGAAGATTTATAACTTCAAGCCGCGCCTCCGTGTCTGCGGCTAACCCTTATCCGGCGGGCCGCAGGCCGCGAGGAACACGAGGGCGCACGCGCGCGCCCGGAGGGTCTGCTGCGGCACAGGGTCTTGCAGGTTTCAGGCGTTCGTCAGTGCGAGATGTATTCGTGGAGCAGTTGCAGCTCGGCGCCCTGCTCGCTGATCTCGACGCGCATGATGTCGCGCATCGAGAGCATGCCGATGAACTTGTCGCCGTCAACCACGGGGAGGTGGCGGCTGCCGATGCGCTCCATCCGCTCCAGCGCTTCGTGCGGCGTGTCGGAGCAGTCGATGACGGCGCGGGGCTCGCTCATCACGTCGCGGATGGGCACCTCGGCCGGGTTGAGCCGCCGGACGACGACGCGGTTGAGCAGGTCGCGCTCGGAGAAGATGCCGCAGAGCTTCCCGTCGGCATCGAGGATGCAGACGGCACCGATCGTGCGGTCGGCCATGTAGTCGGCGGCATCCTGCGCGGTCGCCGTGTCATTAACAGAGTACGACTCGCGGTCGCAGACAACGTGCCTGATGGTAATCATACGCCTCAACTCCTCCCCGTCGTGTGTGGTGCCAGAGCGCGCACATTATATGTCGAGAACTTCCGCCGCGTAACCCTTTTCCGGCCCCGGCAATGTGCCGATTTTCACCTTCTCAGCCCGCGCCCGACCCTCCGCACGCGCGGCGGGTCGGCGGGCCGTGCGTCTTGCGTATGTTCGGTACGCGGAAATACACTACGCGCCCGACGCGCGTCAAACGCAGGACGGCCTGCGCCGCGCCCTTACCGACACAGGAGTCTCGTCATGCCCGAAGCGACGCCCGGCCGGTCTGAATCCTACTCACGGCGGTGGTTGTTCGAAAAACTGGGGAGCTTCCTCCTCGGCGACGACATCTTCATCTCGTACTCGCGCGCCGACGCCCTGAACTACTCGCTGGCGCTCGCCAACCAACTCGGCGGCCGGAAGTTCCTCTCCTTCGTAGATCAGTACGGCACGTCGGCCAACGAGAAGCTGCCGCCCCTGCTGAGACTCAAGGTGAGGAGGAGCACCGCGCTCGTCCTCGTCGGGACGCGGGGCGCCGCCGCCTCCGAGGCGGTCAGGCAGGAGATCGAAGAGTTCCGCCAGACCGGCCGCCCGATCATCCCGATAGACGTTGACGGGTCGCTGGCGCGCGCCAGTTGGGCACACCTGCTCAGGGGGCTGCCCGTCTCCGTCGAGGGTCATCGGGGCGCGGTCGCGCCGCACACGGGAGCGCGTCCGGCCGCCGCCGCCGCGCCGGCCCCCGACTTCATCCCCGAGTCGGAGGAGCGGAGGAGGCTCGGCAGCCCCTCGCCGGAGGTGATCGCCAGGATCGAGAGCTCCTTCAGGTACACGAGGCGCAACGAGTGGCTGCGCCGGATGCTCTTCGGCGGCGTGGCGATCATCCTCCTGTCAATCGGCGTCGTGGGGTGGAGCGCGAACGCGGCCGTCGAGTCCAACCTGGAGGCGACCCTCGCCGAGGTGCGTTCGGAGATGGCGGCGGCCGCCGCCGCCGAGGCCGAGAAGAAGGTCACGGAGGCCGACCTCCAACTGATCGAGGCGCGCAGGAGTATCGACCGGGCCAACGACAGCAGGTTCATCGCGGAGGCGATGGCCCAGACGGCGGAGGGCATGAGGAAGGACGCGGAGCGTTTGCAGGCCGACGCGGAAGCCAAGGCGGGTCTGGCCGAAGAGCGCGAGCGGGCGGCGACGGCCAACGCGCTGCGGCAGGAGAGCATCGCTTCGTCGCGGAGGCTCGTCGGCCAGTCCATCTCTCTGCTCGGCAGCCGCCCCGACCTGAGTTTCCTGCTCGGCGCCAGCGCCTTCGAAGCCTACCCGACGCTGGAGGCGCGGCAGAACCTGTTGACGATGTGGCGGCGCTACCCGCGGCTGTCGGCCGTGCGCCAGGTGCACGACTACCCCTTGGTCAGACTCGCGGCCAGCCCCGACGGGAGGTTCCTCGCCAGCGCCGGCGCCGACGGCAGCCAATACCTGTGGGACGCCGCCGGGCGCAAGCCGCTCGCCTGCCTCGCCCCCCCGATGAAGGACTTCGTTAGTAACGACGCGATCATCCTCTTGAGTCTCATGAAGTACAACAGCGTCACCTTCAGCCCGGACGGTAACCTGCTGGCCGGCTTCTCCCTCGACGGCATTCAACTCTTTGACGCGGCGTCCGGGCGGAAACGCGGGCGGCTGGCGAGCGGCCTGGGGATTATTGACACAGACGATTATCTACTCACCCCCGACGGGCTGTTGATTTTCGCCAGTAGTGAAGAGCTCTATTTTGGCGACATTAAAGACCCCGACAACCCGAAGCTTCTCTCCCCTTCCCCCTTTCAGAATCGAATCGGCAAGATTGCTCTCGCCCCCGGCGGTAAACTCCTGGCCGTCGCCCACCGCGGCGACAGCGGCACCGCGGGTGACGTTATTACGCTGTTCGACATCGCGTCCCGCACCATGCTTCCCGGCACGCTGGTCGGCCACCAGGGTGATGTCTCTGACATGGCCTTCGCCCCGGGCGGCGGGGGGCGGTTGCTTTCACTCGACGAAAAAGGGCACCTCATGCTGTGGGACGTGGAGGGACGCCGCCGCGTGGGGTGTTCGCGTCTCGACCTGGCCGGGAACCTGCGCGCGCACGAGGACAAGCAACATCTCGACACGATGGACCCGGTCAACCTGGCCTTCAACCCGGCGGGCTCGACCATCTTCGTCACTCTTTCGAGCGGCAACATCTATACGTGGGAAGTCGAAGACCTTTCCAACTGCGAAGACGAACACGAGCCGCGCCACCTCGCCGCCTTCACCCCCGGCGTGACGAGCATGACCTTCGCCGGCGAACAGACGATGGTCACGGGGAGCAGCAACGGCCTCCTCTCGTTCTGGGAGACGGGGTACGACCACCCGCTCGAACGGATCGTCAGTATCCCGCCGACCGGCACGGCCATCCTCCGAAAGACGATCAGCAACGACGGGCGAACCGCGGCGTTGGCCGGCGCGTTCGGCGAGGTGTTCATCTGGGACATGGACTCGGGCGCGGCGCCCGTCCCACTCCCCGGCCGGCACACGGCCGCGGTCACGCGCCTCGAATTCAGCGCCGACGGTGAGGTCCTGGCCGCGGCCGGCCCGACCAAATCCGGCGGCAAGGACATGGTGGTGACGCTCTGGGATGCACGCAGCCGGCGCGTCCAGACCCGCCGCGTCCTCTACGAGCAGGCGAAACCGCTACCCGAACCGTGGGGTGCGAACACCCACATCCCGGAGTTGAGAGAGATACGCTTCAGCCAGGGCACTCGAAAGAGGCTGATGGCCCTGGTCGCCTACGACGGGCGTGTGTACGTGTGGGACGTGGGCGACCCGGCGGCCCCGAAGGAGATTCTGGCCCGCGAGACTCCGGTCACGAGCGCCGTCACCTTCAGCCGTGACGGCCGTTGGATGGCTACCGCCGGCAGCGAAGGCCGTGACGTTGGCCTCTGGGACTTGTGGAAGTCGCGGCCCACCTTCGAGCCCCTTCCGGAAGCCGGCGGGCCCGTCGAAAACATGGCCTTCACCGGCGGGACGAAGACCCTCTTCGCCGTCGTCGGCGGCGAGCAAGAACAACTCTACGCGGTGAAATGGGACCTCACCAGACGGCCGGTCGGACGGCAGGCGGTCGTCCTGACAAGTTTCGAAGACATCTTCTCGGCGAAGCCGTCGAACCTGGTCGGCAGCGCTTCGAGCGCCTACTTCAGCCCCGACGGGACCCTGCTGGCCCTCGCCAGCCGCAACCACGTCGGGCTGTGGGATGTAGAGACTCTCACATTTCTCGACCTCCACGAGTCGGCCCAGCGAAGTGCCGTGGGGGTGAACTTTCTCAATTTCGACGGAAGCGGCTCGCGCCTCATCATGCACGACAACGACAGCATCTCTTACAGGGACATCTCCCCGGCGTTACTGCTACGGGGCGCATGCCGGCTGGCCGGGCGCCCTCTGTCGGGTACCGAACGCGCAGTTTATCTCCTGGGCGCGCGCGAACGGCGAGCCTGCCCCGAGGGCGCCGAACCGGGGCGCTGTCCCCCTCCCGCACCCCTGCCCGGAGCGGACGACCGGGACGGTGACCCTGACGACGATCCGGAACCCTGAGCGCTTCCGGCGACGAGGTGCGGATGATTAGAAGAGCGACCCTTGCGCCGAAGGGCGGCGGAAGGTGCTCGGGCGCGGGTCGTAGGCGTGACCGTCGTCCTGGTTGAAGCCGAGGCGCGCGCAGTGGACGCGGAAGCTCTTTTCGATCACCTTCCAGTAGACCCCGTTGCCCTTCATCCGCTCGCCGAACTCGCTCACGTTGAGGCGCCCGCCGCGCACCTCGCGCTGGCGCGCGAGCACGCGGTCGGCCTTCGTCGGCAGGCGCTCGCGCAGGCGCTGCTCGAAGTAGGGCGCGACGTTGCCGGGCAGGCGCAGGAGGTTGATGAAGGCCGTGCGCGCGCCCGCCTCCTGCGCGCGCCTGAGCAGTTCGGGGATGTGCGGGTCGCTGAGGCCCGGGATGACGGGCGCGATGGCGAGGCCCACGGGGACGCCGGCCTCGGCCAACTCCTGCATCGCGCGGAAGCGCGCCGCGGGCAGGGGCGCGGTCGGCTCCAAAGCCTTCGCCGTCTCGTCGTCGGCGAAGGGGATGGAGAAGTAGACGCTGGCCGCGGCCTCGCGCGCGAGCGCCGCGAGCAAGTCCTTGTCGCGCCGCACGAGCGCCGACTTGGTGACGACGCCGACGGGGTTGCGGAACTCAAGGCAGACTTCGAGGCAGCGGCGCGTCAGTCTGTAGTTGAACTCAAGCGGGATGTAGGGGTCGGACGTGAAGGAGAAGACGATGGTCTGCCCCTTCCACGACGGGCGCATGAACTCCTCGCGCAGCAGCTCCGCGGCGCGCACCTTGGCGACGATCTTGGTCTCGAAGTCGGTGCCGGCGCCGAAGCCGAGGTACTCGTGCGTCGGGCGGCTGAAGCAGTAGCTGCACGCGTGCGTGCAGCCGCGGTAGCAGTTGACGGAGTAGTCGAAGCCCACGTCGGGGCTCTTGTTGTGCGTGATGATGCTGCGCGTCTCGGTCTCTTCGAAGACCTCGACGCGGGACTCGGGCGGCTCGCCGATCCACTCGACGCTGGTCGCGAGCCAGGGGTTCGGCGGGTTTTCGACGTAACGCATAGGTGCTCCCCCGACCGACGCTTTCGGCGTGCGGCCTGCCCGGCTCGAAGTTGCCCGGCTGAAGGCGCGCCGCCCGGGAGCGTTCGCGGCGCGCTTACCTTAAGAAGAGAAAGTCCGCGGGTATTGTAACGACTCCGCCCTCAGCCCTTCAACCCCAGTTCACCCGGCTCGCCCGGGTCTTGCAGGTAGGGGCCGTCGGCGTACCACTGGACGAAGAAGAGGCGGTAGCCGCTCGGGTCTACGACCACGAAGTAGCGGCCGCCCCAGCCGCTGTCCTCCGGCTCGCCGTAGGTCTCGATGCCGCCCGCGACGATGAAGTCGTAGAACTCGTCCACGTCCTCGACCGTGAGGAAGAAGTAGATGCCCTTGCCGCGCTTCGACATCGGGTTGGGCCGCTGCGCGATGGTCAGGCGCAGGCGGCCGACGCTCAAAGTCGTCATCGGCGGGTCGGCGTCGGGCCGGTGCTGGTCGATCTTGAAGCCGAGCCCCGTCTCGTAGAAGTCGATGGACTCTTCGAGGTTGTCCACTTCGAGGAAGAGCATTTCGAGCGACTTGATGGTCATCGTCTACACCGCCCTCAGCATGAGGTAGACGCAGTAGCCGCCGCCGGCCACGCACGCCCAGAAGAAGACCTCCTGCGCCCAGACGAACCGCCGCGCCGGGTGGCTCGGCCCCACCTGCGCGCGCGCGAACGTCAAAGCGCCGTGAGCCATCAGGACGCCGAACAGCACGACGCCCACGGCGAGCAGCGCGAGCGGCCAGAGGAACATGACGTAGTGCGCCTTGACCAGAAAGAGCAGCACGAGCCCCGCGAACAGGCAGAGCCACGCGCCGACGAGGCGTCCGCTGATGGGGTCGGCCCGCGCGCCGGGCGAGCTGACGGGTCGGTGCGCGGCGTAAGCGGTGCGCGCCCGCGGCGCGCGCCGCGCGTCGTAGTCGCGCCGGGCGTCGGCGTCGCCGAGGACGCGCCAGGCTTCGTTGACGGCCTTCATCTCCTCCTCGTCGCCGCCGCGGTCGGGGTGGTGCAGGCGCGCGAGCCGCTTGTAGCGCCGCTCGATCTCCGCGCGCGCCTCCTCGCGCCCCGCGCCCAGTGTCGCGTAGTGGTCACGCTCGCCGTCCAGCACACTCATCGCCCGGCCTGAACCTCCGTCCGCCCCAGATATTAAACCCGGCGCACACACCCGTCCACACTTTCCCTCGCCGCCCCGGCGCGTGTGCTAAGCTTTACCGAAAGGGGAAGGCTTATGGCGTTGAGTTTCGCAACGGGCGACGACCTGGTGTTCCAGATGGAGAGCGGGTTCGGGCTTCTGCGCGTGCTGGACTCGGAGGGCGAGGGGCACGATGCGGTCTGGCACGTCCTCGTCTACCACGACTTCTACCCGGACGTGGAGTCGGCCGAGGCGGCGCTCGCCGGCCCGCAGCCGCTCGACGTGCGCGAGCCGCACATCGCGCTCACCGAACACGCCTTCGAGAAGACGCCGGCCGCGCGCCTCACCAACCGCCCCGTCGCCGACGAAGAACTGGAACCGCTCCGCCGCTGGCGCCGCGAGGGCGGCCCCGTCCACGACCGCTCGCTCCTCCTCATGCTCGGGATGCGGTAAGAGTGTTGGGTGCTGGGCGCTGGAGGATGGGTTTTGGGTTTTGGGTGTTAGGTTTTGGGTAAAACTGCCTCTTCTTCCCCAAAACCTAACACCCAGCACCCAACACCCTTTCCCTTCCCCAACACCTAACACCCAAAACCCAAAACCCATTCACGGCCCGAACCGCTGGCGATACTCGACGGACGTGATGAAAGCCTTGACCATCTCGGCGCGGATGTAGTCGCCGTCGAACTCGTTGAGCTTCGAGAGCCAGAAGTCGTAGCCCTCGGCGTCGGGGTCGCGCCGCAGGTAGCCGAAGTACTGCATGAGCACGAAGGCGCGGCGGAACTCGGCCTGCCGCAACTCCTCGAACTCGGCCACGATGCGCAAGACCTGCGCGCGCGTCAGGACGCGGTCGTCCAACGCCTTCGTCAGCACGTCCTGCCTGAAGCGTTGCACGGGTATCTGCGCGCGTATCTCGCCGTCGGGGTTGTTCTGCGTGTGCACGTCTACGTAGAGGCGGCCGACGAAGAGGTCGTTCAACTGCTCCTGCGTGAAGGTGAAGTTGAAGTCCGCGAACTCGCCCGCGGGCGGCGTGACGATGGCGGGCGCACCCGCGCCGGCCGGCGCCGGGCCGTGAATGTGCACGGCCGTCACGGGGCTCGACAGGTCGTACAGGGAGAGCGAGATGGTCGCCTCGCGGCTGCCCCCTGAGGAGGGCCGGGTCAGGACGAAGAGGCCCGTGGCCGTCGAAGCGCCGGGCGGCACCTGCTGCGCCGCGTCGAGCCGCGCGACGTGGACGTTGCCGACCGTCCCGTTCAGATTGTTCGAGACGAGGAGGGCGCTGACGAACTCCTCGTTGGTCATCGCGCCGAACTTCGAGACGAACTCGGGGCGCGCGACGAACTCGTCGAAGTAGGCGCGGCGGTTGGCTTCGAGCACGGCCTCGGCGCCGGGCCGGCCGAAGACGTAGCCGCGCCGGAGCGCCTGCACCTCGCGCACGAAGTCCGCGTAGCGGACGGGCACCTGCGGGCCGTTCGTCGCGTTGCCGAAGGCCGCGCGGTTGGCGAGGTACGCGAGCAGACCCGTGCGCTGAAATTCGATGGAGAGGAAGAAGGCCGCCGAGACGTTGATGCGCTTCACCTCGCGGCACTGCGCGTCGGCGCCGCACCCCTCGATCTCGTTCGTCCAGAACTGTAGACCCTCGGCGTCCGGCTCGCGGTTGAGGAAGTCGTGGTAGTGCTGGCGGACGAAGAAGGCCGTGTCGTCAATCGGATTCGCGGGCGAGTCCGCCGCGTCGTTATCGACGATCTTCAGGACGGCGTTCGGCGGGTCGGCGCTGGCCTCGCCGCCCGGCAGTTGTTCGAGCAGGAGGCCGACCGTCTCGTCCCCTTCTTTCAGCCCGTCGTCCGTGACGAGCACGTCGAAGCTCTTCACGGTCTCGCCCGGCGCGAAGTTGAGCACCCCGCTCGCGGTCGTGTAGTCGCTGCGCTCGCTCGCGCTGCCGTCGTAGGTCTTGAACCCGATGGCGGCGGCGGCTGTGGTGTCGCCGGTGCGCTCGACCCTGATGGTGTCGAAGCCGGCGCCCTCGCTCACCGTGAAATTGTCGGCCACGAACCGTACGACGGATGCCGGGCGGTCGAAGACTTCATAGACCGCGCCGTTCGAGAGCGAGACGACGTAGAGCGTGCCCTTCGACGGCTCGGTGCGGATGTCGGTCGTGACGCCGAAGTCGCGCCCCACCACGAGGCTCTCGCTCTCCGAGAGGTCGAACTTGTCCGAGTTGTCGGCCACCTTGTCGGCGAGGCGCGAGTCGGTCGGCGCGAGGGTCTGGCGGTCGCCGCTCAGGTCGAAGCGCATGAGGTAGCCGCCCAGCAGCGTCGTGCGCGAGGCGCCGACGAAGAGGTCGCCCGCGAACTGCGGCCCGAGCCCCGACCCCGCGAACCCGACGGGCGAGGGCGCGACCGCGTACTTCCAACTGAACTCCGGCTCGGTGTACTTCGAGCCGGGCAGTTGGTAGAGCCGCGCGAGCGCCGCGGCGGCCGTGTCGGCGATGTTCGAGGGCGGCCAGCGGTTCTGCTGTAGGCTGCCCCCGCGCGCGACCTCGATTGACTTGAACTCCGCGATGCGCGACGACGGCCCCATCAGCTGCGCCCAGCCGCCGTTGAAGCCCGCCTCGACACGATTGATCTCGTCGAAGGCGTCGTCGCCGTTCTCCTGCGTCCACAAGTAACCGCCGACGGGGTCGAAGTCCATCCCGAAGGAGTTGCGCACGCCGTAGGCGTAGAGCCGCCGGATGTTGTCCACGACGGGGCCTGTGGCCACGGTCGGAATCTGCGCGTAGGGGTTGTCGGGCGGCGTCGTGCCGTCGTCGTTGAGGCGGAAGATGGCGCCCGTGGCGTGCGCGTCGTCGGGCTCGGGGCCGCCGAACTCGTCGTCCTGCACGAGCGGCGGGCTGGTCGGGCACGTGAGGGTCGGCCCGCACGGGAGGTTCTGGAAGAAGCCGCGGCGGCCCACGTCGCCGACCAGGACGTAGAGCTTGCCGTCGGGGCCGAAGCGCAGGACGCCGCCGTTGTGGTTGCCGCGCGCGGGCTGCCCCGCGTCGGTCTGGAGGGCGCGCAGACGTAAGAGCGTGCGGTCGAAGACGAGCGCCGAACCCTGCATGACGTAACGGTCAACGCGGTTGCCTGAGAGCGGCACCGACTCGACGGCGGTCGTGTCCGCGCCCGTCGTGCTCTCCGTCCAGTAGAGGTAGACGAAGCCGTTGGAGGCGAAGTTCGGGTGCAGCGCCAGCCCCAGCAGCCCGCGCTCCGAGGCGGAGTTGACGGCGAGGTCGAGCGCCACGCCCTGCGCCGCGCCGTCCTTCACGCGCACGACGCGCCCCGTCGCCCTCTCGAGCACGAGGAACTCGCGCGGGCCGATGAAGGCCAGCGCGGTCGGCTGGTCGAGCCCCGAGACGACCGTGCGGACGCCGAGGCCCGGCACTGTCATCGAAGGCGCGGACGCCTGCTGCTGCACGACCGAGAGGGCGAGCGTCGCACGGTTGTTCGCGGGGAGCGGGTCGTGGTCGGAGCCGCTGACTTCGCCCGTGAGGTTGAGCAAGCCGACCGAAGGGGCACGCCCCGTGAAGTCGAGCGACACGCTCTGCCCCGCGGCGAGCTGCGGCAGCGTCGAGCAGACGTAGGCGAGCGGCAACGCGCGCACGCCGCACACGACCCCGGCCACCGGCGGCCCCGGCTGGAGGTTGGCGACGCCCGCCGGCACGTTAATGACAAGCTCCCGCGGCGTGGCGAGCGCGGGGCCGTTGTTCGTGACCGTGGCGGTGAACCTCGTGTCGGCGTTGACGAGCGCCGGGTTGGGCGAGGCCGTCAGACCCAGTGCGAGGTCGGCGTCGCCCGCGGCGACGACGTTGAGCGTCGCCTGCGCCGTGTGCGACAACTGGCCGCTCGAAGCCTCGATGTCGAGCGTGTAAGTGCCGGTGGGCGTCGCGGGGGAGGTGGGAACGAACAAAGTGACGACGCGCGGCTCGGTGTTGTCGAAGGTGAGCTGCTGCGGCTGGGAGGTGGCCCCCGGCGGCAGGCCGGTCGCGGCGACCGTGACCTGGCCGGCGAAGCCGTTCAGGGGCGTGACGGTGACGTGGTAACCGGCGATGTCACCCTGCTGCACCGTGAACGTGGGCTGGGCGAGCGAAACGCCGAAGTCGGGCGTGGGCGCCTGGAAGGACGCGGACTTGAAGGTGAAGTAGATGTTGTCGCCCGAGCTGTTGCCGTCGCCGTTGGCCTGGTTGCCCGCGAGGTAGAAGGTGACGGGGCCCACGTCTTCGGTCGGGGCCGTCCACTTGAACGTCCAATCCGCGCCGTTCTGCTGTCCGGGGAAAGTCCCCTTCGACGTGTGCTCGATGTACTCGCGCGCGGGGAACGGGCCGTCGCCGTTGAGGACGAGCGTGAGGTCGTCGGACGGCGCGAACGCGCCCGCCTTCTGGTCGGCGGAGTCGAGCGCCGTCAACTGGAAGCCCCAGCGGACGCGCGTCGGGTCTGCCGAAGCGTGCGCGACCGTGATGTCGTAGGTCTGCCCCGGCGTGTACTTCTCGGGGACGCCGAGCGTGAGCGTGCCGCTGCTCTGCGCGGGCGTGGTGTGGCAGTCGGAGCAGTCGAGCTCGCCCGGCGCGTGCGTGAAGCCCGCGGGCGGGCCCGACGCGTAGGCGCGCGCGTGAGGGTTGGCGAAATTGTTCGTGAAGAGCAGCGCGGCCGTGAAGGCGGCGAAGAGTGCGAGTACGAGGATTTTTATGCTGAGCATTACTTTGTGGAGCGAGGCCATAGCGGTCAGAACCGCCCGCGGTAGCGGGTGGGTCGGACTAACACGTTAAAGCCGTGATGAGTCGGACGCACCCGCCCGCCACCGCGGGCGGTTCTGACCTATTACTTCCCGACGTTAAGTCATGAAACCCATGTCCGAAGACGGGAAGCGGTCGAGCAGCGGGAAGACCGCCGGGAAGTCGCTGGCGGAGAGGCCGTACCAGGAGGCGAGGGTCGCCGCGTACTGCTCGACGGCGGTCGTCGGTATCCAGCGGCCGCGGGGCGTGGAGCCGCCGTCCGTGTCGTCGGGGCCGCCGAGTTCGAGCCTCGGGTAAGTGCCGTAGAAGTTGCCGCCGCGCACCGCGCCGCCCATCACGAAGTGGTGACTGCCCCACCCGTGGTCGCTGCCCACGATGCCGCCGGAGCCCGCGGGCAGGAACGTCCGCCCGAAGTCGGAGAGCGTGAAGGTCGTCACGTTGTTCTGCACGCCGAGGTCGCCGAGCGTCTCCCAGAAGCCGCGCATGGCCTGGCTCAGTTGCAGGAGCAGCGCGTCCTGCCCGCCCCCGCGCTGGTTCGTGTGCGTGTCGAAGCCGCCGAGCTGGCAGAAGAAAATCTGACGCTTGACGCCGAGCGTGTCGCGCAGCGCGACGAGACGCGCGACCTGTTCGAGCTGGCGGCCCAGACTCGTGTTCGGGAGTTTGGGGAAGTCGGTGTTGGGCGCCGTGTCGAGCAGCGCCTTCGTCCGGAGGGCGCTGCTGCGCGTGTCCGAGTCGGCGCGGACGAGCACCTTCTCGGCGTCGAGCGCGCGCAGCGCGTCGAAGGCCGCGCGGCGCGTGGGCACGTCCGTGGCGGAACTGCCCGAAGAGTTGGCCGTCATCGTCAGGGGGAGCGCGGCGCCGAGCGTCGAGTTCGAGTCGCCGAGGGCCAGCGGCAGGGCGTTCGCGCCCGTGATGAAGAGGCTGATGCCCGCGATGGTGACGACCTGCGGGAAGGTTGACGAGCCGTTGAGCGGCGCCGACCTGTCGGCCAGCCGCCCGCCCCACCCCGTGCGGCTCACGGAGTTGGCGAGGGCCGACTGCCACTGGTTGATCTGGTCGGAGTGCGAGAAGAGTTGGAGCGGGCGCCGGCCGGTGCCGTTCTGGTAGGTCGTGCGCGTCAGGGGCTCGACCAGCGGGCCGACGTTGCTGACGACGGCGAGGCGCCCCTGATTCCAAACGTCGAGCAGCCCCTTGAACTGCACGGACGGGTTGGCGACCTCGGGCGCGAGGTTCGGGTGGAGGCCGTACTGCCCGCTCTGACTCGGCGGGTTGACGAGGACGAGGCTCGACTGCGCGAGCGCCAGCGTCGAGGGGCCGCGCACGTTGGAGTAGCCGATGGTGGTACTCCCTGACGGGCCGTTGAACTGGTCGAGCGGCACGATCATGTTGTTGCCGTCGTTGCCGCCGTTGAGGAAGACGCAGACGAGCGCGCGGTAGTCGGAGGCCGACTGCGCGTAGGCGCCGATGAGCCCGAGGCTCTCGAAGGTCGAGGCGAGGGCCGCCCCGCCCAGCGTGCAGGCCGAGGCGCGGAGGAAGTCTCTGCGGGAAGTTGACATGCTTGTTACCTCTGCACCTCGTACTGCGCCGACGTGGCGACCAGATAGATGGCGGTCTGCGCTCGCCGCCGCTGGTAGTCCGAAGAGGTGTTCGGGATGAACTCGATGGCTTTCACCACCTCGGCCTTCATCGCCGCCGACATCGCGCCGTGCAGCAGCAGGTTGTTCAGGTAGTCGGCCATCGCCGAGGGATCATCGGAGAGGCCGATGACGGGCGTCATGTTGACCTGCGTCCCCTGCGGGAGCGCGTTGGTGCCGCAGCCCGAGACCGTCGTGGCCTGGATGCCGAAGTAGAGCATCTGGTTGACGTAGTTCGCGCGCCGCAGCGTCGTCGAGGTGGTGAGGATGCCGAAGGCCGGCCCCTGGAGGCGCGTCCCCGTCACCTGATAGTCCGGCTCGAAGTAGCTGAAGACGGTGGCGGGCAGGAAGAGCGGCTGCCCCATCGCGTTCGGCGCGTCGCCCACCACGCCGCTCGTGCACTGGGCGATGACGCCGTCGCTCGTCGCGTTGAAGGCGCGCAGGAAGTTGTTGATGTACTGCACGGGCTCGCGGAGCTTGCCGTAGGACGGGTCTGTCTTCACGTCGCCGCGCGCCTCGGGGTCGAGCAGGACGTTGCGCACGACGGCCTTCATGTTGCCGCGCGCGTTCGAGCAGGGGCTCTCGGGGTAGAGGCCGGCGCAGTCGTTGTCGAAGGCGTCGGCGACGCGCGCGATGTAGGCCGGCGAGGGGTTGGAGGTGACGAGGTGCTGGATGAGCTGGCGCGAGACGAAGGGGCCGACGGTCGGGTGGTTGAAGATCACGTCGAGCGCCGTGTTCAGCTCCGTCTGCGCGCACGCCGAGTTCGTCGCCCCGTTCGTCCCGGGACAGCCGGCGAGCGCCGTCCCGAAAAGGTTCTTCGCGCTCCGGTCGTGCGTCGTGCCGCCGCGCGGCACCAGCGGGTCGCGGAAGTTGGTCACGCCCGCGGGCAGCGCCGGGCTCGGGGCGCGGTTGAACGTCCAACCCGTGAAGACCTTCGTAAACTCGTCCACGTCCGTCTGCGTGTAGACGGGGACGGGCAGCCCCTGGGCGTCGAGGACGGGCGTGCCGTCGTGGTTGAGGCGGTTGACGCCCGTCGAGAAGAGCTGCAAGACCTCGCGCGCGTAGTTCTCGTTCGGGTTCCCCGCCGTGCTCTGGTTCATGTTGAGGTATTCGCCCATCGCGGGGTTGAGCGTCATCTCGCCGAGCAGAGTGCGGTAGTTCCCGAGCGCGTTGCGGTCGAGCGTCTGTAGGTAACCGTTCATCCACCAGGGCACGGGGATGTCGCGCCCCGAGACGACGAAAATCTGGTGGAGCGCGAAGGCCACGCGCTGGCGGAGCTGCCCCGGTCGCGTCAGGGCGTTCTTGAAGAACTGCACCTGAAGCGGGTACATCGAGTAGTTGTCGCGCAGGCAGGCGGCGCGCGTCTGCGTGTCCTGCGTCGTCGGGCAGGTCTGCGTGCTGTCGTCCGTGACTGTGTTGAGGTCGGAATATTCGGAGCCCTTCGCGGGGTTGAGCACGGCCGCGTTGAACTGCTCGTCGATGAAGGCGCGCAGACCCAGGTTCCGGACGCGCGTCACCTCGGAAGGGGTCGGCCCCCACGTCGCCTGTTCGAGCAGGCGTGTCACGTCCGCGGCCGAGGCTTCGCCGGGGCCGTAAGCCTTCGGGGTCGGCGTCGGCGTCGGCGCGGGCGGCGTGGCGGGGGCGGGCGAGACGAACTCGGTCAGGGGGTCGTTGGCGATGCCCGCGCCCGCCTGCCCGATGGCGAGGCGGACGCGGTTCGAGGCGAGGCCGTGGAGGTTGATGCGGACGAGCACGTCGCCGAGCGTGTCGGTCATCGCCTCGTCGAGCCGGAGCGTGACGGCGTAGAGCCAGTGCTGCTCGACCTCGGTCGGCACCTGTCGGGAGGGGTCGCCCGGCACGGGCATGAGCTGCACGTACCTCGGCCTCGACAGCGCCTCGACCTTGAGCGGGTAGAGGCGGCCCGAGGCGTCCTGCGCGTCGGCGGTCAGCGCGTTCGCGCCCTCGCCCGCGAGCAGCGGCAGGTTGAAGGCGAAGAGCATGACGCGCGTCTGCTGGTCGCGCGTGTTCGACTTGTCTGCGTTCCAGTTGACCTCGGAGACGACGGGGAAGGGCTCCGCGCGGAAGGTGACGGCCTCGTAGGCGACGGCGCGCGTCGTCTGCCCGGTCCCTTCGGTGAGGAGCACGGGGCTGCCCGCCGGCAACACTTGCGCGCCCGCGGCCGTCGCCAGCGCCGAAAGACATACGACGGCGCAGAGCCAGCGCGCGGCGCGCACATAAGCACGGGGGAAAAGTTGCTCTGTCATAAGACTGCGGCCTGAAGGGCTGAACTAAAGCTATGAGGCTTGTTTAAATGCGTCGGGGCGGAACGGGGTAGGCATGGCCGCCCTCGTGTTAGGCGCAAAAAATATAGCACAGCGCGCCGCGCGCCAACAATCGACAATCCGGTTGACGCCTCGGCCTGAAGCGTTAGACGGGAGCCGTTTCGTTTCGGTCGGAAATATTTCGGAAGGTTCGGCGCGGAAAGTGTAGCGCGGCGTTCGAAGTCGCCCTCGAACGCCGCGGAAGGGTCTTAACTCTTCTGACTCAGGTCTTCGTCGGCGGTCTTCTCGTCGCCCTCGGCCTTGCCGGGCGTGCGGCCGGGGTCGCCCGTCCGCTCCTTGTTGCCGCCGGGCGCGGTCGTCGAGTCGTGCCCGATGAGCTGGTCGTCGTCCTCTGTCTCGTCTGCCATTTGCTTCTCCTTGAATTGGTGGCAGTAAGAAGGTGTTGGGTTTTGGGTGCTGGGTGTTAGGTGTTGGTCGTATTCCCCAGCACCCAGCACCCAGCACCCAACACCTTCGTACTGCCTGCTCACTTACTTTCCAGCGGTAGCCCCGCGTCCGGCGGACTGGTCGTCGGCCGAAGCGCCCTGGGTGCCTTCCATGATCTCCTTGAAGCGCGCGAGGTCTTCCTCGATCTGGCGTTGCGGGTTCTCGCCGAACAGCCGCGCGACCAGCGAGCCGAGCTTGCCGCCCGGCGGGTCGTACTTGAGGTTGACGCGGACGTTCGTCGCGTCATCCCCGGCCGGCTCGAAGTGGACGCTGCCCGCGCTCGCCACCTGTGAGCCTTCGAGCGTGCGCCACGCGATCATCTCGCCTTCCTTCTCGTTGTAGACCTCCGCGTCCCACTCGACGGTCGTCCCGCCCGGCGCCTTCGCCACCCAGTGCGAGCGGTTGCCGCCGAAACGCTTCACCGACTCAAGGTGGTTCATGAAGCGCGGCAGGTTCTCGAAGTTGCGCCAGAAGCCGTACAGCTCCGCGGGCGCGCGGTTGATGCGGACGCTGTGCTCGACCTTCGTCCCGCGTTCGCCCAGCACCGAGACGTTCTCGCTGTTGCGCAGGCCCTCGCCCCCGCCGCTGTTGAAGTTCATCGCCTCGTAGACGTTGCAGTGGCCCGTCACGCCGCGCTGGACGAGCGCCGCGCCCACGAGCGCCAGCGCGATGCCGCCGAGGCTGCCGCGCGTGATGCCGTAGAGCGCCAGCGCGCCGCCGCCGACGGCCGACGCCCACCGCTCGACCTGCCCGACGTTGACGGACGTGGATGAGGTTGCGGGCGCCGCGCCGGTCAGCTCCGACGCGTCTTGCCCCGTAGCAGTCAGTCTCTCTTCGATTGTAGCCATCTCGTACTTCTCCTCTTGAAAACGTTTTCCGGACACCCCGGCCGCCGGACAGAGCTCGGCCTGTCCGGAAACGGCTCGGCAAAATTGCTTTTCGACATCTGTCTCTCAAACGACGTGCCGCGCGCCGCGCGGCGGTACGGCGCGACAGTCGAAAACTGTTAAAGTTTTCCCTTCCAGCGCCCGTGGGTTCGCGGCCGCGCCGCGCGTCTCAAGGGTTGAGAGTGATGTTGGAGCCTTCGGAAATTCCATGCGCCGGGGAGTCGAGAGAGGTGTCGCACGAGGAGGTGTTCCTCGCGCGCTACGGGCCCCTGCGCTCGTGGGCGCTGCGGCTGACGGGCGGAGACGCCGCGCGCGCCGAAGACCTCGTCCACGACGCCTTCGTCCAGTTCACCTTCGCCCGCCCCGACCTCGCGCGCGTCCAGAACCTCGACGGTTATCTCTACCAGATGTTGCGCAACCTGAACATTTCGCAGCTGAGGCGGGCCAACCGGAGGCGCGGCGACGAGCCCGCCGTCTTCGAGTACGACTCGGCCGAGTTCGTGCTGCGCGCGGCCGACCCGCGCGACCTCATCCGCGTGCAGGACGACCTGCGTCAGGTCTGCCACTACGCCTGCGTGCGCAAAGAGTCTTCGAAGGCCGGCAGCGTCCTCATCCTGCGCTTCATGCACGGCTACTACCCGGCCGAGATCGCGCGCTTCACCAACTCGACGCGCGAGGCCGTCGAAGAACGTCTGCGGGTCGCGCGCGGTGAGGCGCGGCAGTACGTGAAAGACCCGGAGAGCCTGCGCTTCATCAACAAGGAGCGCGGGCGTCGTGCGGCCCCGACCGGCTACGCGCAGCCGCCCGAGGAGCTTCTGCGCGACCTGCGCGGGCGCGTCTTCGGCTCGCGGCGCGGCGAGTGCCCCGGGGGGGAACGCCTCTTAAAAATCTACGACGCGAAGGGCGGGCCCGACTGCGCGACGCTCGCGCATCTGGTGAGCTGCCCGCGCTGCATCGACGAGGTGAACAAACTGCACGACCTGCCTCTGCTCTCCGAACGCTTCCCCACGGACTCGCTCGGCGCGGAGCCGCGGCGCAAGGGCGGCGGCGGCGACGACGGCGACGACGACGGCGCGGGCGGCGGGCGCGCGTCGGCCGAAGAGACTCTGCGCTGCAAGCGGCGCGCGCGCGAGGTCTTCGAGCACAGGCCGCGCGAGCTGTGCGTCTCGGTCAACGGCCGAACGTTGGGCGCGCAGAAAATCGGCTCGGTCGTCAACGAGCAGAAGCTCAACGTCGGCGCGGGCGAGGAGGTCAGCTTCGTCGAGGTCTTCAGCGAGCAGGACGTGCGCCTGCTTTACCTGGACCCTTCCATCTGGCCCGCCGAATCCGACGGCGCGTGCGTCGTGAGCGTGGGCCTGAGCGACCGCCGCACGCTCGAAGCGCGGCTCAGCTACGTGGACTCCGCGCCGACCGTGCAGGTCGTCTACCGCGACCCGCTCATGGCCTTCGAGCCGTCCGTGCGGGCGGCCTTCGACGACGAGTTCGACGAACAGTTCGAAGCCTCGACCGGCGACAGACGGCGGGACGGCAGCCGCGTCCGCGCGCGCGTCCTGCCGCATCTGGCGTCGGCGTGGCGCGGGCTCTCGAAATTGTTAAGGCGCATCGGGAGCCCGTTCGCAGTCCTCCGCCCCGGCGCGTTGGCCGCAGGGCTCGCGTTGCTGGTCGTCGCGGCGCTGCTCTTCACGAAGCTGTACGCGCCGCCCGTCTCGGCGGCGGAGCTTCTGCGGCGCGCGGCCGCGGCGGAGGAGTCGAACGCCCTGAGCACGGGGCAGGTGCAGCACCGCACGGTCTTCGTCGAGGAGGCGCGGGCCGACGGCCGCGGCGCCGTCACGCGCCGGAGGGTCGAGACGTGGCAGGGCGGCGCGAGCGGGATACGGCTGCGCCGTCTCTACGACGAGCAGGGCCGTCTGGTCGCGGGCGAGTGGACGAAGTCGGACGGCACACGAACCCTCTACCGGCGCGGCGCGGCGCCTTCGGAGTCGGGCACGCTTGCGCCCGCCGCACTCCTCTCGACGGGCGAGGTCTGGCGCATAGACCCTTCGGCCGCGAGCTTCAAGGCGCTGGCCGCGGGCGAGGAAGGTTTGAGGGTTGATGACAAGTTAGGGGCATACGTCGTCGGGCGCGAGACGGCGGCCGAGGGCGACGGCCTGCGCGGCGCGACGCTCTGGCTCAACAAGTCAGACCTGCACGCCTTCCGCATGACGCTCGTCGTGCGGCGCGGCGGCGAGTCAATCGAGTACCGCCTCATCGAGGGCGGGCTCGAACGCAAGCGCGCCGAAGAGGTGCCTTCGGGCGTCTACCAGCTCGAACCCGAACTGCTCGACGCGGCGCGCGCGACCGAGGGCGAGGGCGAGGTTTTGAAGACGCAGCGCGGCGAGACGACTCAACACACGGCCGCCGCTCCGAACCGCGCTTCCGTCGCCTCCGCTGAGCTGGAGGTCGAGGTGGCGTACCTCCTTAACCGCATCAAGGCGAATCTCGGCGAGCAGGTCAGCATGGGGCGCACCACAGGAGGAGCCCTGCGCGTGGAGGCGCTCGTCGAGTCCGAGGGGCGCAAGGAGACAATCCTGCGCGCCCTCGGCCCAGTTCTGAACAACCCCGCGGTCGTCGTGGACGTGGCGACAATCGCGGAGGCGCTGGCGCGGCGCGAGCGCGAGCGCGCCGCCGGTCAGGACACACTGACCGAGCGCGAGGTCGTCGTCGGCGCCGGGCGCATCCCCGCCGACGCGGAGCTGCGCGCGCACTTCGCCGCGCGGCTCAGTGACGGCGGGCGCGTGGACGCCGCCATCAAGCAGTTCGTCGCGCGCGCCATGAACCACTCGCGGCAGGCGCTGCTGCACGCCTCGGCGTTGCAGCAGATGGCCGGGCGCTTCACGCCCGAAGAGGTGCGCGCGCTCGACGCGGACGCGCGCGCCAAGTGGGTCTCGATGGTGCGCGAGCACGCGGGCTCGTACCGGCGCGAGGTGTCGGCGCTGCGCGCGCAGCTCTCCGCGGTCTTCGGCGCGCAGGGCTCGGGCGAGGGGGCGCGCGGCGCGACTCCTAAACAGTCCGCCGAGCGGCTGCTCCGGCTGAGCTACGCCCAGGACGGCGCGGTGCGCTCTGCCTTCACCATCTCGGAGGGCGCGGGGTCGGCGGCCGCGATCAAGTCGCCGCAGTTCTGGCGGCAGCTCTCGGCCGCCGAGCGGCTCGCCTCCGACATCGAGCAGGCGTACGAGCGCTGAACTCGTATGAGGTCGAGGGCGTTACAGAACGTCACTTGATATTAAAGCAGGAGAAGATGTTAACCACAGAGACGCAGAGACACGGCTTGTTGAATGCTAAAGACAAAGCTGTGTCTCTGTGTCTCTGTGGTTAATCTGCCGACGGAATGACCAGGGCGTGGAACAGGCTGGGACTGATAGCATCGTCGCTGTTGGCGGCGCTCCTGCTGTCTGCCCCGGCGGCGCGCGCGCAGTCGCCCGCGGCGACGCTCGGCGGGACGGTGTTGGATGAGAACGGCGCGGTCGTGCCCGCGGTCGAGATCACCGTGCTCAACCTGAGCACAGCCGTGCAGCGGCACGCGTTGACGGGCGGCGAGGGCGCCTTCGTCGTCCCGCTGCTGCCGCCCGGCCGCTACACCCTGACGGCGCAGCGCGAGGGCTTCGCCACGCTCGAAGTCAGGAACATCACGCTCAACGTCGGCGACCGGCAGGCGCTCCGCATCATCCTGCACATCGGCGAGGTCGGCGAGTCGGTCAACGTCATCGACGCGCTCAGCTCCGGCGTCGAACGTTCCGCTTCGAGTTCGGTCGGCACCGTCGTCAACCGGCAGTTCGTCGAGAACCTGCCCTTAAACGGACGCAGCTTCCAGTCACTCTTCGAGCTCGCGCCCGGCGCCGTGCTCACGCGCACGAGCTTCAACGAGCAGGGTCAGTTCTCCGTCAACGGCCAGCGCGCCAACGCCAACTACTTCACCGTGGACGGCGTCTCGGCCAACGTCGGCGTCAGCGCGGGCGCGTCGCCGGGTCAGTCGGCTTCCGGGGGCCTGCCGGCGCTCACGGTGCTCGGCGGCGCGAACAACCTCGTCTCGCTCGACGCGCTCGAAGAGTTCCGCCTGATGACCTCGTCCTACGCGCCCGAGTTCGGGCGCACGCCCGGCGCGCAGGTCGCCATCGCCACGCGCTCGGGGACGAACGAGCTGCACGGCTCGGCCTTCGAGTATTTCCGCGGGGGCGCGCTCGACGCCAACGACTGGTTCGCCAACAGCCGCGGGCTGGCGCGCCCCGCCATCCGCCAGCACGACTTCGGCGCGACGCTCGGCGGCCCCGTCCGCGCCAGCCGCGCCTTCTTCTTCGCCTCCTACGAGGGCATGCGCCTGCGCCAGCCGCAGCTCGCGCTGACCGACGTGCCTTCGCTCGCCGCGCGCGCCGCGGCGCCCGCGCAGGTGCGGCCGCTGCTCGACGCCTTCCCGCGCCCGAACGGCGCCGACCTCGGCAACGGCTTCGCGGAGTTCGCCGCCAGCTACACAGACCCCTCGCGCTTCGACGCGGCGAGCCTCCGCCTCGACTTCGTCGTCAACGATTGGCTCACGGCCTTCGCGCGCACGGCCTACGCGCCCTCGCGCACGTCGCAGCGCGGCGGCGTCGGCACGCCCGGGCAGACGGGGCAGAGCCTCAACACCGTCAACCGCACCGCGCTCGACACCCAGACGTTGACGGCGGGCACGACCGCCGCCTTGAGCCCGCGCGTGACGGGCGACCTCCGCTTCAACTGGAGCCGCGCGCGCGGCGAGACCGAGCTGCTGCTCGACGACTTCGGCGGCGCGACCCCGCCCGGCGCCGCGCTCCTCTTCCCGCCGTTCGCGCCAGCCTCGGCCTCGGGCTTCCAGGTCACTCTGCGCGGCGGGATCAACGCCGGTTTCGGGACGGGGAAGTACGTCGATAACCTTCAGCGACAGCTCAACTTCGTCGGCAACGTCTCGTTCGTCCACTCCGGGCACGAGCTGAAAGTCGGCTTCGACTACCGGCGCCTCGCGCCCGTCTACGGCCCGCTCAACTACGCGCAGACGGTCATCTTCGGGGACGCGGGCGTGAACGGCGTCAACGCGGCCGCGGCGACGGGCCGCGCCTTCCAGGTCGAGGTCACGGCCGACGCCGAGCCGCGCGAGCCGGTCTTCACGAACTTCTCGCTCTACGCGCAGGACGCGGCGCGCGTCACGCCACACCTGACGGTCGTCTACGGCATGCGCTGGGAGCTGAACCCGCCGCCCGCCGAGCGCAACGGCAACCACCCGGCCGTCTTCCGCGGCTTCGCCCCCAACGGGGGGACTAATCTCGGCGGCACCGGCGGACTCTTCCCCGGCCACGTCCCCGTCGGCACCATCACGCTTGAGCCGCGCGGCACCCCGCTCTGGCGCACGACCTTCCACAACTTCGCTCCGCGCGCGGGCGCGGCCTTCCTGCTCTCGCCCGAGCGCGGCACGACGCTGCGCGCAGGGCTCGGCATCTTCTACGACCTCGGCTCGGGGCAGGCGGCGCAGGCGTTCGGCAGCGTCTTCCCGTACGCGCGCGAGCGCCTCCTCTCGAACGTCCCGTTCCCGCTCGACCCCGCGCAGGCCGAGCCGCCGCCGCTCAGCTTCGACCCGCCCTTCGGGACGGTCTACGCCTTCTCGCCCTCTTTGAAATTGCCGCTGACGGTGCAGTGGAGCGCGGCCGTCGAACAGCCGCTCGGCGCGGGGCAGTCGCTCTCAATCTCTTACGTCGGCGCGGCGGGGCGGCGGCTGCTGCGCCAGACGGCGATGCTCCAACCGACGCCGAACTTCTCGGTCATGCGCATCCTGAGCAACACCAGCTCGTCCGACTACCACGCGCTCCAGACGGTCTACGCGCGCCGGCTCTCGCGGGGCTTGCAGGCGCACGTCGCCTACACGTGGTCGCACTCGATTGACGACGACTCGGACGACTCGGCCAGCGGCCTGCTCATCGTCGGCACCTTCAACACGCGCACCGAGCGCGGCCCCTCCACCTTCGACGTGCGCCACTCCCTGGGCGGCGCGTTCAGCTACGACCTCCCGAGCCCCGGGCGCACGGGGGCGTCCGCCCTGCTGCTGCGCGACTGGTCGCTCGACGCCATCTTCCGCGCGCGCACCGCCACGCCCATCAACATCGTCCAGACGACCGGCGTCTTCACCGGCGACCTCGTCGAGGCGCTGCGCCCCGACCTCGTCGGCGGCGTCCCCGTCTACCTCGAAGACCCGTCCGCGCCGGGCGGCTGGCGACTCAACCCGGGTGCCTTCCGGGCGGTCGTCGGCCGCCAGGGCTCGCTCGGCCGCAACGCCCTGCGCGGCTTCGGGCTCTCGCAGTTAGACCTCGCCGTCCGACGCCAGTTCGTCCTCGGCGAGAGGGCGCGGCTGCAAGTGCGCGCGGAGTTCTTCAACGTCTTCAACCACCCGAACTTCGGCGACCCCGTCGGCGATTTGAACAACCGCCTCTTCGGGCGGAGCGTGCAGACCCTCGCGCGCAGCCTCGGCACGGGCGGAGTCAACGGCGGCCTGAGCCCGCTCTACCAGGTCGGCGGCCCGCGCTCCGTCCAGCTCGCGCTGCGGTTCAGCTTCTGACCGAACCTTTTAAGGAATCATTCGATGAAGAGGACACGTTCCCCTTACGGCGCAACGCTCACCGCCTCTCTCCTGTCGCTGGCGCTGCTCCTCGGCGTGACGCCGCCGCGCGCGCGCGCCGCCGAGACCCCGCGCGCGAAGCCCGCGCCGGCGCGCTCGAACACGCGGGACTTTAAGAAGCAAATTGAGAGATCGTTCGCGCAGTTGCCTTCGGTCTTCGAGGAGAACGCGGGGCAGGCCGGCGGGCGCGTGAGGTTCCTCTCGCGCGGCGCGCGCCACACGCTCGCGCTCGGGGCCGGGGGGGTTACGCTCGCCCTGCGGAAGGGCGGCGGGAAGGAGGGCTCCGGCGCCGTGTCGCCGGTCAGGGCGCCTGGGGAGAACGCCCGCCGTCGGCTCGCGCCGGAGCCCTCCTACCAACTCTTCCACATGAAGTTCGCCGGCGCGAACCCGCGCCCCGAGATGTCGGGCGAAGGTGCGCTCGCGGGCAAGGTCAACTACTTCGTCGGCCGCGACGCCTCGAAGTGGCGCACCGGCGTCAGGACGTTCGCGGGCGTCCGCTACCGCGAACTCTACCCCGGCATAGACCTCGTCTTCCACGGCGGCGACGGCGACGGCCGCCTCGAATACGACTTCGTGCTCGCCCCCGGCGCCGACCACCGCGACGTGCGTCTGACCTTCGACGGCGCCGACGGCCTGACCTTAGGCCGCGACGGCGAGCTGCTGCTGCGCACCAGGGCCGGGACGATTTCGCAGAGCGCGCCCGTCATCTACCAGCACGTGGGCGGCGTGCGCCGCGAGGTCGCGGGCGGCTACGTGCTGCGCGGGCGCCGCGAGGTCGGCTTCCGCGTCGGCGAGTACGACCGCAGCGCGCCCCTCGTCATCGACCCCGTGCTCGTCTACTCGACCTACTTCTTCACCTCCTCCGACATGGCCGTGGACTCCGCGGGCGCCGTCTACGTCGTCGGCACGGCCTACAATCCCGAGCTCGACCTCCCCGTCACGCCCGGCGCGTTCCAGACGACGCGGCGCGGCGCCAGCGACATCTTCGTCGCCAAGCTCGATTCGACGGGCACGAGCCTTTCGTACCTGACCTACCTCGGCGGCGGCGGCGACGACCCCGTCAACGTCGAGTACGGGAGCGGCATCGCGGTGGACGCGGCCGGCAACGCCTACGTCACCGGCCTCACGTATTTGAATGACTTCCCCGTCGTCAACGCCTTCCAGCCCACCCACCAGGGCTCCACGGACGCCTTCGTCACCAAGCTCAACCCCACGGGCTCGGCGCTCGTCTATTCGAGCTACCTCGGCGGCAACAACTCCGAGTGGGGCAACAGCATCGCGCTCGACGCGGCGGGCAGCGCCTACGTCGTCGGCGGCAGCAACTCGGCCGACTTCCCCGTGAAGAACGCACTTCAGGCGGCGAAGAAGGGCAGCGAAGACTTCTTCGTGACGAAGGTCGCGCCCGACGGCAAGTCGCTCGAATACTCGACCTACCTCGGCGGCACCGACTACGACGCGGGCTTCGACACGCGCGTCGCGGTGGACGCGGCCGGGGCGGCCTACCTCGCCGCCTCGACCTACTCGCGCGACTACCCCACGACGCCCGGCGCGTTCCAGCCGTCGGCGAAGATGCCCGCCAACTTCTTCATCTCGGAAGTGGTCGTGTCGAAGGTCGCGCCCGGCGGAGCCTCGCTCGAATACTCGACCTACCTCGGCGGCACGAGCTACGAGATCGTGTACGACGCCGCCGTGGACGCGGCGGGTCAGTTGCACGTCGTCGGCCTGACGGACTCGCAGGACTTCCCCACGCAGGGCGCCCTCTACCCGACGGCGCGGAACACGCTCGGCAACGGCTTCCTCACGAAGCTGAACGCCGCGGGCACCGGGCTCGTCTACTCCACTTACCTGAGCGGCACGCCGTTGGAGTCGTGCCGTTCGACCATCGTCGGCGACATCGTCTTCTGCGGCGGCGACTACGCGTCGGGCGTGGCGACCGACGCGGCCGGCAACGCCTACGTCACGGGCGCCACCATCTCCGAAGACTTCCCCGCCCTGACCGACCCCATCCAGTCGAGTCGCAACGGCTTCACGGACGCCTTCGTCATCAAGCTCAACCCCGCCGGACAGACGCTCTACTCGACGCGCCTCGGCGGCAACGGTTACGACGAGGGGTCGGCCGTCCACGCCGACTCGGCCGGGTCGGTCTACCTGCTCGGCTTCACCAACTCGGACGACTTCCCCACGGTCAACCCGTTCCGCGACGAGCAGTCGCCCGGGTTCGACTTCATCTACAACAGCTTCGTGTTGAAGCTCTCCGAGGGCGACGTTCCGGCGCAGGCGAGCCGCGTCCACTTCGACTCGCCGGCCTACACGTCGGGCGAGGCCGGCCGCTTCGTACAGGTGAACGTGGCGCGCGCGGGCGACCTCTCGCAGGAGGTCTCGGTCGAATATTCGACGGGCGTCGGCACGGCCTCGGAGCGCTCCGACTACACGACCGCGCGCGGCACGCTGCGGTTCGCGCCGGGCGAGGCCGTGAAGAGCTTCAACGTCTCGGTCACCGACGACCGCACGGTCGAGGGCGACGAGTCGCTCACGCTCTCGCTCCACAACCTGCGCGGGGCGGCCGTGCTCGACGCGCCCGCCTCCGCACGTCTCACCATCCGGGACGACGACGAGCAACCCGCCTCGTCGAACCCCATCGACGACACGGCGTTCTTCGTCCGCCAGCACTACCTCGACTTCCTCGGGCGCGAGCCCGACGCCGACGGCCTCGCCTTCTGGACGAACGAGGTCGAGTCGTGCGGCGCGGACGCGGCGTGCCGCGAGGCGAAGCGGGTTCACGTCTCGGCCGCCTTCTTCTTCTCGATTGAATTCCAGGAGACGGGCTTCCTCGTCGAACGCCTCCACCGCCTCGCGTTCGACGTGAGGGTTCCCTACCGCAGCTTCGTCAAGGAGGCGCGCGAGGTGGGCGAGGGCGTGGTCGTCGGCCAGGGCGATTGGCAGGCGCGGCTCGCCGCCAACCGCCGCGCCTACGCCGATGAGTTCGCCGCGCGCGCGCCCTTCCGCGACGAGTTCCCGGAGAGCCTGACGCCGTCGCAGTACGTCGAGCGGCTGAACGCGAAGGCTCTGGGCGCGCTCTCGACTTCGGAGTTCAGCGCGCTCGTCGCGGGGCTCGAAGCGGGGACGGAGACGCGCGGCAGCGTCCTCCTCAAGGTCGCCGACGACGAGGACTTCCGGCGCCGCGAGTTCGCCCCGGCCTTCGTGCTGATGCAGTACCTCGGCTACCTGCGGCGCGACCCGGACGAGGGGGGCTACGAGTTCTGGCTCGCGAAGCTCGACCAGTTCAACGGCGACTTCGTCCGCGCCGAGATGGTCAAAGCCTTCATCACCTCCGACGAGTACCGCCGCCGCTTCCTTGAGCCGCAGAAGGAGGCCGCCTTCGGCACGCCTTTCACGCTCGGCATCGGGGAGTCGGCCGTCCTCCCGCCCGACAAGCTCCGCGTCAACATCCTCGCCGTCGGCTTCGACTCGCGCTGCCCGCCCGGAGTGCAGTGCTTCAGCCCCGGCTCCATCTCCATCCTCGTCGAAGCCTCCAAGCCCGGCGGCCCGGCGGCCCGCTTCATCCTCTCCATCCCCGGCGGCGTCCCCCGCCCCCACACCGCCAACCCGCCCGTCTCGGCGCTGGGCTACAACTTCCGCCTCCTCCAGGCCGACCCCGAGCCCCCGCGCACCCCCACCTCCCCGCCCCACACCTTCCTCCTCCAGGTGGACAAGCCCTGAAGCCCCACCCGGCCTCCACGCAAAAAGAAGGAAGGCCACTCAGATTGAGTGGCCTTCCTTCTTTTCAGCAAAATCGGGGCGAGAGGATTCGAACCTCCGACCTCTCGGTCCCGAACCGAGCGCTCTACCAGGCTGAGCCACGCCCCGTCGAAGATTGCTGAAGCATTCTAAGTGTCAGGACCGTCACTGTCAAACACGCACGTCGCCCGCGCCCTCGCGCAGCTTGCGCGCCTTCTCGCGGCGCGACCTGAGGTACTCGTAGAGCGGCGGGGTCAGCGAGAGCAGGACGACGATGATGACGACCCACTCGATGTGCTCTTCGAGCTTGATGCCGAAGGCGCGCTCGACGATTGTGCCGAGGAAGTAGCCGGCGAGGATCATGCTGAAGACCCACGCGAAGCCGCCGATCACGTTGTAGGCGAGGAACTGCCGGTAGGACATCTGCGCCGCGCCCGCCACGATGGGCGCGAACGTGCGGACGATGGGCACGAACCGCGCGATGATGATGGTCTTGCCGCCGTACTTCTCGTAGAACTCGTGCGCCTTCTGCAAGTGGCTCGGGCGGAAGAACAGCGACTTCTGGCGCGTGAAGAGGCGCGGCCCGAGCTTGAGGCCGGTGTAGTAGCCGACGGCGTCGCCGACGACCGCGGCGACGAAGAGCGTGCCGAGCAGGATGACGACGTTCAGGCGGTCGGGGTGCATGCGCGCGACCAGCCCCGCGACGACGAGCAGAGAGTCGCCCGGCAGGAAGAAGCCGACGGCGAGCCCCGTCTCCGCGAACACGATGAGGATGAGCCCGAAGTAAGTCAGCAGCAGCCCCTTCGTCGTCAGAAAGTCGATGATGTTCTTCGGGTTCAGCAGCTCCTTGAGCTGGTGTAAAAGTTCGTAGATGGATTCCATGATGATTTGAGGTGTGGGGTGTTGGGTGCCGGGTTTAGGGTAAAAGCCTGTTCTTCCCAAAACCCGGCACCCAACACCCCACACCTAGCTTTCGTTACTCCAGCCGTGGCGGCCGATGAGCGGGACGAAGGCGCAGGCGCCGTGCTCCTCGTGCTGAAAATCCTCTTCGGTGCGGATGACGCGGACGAGGCGCTGCGACTCGCGCGACTCGCCGACGGGGAGGACGAGGCGGCCGCCGACCTTGAGCTGCGCGAGCAGCGGGTCGGGGACGCGCGGGCCGCCCGCCGCGACGAGGATGCAGTCGTAGGGCGCGTGCGCGCTCCAACCCATCGTGCCGTCGAAGCACTTGACCGTGGCGTTGTAGATGCCCAGGGAGCGTATGCGCGACTGCGCCTGGCGCGCGAGGTCGGCGATGCGCTCGATGGCGTAGACCTGGCCGGCGACGCGCGCGAGCACGGCCGTCTGGTAGCCGGAGCCCGCGCCGATCTCCAGCACGCGGCTCGACTTGTCGGCTTCGAGCAGCTCCGTCATGCGCGCGACGATGTAGGGCTGCGAGATGGTCTGGTTGGCGTCGATGGGCAGCGCGTGGTCGCCGTAGGCGCGCCCCTGCAAAGCCTCCGGGACGAAGAGGTGGCGCGGCACCTCCGCCATCGCTTCGAGGACGCGCGGGTCGCGGATGCGGTAGTGGTCGCGCAGGCGCTCGACCATGCGCTGGCGCGGGATGCGGTAGCTCGACGACTGCGCGGCGGGCCAGTTTGAAGACGAAGAACTCAAAAAAACCTCTTCCCCGGACTCACTCGGTACACTCAACCCAGACCCGCCGGCTGATCCTCTTCCCGCCCCTCGACCGCGTCGGCGCCCATGCGGTTCCAGAGGTCGAGCGCGTCGAGCGCGCTGTGGTTCGTCATGTCGCTGCGCATCGGCGTCACGGAGATGTAGCCCGCCTCGACCGCCGCGTAATCCGTCCCGTCCTCGGGGCTCTTGCCGTAGTACTCCTCGCCTATCCAGTAATACGCCTTGCCGCGCGGGTCGAGGTGCTCGGTGATGAAGGGGCGCGCGTTCTTGATGCCCTGCCGCGTGACGCGCACGCCCGCGACCTCGCCCGGCGGGATGTTGATGTTGAGGAGCGTCCCTTCGGGCAGGCCCTCCGAGAGGACTTTGCGCACGGCCGTGATGGCGAAGCGCGCGGCGTGCGTGAAGTCGAAGTTCTCGCGCGCGACGAGGCTGAAGGCCAGCCCCGGCACGCCGAGGATGGTCGCTTCGAGCGCGCCGGCCACGGTGCCCGAGTAGCTGGCGTCGTCGCCGAGGTTGGCGCCGTAGTTGATGCCCGAGCAGCAGATGTCGGGCAGCTCGCCGGGGCCGAGAATCTGGTTGAGCGCGAGCGTCACGCAGTCGGTCGGCGTGCCGTCGACAGTCCAGTGGCGCTCGTCGATGCGGCGGATGCGCAGCGGGCGCGAGAGCGTCAGGCTGTGCGAGGCGCCGCTCATCTCCGACGCGGGCGCGACGACGTAAACGTCGCCCACCTCGCGCAGAGCCTCCTCCAACTTCGTGAGGCCGTCGGAATGTATGCCGTCGTCGTTTGTCAGAAGAATGCGAACCATACGATTAAACCGCCAGACATTACACCTTAACGAACTGATTTATTCAAGCGAGCAAACCGCGGCGGCAGCCCGACCGCGAGGGAGGGCGTACGTCCGACAAAAGAAGGAGGGATGATGAGAGGCAGCGTGCTTCTCATCATCCCTCCTTCTGCGTTTCTCCGAAGCCCTCCCTCGCGGTCGGGCTGCCGCCGAATGCGACCTTAGGCGTTCGTCGTCTCGCTGCTCTTGCGCGAGAGGCCCTTGATCTGGACGGGGGTGTTCTTCTCCACGTCCGCGCCGAGCTTCTTCTTCAGCACCATCTCCTGGTAGAGCTTGCGCATCGCCGCGGCCTCTTCGGCGGCCGTCTTCGGCCCCTCCATCTGGGGCTTGTTCGGGCGCTGGAGGTCGACTTCGTTCAGCACGAGACTGACGGCCGCCTCGGGCAGCTCGACCTCCTTGTTCTTGGCGAAGATTTCGTGGCGGCCGTGCTCCTTGTACCACTGCGCGACGGTCGCGTTCTGGTGCATCTGCTCGATGATGTTGCGCCAGCCGATGCCCGTGTTGTAGGCGCAGAAGGAGATTTCGCCCTCCTGCGTGCCGTAGGGGATG